>JBMOMH010000139.1:0-9227 GCA_049323135.1 Actinomycetota bacterium
CGCATCACACCCACAGGAAGACCAACTCTCCCGATCACGCCAAGATCGGCTGCGTAACCGCGGATCTGGGTCAGAAAAGCGTCGCCGGCTCGGCACGGCGCACCAGGTCCGGACCGCCCTGCCGCACGTCGTTGACCCGGGGGGACACCGGCCGGGCCAGCAAGCCGGCGGGGGGCAGGCCGTCGAGCACCGTGCCCGGGGGCCGGCCCGGGTCCAGCCAGGCGGTGTACCGGTCCGGCGGCAGCAGCACCGGCATCCGCGGGTGCAGCCAGGCCAGGTCCGGCTCGGCGGTGGTGGTCAGCACCGCGCAGGTCCACCGCCAGGCCGCCGGGTCGTCCCCGGGCCGGCGGCGGTCCCGCCACACCTCGTACAGCCCGGCCAGCGCCAGCCCCCGGCCGTCGGAGCGATGGAGGAAGTAGGGCTGCCGGGGCACCCCCCGGCGTGGGCCCCCGGCCCACTCGTAGTAGCCGTCGGCGGGCAGCAGGCAGCGCCGGCCGGCCCAGGCCGCGCGGAACGCCGGCCGGTCCGCCGCGGTCTCGACCCGGGCGTTGACCAGCCCGCCAGGCGCCGGGTCGTCCGCCCACGGGGGCAGCAGCCCCCAGCGCAGCGCGCGCAGCTCGCGCCGCGCCGGCGGCCCGGGCCGGACGAGGACGGCGAGCACGTCCCTGCCCGGGGCCACGTTGAAGTCCGGCCCGGGCAGCGGCTCCGGCCCGGCCCCGACCCCGGTCACCTCGAACTCCTCGACCAGGTCCTCGGGGCGGCGGCTCGCCGCGTACCGGCCACACACGAGGGACAGCCTGGCAGGAGTCGGGCCGGCGCGGATGCGGTAGGACAGGACCATGACCGCCGTACGCCGCATCGCCCGGCCGATGCTCGCTGCCATCTTCGTGTCCAGCGGCTGGGAGGCGGTGCGCAACCCCGCCCCGCTGGTTCCTGCCGCCGAGCCGGTCGCCGGGCTGCTCACCCGGCTCGCCGGCCGCGCCCGCCCCGCCGACGGGGGCGACGAGACACCGTCCCTCCCGGACACCGCGTCGCTGGTCCGGCTCAACGGCGCGGTGCAGCTTGCTGCGGGCCTGCTGCTGGCCACCGGCCGGGTGCCCCGCCCGGCCGCCGCGGCCCTGGCCGCCAGCCTGGTGCCCACGACCTGGGCCGCCCACCGGTTCTGGGCGATGGACGACCCGGGGGCGCGCCGCCAGCACCAGATCCAGTTCCTGAAGAACCTGGGGCTGCTCGGCGGGCTCCTGCTGGCCGCCGTCGACACCGGTGGCCGTCCCTCGCTGGGCTGGCGGGCCCGGCGTACCGTGCGGCAGGCCCGGCGGCGGGCCGGACAGCGGGCCCAGCGGGCTCAGCGGGCCGCCCCGCCGCACCGGCGGGGGTAGCCCGCCCGGTCGCTACCCTCGGCGGCGTGGGAACGACCCGCTGGCCGGCCCCGGTGGCCGCCGGCCCGGTGGACGCCGTGGTCCGGCTGCCCGGGTCGAAGTCGGTGACCAACCGGGCGCTGGTGCTGTCCGCCCTCGCCGAGGCCCCCACCCTGCTGCGGGCGCCGCTGCGGGCCCGGGACACCCTGCTGATGGCCGCGGCGCTGCGGGCGCTGGGCACCGGGGTCACCGACCGGGACGGGGACTGGTACGTCGAGCCCGCGCCGCTGCACGGTCCGGCCACCGTCGACTGCGGCCTGGCCGGCACGGTGATGCGGTTCGTGCCGCCGCTGGCCGGGCTGGCCGAGGGCCCGGTCCGCTTCGACGGCGACGCCCGGGCCCGGCAGCGCCCGATGGGGGCTGGCCTGGCCGCGCTGCGCGCGGTGGGGGCCCGGGTCGCCGACGAGGGCCGGGGTGCGTTGCCGTTCACCGTGCACGGCACGGGGGGGCTGGCCGGGGGCCGGGTCGTCCTGGACGCCTCGGCGTCCTCCCAGTTCGTCAGCGGGCTGCTGCTCGTAGGACCCCGGTGCCGGGACGGGGTGGAGGTCGCCCACGAGGGACCGCCCATGCCCTCCCAGCCACACGTGGACCTCACCGTGGCGATGCTGCGGGCCGCGGGCGCCGTGGCCGAGCGGCTCGGCCCGCACCGCTGGCGGGTGGCCCCCGGGCCGCTGCGCGGCGGGGCGCGCACCGTGGAGCCGGACCTGTCCAACGCCGCGCCCTTCCTCGCCGCGGCGCTGGTCACCGGCGGCCGGGTCCGGGTCCCCGGCTGGCCGGCGGAGACCGCGCAGCCGGGGGCGGCCGTGCTGGGCCTGCTGGAGGCGATGGGCGGCCGCTGCACGGTGGCCGGCGGCGCGGTGACGGTGACCGGCACCGGGCGCATCCACGGGGTGGACGTCGACCTGCACGAGGTGGGCGAGCTCACCCCCACCGTCGCGGCCCTGGCGGCGCTTGCCGACGCGCCGTCCCGGCTGCGCGGCATCGGCCACCTGCGCGGCCACGAGACCGACCGGCTGGCCGCGCTGGCCCACGAGATCACCGCCCTTGGGGGGGACGTCACCGAGACCGAGGACGGCCTGCTGGTCCGGCCGCGGCCGCTGCACGGCGGGGACTTCGCCACGTACGACGACCACCGGCTGGTGACCACGGGGGCGCTGCTCGGCCTGGCCGTGCCCGGCGTGACGGTCCTCGACCCGGGGGCGGTCGACAAGACCCTGCCCGCCTTCCCGGAGCTGTGGGCCGAGCTGTTGGGCGGCGCCCGCTGAACCGGCGCCCGATCGGCCACCTGGACGAGGAAGACGTCCGGGTCCGTCCGGGCCGCGGCTCCCGCCCCCGCAGCCGGCGCCGTCCCGCACACGAGGAGGCGGTCGGCGGGTGGGTCGTCGCCGTCGACCGGGGGCGCTACCGCTGCGTGGTGGCGGACCCGGCTGGGGAGGCGCCCGACGCGGGGACGCGGGAGGTCGTCGCCATGCGGGCCCGGGAGTTGGGCCGGCGCAGCGTGGTCGTCGGGGACCAGGTGGCCCTGGTCGGGGACCTCTCCGGCGACACCGGGTCGCTGGCCCGAATCGTCCGGGTGCAGCCGCGCCGGTCCACGCTGCGGCGCACCCCGGACGACGACGACCCGGTGGAACGGGTCATCGTGGCCAACGCCGACCAGCTGGTCATCGTCACCGCGGTCGCCGACCCCGAGCCCCGGCCCCGGCTGGTGGACCGTTGCCTGGCGGCGGCGTACGACGCGGGCCTGGTCCCGGTGCTCTGCGTCACCAAGACCGACCTGGGCGACCCGGCCGACCTGCTGGCCGGATACGCCCCACTCGGCGTGGACCACGTGACCACCCGCCGCGGCGCGCCACCGGACGGTCTGCGGGAGCGGCTGCGCGGCCGGCGCAGCGTCCTGGTCGGCCACTCCGGGGTCGGGAAGTCCACCCTGGTCAACGCCCTGGTCCCGGGGGCCGACCGGGCCGTAGCGGCGGTGAACGCGGCCACCGGGCGGGGCCGGCACACCTCCAGCTCGGCGGTGGCGCTGGCGCTGCCGGGCGGCGGGTGGGTCATCGACACCCCAGGGATCCGCTCGTTCGGCCTGGGGCACCTGGACCCGGCCCGCCTGGTGGCGGCCTTCCCCGACCTGGCCGCGGGCACCGGGGACTGCCCGCGCGGCTGCACCCACGACGAGCCGGACTGCGCGCTGGACGCGTGGGGGGCCGCCGGGCACGCGCCGGCTGCCCGGCTGGACTCGTTCCGGCGGCTGCTCCGCTCCCGCGACCCCCACCCCGGCGACTGACGAACGACCCCCCTCCCCCTCCCCCCTTTCTCTCACCTTCTCGCACCTTCTCGTAGCGATCATGCAGCTCTGAAGTCAGGATGCGCGTGATCGCTACGAGGGGGCGTTCAGAAGCGCATGATCGCTACGAGAGGAGGAGGCGCGAGAGGAGGAGGCGCGGGAGGGGACCTTCGGCCCTGGCCGGGCCGGCCACCCATCCAGCAACCTACGGTACCGTAACCTACGCAACCGTTGGCTGGAGGACCCCTGGTGGAGCTGTCCCCGCTTCCGTCGCTCATCCAAGGCGGCATGGGTGTGGCCGTCTCGTCCTGGCCGCTGGCCCGGGCGGTCAGCCGCGCCGGCCAGCTGGGCGTCGTGTCCGGCACCGCGCTGGACGTCGTGCTGGCCCGCCGGCTGCAGGACGGCGACCTCGGTGGGCATGCCCGGCGGGCCCTGGCCCACTTCCCCGTCCCCGGGGTGACCGACCCGGTCCTGGACCGCTACTTCCGCCCCGCCGGCCGGGCCGACGGGGAGCCCTACCGGCCGGTGCCCCGGCTGGCCCTGCGCCAGCCCCCGGACGCCCAGCTGCTGGCCGTGCTGGGCAACTTCGTCGAGGTCTGGCTGGCCAAGGAGGGGCACGCCGGCCTGGTGGGGGTGAACTACCTGGAGAAGGTGCAGCTGGCCACGCCCGCGGCGGCGTACGGCGCCCTGCTGGCCGGGGTGGACTACGTGCTGGCCGGTGCCGGCGTGCCCCGGGAGTTCCCCGGCCTGCTGGACCGGTTGGCCCGCCACGACCCCGTGCGGCTGCCCGTCGCGGTGGCCGGCGCCCCCGACGGCAGCCACGCCGTCGACCTGGACCCGGTGGCGCTGCTCGGCACCGGGCGGCCCCCGCTGCGCCGGCCCCGGTTCCTGGCCATCGTCTCCGCGCACGTCCTGGCCGCCTACCTGGCCCGCGACCCGGACCTGCGCCCGGACGGCTTCGTCGTCGAAGGGCCGGCGGCCGGCGGGCACAACGCGCCGCCGCGCGCCCCGGTGACCCTCGACGCCAGCGGCCAACCGGTCTTCGGACCCCGGGACCACGCCGACCCGGCCAAGGTGGCCGCGCTGGGCCTGCCGTTCTGGCTGGCCGGCTCCTACGGCACGCCCGAACGGGTGCGGGAGGCGCTGGGCACCGGCGCGACCGGCGTCCAGGTCGGCACCCTGTTCGCCCTGGCCGCGGAGTCGGGGCTGCCCACCACGCGCCGGGCGGCGCTGCTCGCCGGCGTGCGGGAGGAGACGCTGCGGGTGCGCACCGACCCGCTGGCCTCGCCGACGGGGTTCCCGTTCAAGGTGGCCGGGCTGCCGGGCACGGTGGCCGAGGCGGCGACGTACGACGCCCGCCGGCGGCTGTGCGACCTGGGCTACCTGCGCACGCCGTACGTCGGGGAGCGAGGCGAGGTCGGCTACCGCTGCCCGGCCGAACCGGTGCACACCTACCTGCGCAAGGGCGGCAGCCTCGCCGACACGGTGGGCCGGGTGTGCCTGTGCAACGGGCTGACCGCCAACGTCGGGCTGGGCCAGACCCGCAAGGACGGGTACGTCGAGCCGCCGGTGGTCACCCTCGGCGCCGACCTGGACGGGGTCCGCCGGCTCGCCGCCACCCACCCGGACGGGTGGTCGGCCGAACAGGCCGTGCGGTGGCTGCTCGGCGACGACGCCGACGTCGAGTAGCCGTCCGCTGGCCGGCGGGGTCAGCCGCCGGCCAGGATCCGGGCCGCGTTGCGCAGCTGCCGCTCGCGCCCGGCCGCCACCGCGGCCAGCGCGTCGGCGTGCTGCGCGATCAGCCGCTGCTGGTAGGCGGCGTCGACGGCCATCCGGATGCCGGTGAGGTTGGTCCGCTTCTTGCAGGCCACGTCGGCGACCGCCACCGAGATTTCCGCAGGCGTGGCCGTGTCCCCGCTCCAGCGGGAGTCGTTGTTGGCGTCCATTGGCGTGCGGTAGGAGTACCCCGACTCCGTCATGCAGGCACTCCACCGAGCGAAGCCGGCGAGCACCCGGCTATCGCTGCGCGCACTGATCCAGGCGTCCCGGACCAGCTCCTCGGGGAGCCCGGGGTTGAAGGCCGGTCCGCCGTCGGCGACCGCGCGCCGGGCCTCCGCGTAGCAGCCACCCTCCGGGATCGGCTGGCCGAGGTAGCTCCCGCCGCCGAACTTGGCGCCCAGCACGTTGGCGTACTCGCGGGAGTCGATCGCACGGCTTTCGGTGGCCTTGCCACCGGGGACCGTGGGACCGGGATGGTAGCCGTAAGCGAGCGCGTGCACCTCGTCGAGCAGGCCGTAGAGCCGGTAGTGGGTGATCTGTGGGCCCGGAACGCTGACCTCGTTGAACGGCACATCCCAGACGAAGCCAAACCGGCTCAGGCACGTACCGACCAGCTGGTGCACCGCCCTCCCGATGGTGTTCGCGTCCTGGATCCCGGTCCGGTATGCGTCCATGGGCAAGGTGATCTGCCGCCAGTCGTCTACCAGGGGAACGTCGGCCAGGGCAGGCTCGGCCGCACGCGGTGATGCCGCAGCCGACGGACGGACCAGGCCGGTGGCGGCGACCAGGACGGCGGCTATCCCCGTCGCTACCAGCATGAGAATGAGACCGGCCCGCTGCCCGCGCATCGCCCACCGCCCTTCGCCCGCGTCCGCCGGAGGGCGGGCCGAGGTGCGCCCTGGGTAACACCGGGGTCAACCTGCTGTCAAGATCGTGGCAGGCCATGGCTTCCGGCTTGCTCGTCGTACGGGGAGTGCTACCAAGGTAGGATCGCGGTATGAAGATCAGCGTCAGCCTCTCCGCGGAAGACGCTGCAGTGCTGGACGAGTACGCCCGGATCTGGGGGCTGTCGTCCCGTTCCGCCGCAGTGCAGCGAGCCATCCGTCTGCTCCGCCAGGCCGACCTGGAGGACGGCTACGCCGCCGCGTGGGCGGAGTGGGAGGCCTCGGGAGAGCAGGTGGCCTGGGACGCCACCTCTGGCGACGGTCTCGCCGATGCGACGAGGTGAGATCCGGCTCACCGATCTCGATCCAGTGCGAGGCAGCGAAGCCAACAAGCGCCGTCCGGCCATCATCGTGAGCAACGACCGGGCGAACCGGACGGCCGCCCGCCTGGGACGGGGGGTGGTCACCGTCGTCCCGGTGACGAGCAACGTCCGTCACGTCTTCCCCTTCCAGGTGCTGCTCCCGGCCGAGCTCACCGGCTTGCGGGTCGACGCGAAGGCTCAGGCGGAACAGGTGCGGTCCGTGTCTGTCGAGCGGCTCGGTCCGGTCCTCGGCCGTGTCCCGGCCGCGGTCATGACGGCCCTCGACGAGGCGCTGCGGCTGCACCTGCAGCTCTGACCGCTAGCTGGGGCTAGGGGAGGCCGGCCGCCACGGGCAGGGGGCAGGCCGGGTCCTCGCCCAGGGGGTCACCGGTGGCGGCGAAGGCCCGGGCGCGCGAGCCGCCGCACAGGTCGGCGTACCCGCACCGCCCGCAGCGGCCGGCGAACCGGCCGGCGCGGATCGCCCGCAGCAGCGGGTGGCGGCGGTAGATGTCGGCCAGTGGCCGGGTCCGCACGTTGCCCAGCTTCAGCGGCAGGAACCCCGCCGGGTAGACCGTCCCGTCGTGGGCCACGAAGAGGATGCCCTTGCCGTCCCGGGTGGCGGTCGTCTGCGCCCGTGGCCGGTGGCTCGCCGGTCCCAGCACCGCCTGCAGCCGGTCCCGCAGCTGCCCGTAGAGATCGGCGTCCACCGGGTCGCCGCCGGCCCGCCGTTCCGCGACCACCCGGCGGAAGAACGGCGCCTCGACGGTGCGCACGGTGAAGCCGTAGCCGCCGGCGTCGTACAGGAAGTGGCACACCGCCACGTGCTCCGCGGGGGAGATCGCCGCCACCGCGGTGCCCCGGCCGACGTGGACGAGGAAGAACACCTCCCAGATGTGTACGCCGGTGTCGCGCAGGATCCGGGCGACGTCGGCGAGCTCGGTGACGTTGCCGCGCATCACGGTGGTGTTCACCTGCACGGTCAACCCCTGGGCGACCAGGTCGCGCAGCGCCGCCACGGTTTGCGCGAAGTGGCCCGGGATGCCGCGAACGGTGTCGTGGGTGGCGGGGGTGGCACCGTCCAGGCTGACCGAGACCGCCTTCACCCCCCGGTCGGCGATCCGGCGCACGGTCGCCGGGTCCAGCAGGGGGGACACCGACGGGGACAGGGCCACCGGGATGCCCAGGCCCACCGCGTGGTCGACCAGGTCGAACAGGTCGGCCCGCAGCAGGCAGTCGCCACCGGTGAACACGAGGACGGGACGGGGCCGGCCGAACCCGGCCACCTGGTCGACGAGGGCCAGCCCTTCCGCCGGGTCCAGCTGGCCGGGCAGCGGCTGCAGCTGGGCCGAGGCCCGACAGTGCCGGCAGGCCAGCGGGCAGGCGCGGGTGGTCTCCCAGAAGACGAGCATCGGCCGCCGCGCGTAGTCGATCCCCGCGGCAGCCACCGGGTGGCTCACCGACCCACCCCCGCCGGCACGTCGGTCGCCGCCACCAGCCGGGCGACCTGCTCGGCCTGGGCGATGCAGGAGGCCACCCCGGCGCCTCGGTAGGCCGCACCGGTCACGTGCAGACCCGGCAGCCCCGCCAGCGCCGCGGCCACCCGGTCCAGCCGGTCCTGGTGGCCGACCGCGTACTGCGGCAGCGCCTTCGGCCAGCGTTGCACGTGGACGGCGGTGGGCCGCCCCGCCAGCCGCAGCACCTCCACCAGCTCGCCGTGCACCGCCTCGGTGAGCGCGGCGTCGTCGTACGCCGCCCACCGGTCGTCCCCGGCCCGCCCGACCAGGCAGCGCACCAGCACCTCCGGGCCGCCGGCGAGGTGCGGCCACTTCGCGGACAACCAGGTGCATCCGACGACGAGGCGCCCGTCCCGGGGCGGCACCAGGAAGCCGGTGGCGTCCAGCCGCCGCCCCACCGACGGGGCGGGGTAGGCCAGGGTCACGGTGGCCACGTCGACGTAGCCGATCTCCCGCAGGGCCGCCGCCCCGCTGGCGCTGTGCGGGGCGAGCAGCTCCGCGGTCGCGTACGCCGGGGTGGCCAGCACCACCGCGTCGGCGGTGAGCTCCGTCCCGTCGCCGAGGACCACCCGCCACCCGGACGGGTCCCGGACCAGCCCGGTCACCGCGGAACCGAACCGGAGGTCGACCGCGCCCAGCCGGGCGAGCAGCGCGTCAACCAGCCGGCCCAGGCCGCCGTCGAGGGAGACCAGGGTGGGCCCCGGCGTTGCCGTCGGCGTCCGGCGCCGGCGGCGGCGCAGCGCCAGGTAAAGGCTGCGGTGGCTCCGGGCCAGGGCCTCCAGGTCCGGGACGGTGCTGCGGGCGCTGAGGTGGTCGGCCCGGCCGGCGTGTACGCCGCCGAGCAGCGGCTCCACCAGCCGGTCGAAGACCTCCGCCCCGAACCGAGGCCGAAGCACCTCGCCCACCGAGGGGTCCTCGGGCAGCCGGGTGCGCGGCAGGACGACGTCCAGGCCGGCCCGGGCCAGCCCCGGCGCGGACAGCAGCCGGGA
>JBMOMH010000140.1:0-9207 GCA_049323135.1 Actinomycetota bacterium
GAGCCGCGCCCTGCTCGCCCAGCCCGCCGCGTGGACGGTGCCTGCCGCGTTCGCAGTGATGGTGGTCGTGTCGCTGCTCACCCCCCGGGCCGCGGCGCCCAACGCCGCGCGCACGATGGTGCGGCTGCACGCGCCCGAGGTGCTCGACGTGGACCGGGGCAGCTGGCGGCCCCGGGCCTGACGACCGGGCGACCGACCGTTCGGCGCGCGCGCTCGACCGCTCGGCGCACCGGGGCCGGCGTACGCCGCGCCGCCGGGCCCGTTCAGCGCTGAGCCGGCCCGGCCCTGCTGACCGGGAACCGGCCGGTCCCTACGGTGACCTGCGTCACACGTGGCGGCCGCCCTCGCGCGCCGCCGCACAACACCCACCGCCCGGGAGGCTCTCGTGAGCACGACCAGGTCCGAACCGGGGTCGCCCACGGCCCCGGACAACCACGCCGCCTACGCGCGGATCTATGCCAGCCCCGAGTTCGCCGAGCTGCGCCGCCGCTTCCGCCGGTTCGTGTTCCCGGTGACGGTCGGGTTCCTGGCCTGGTACTTCCTGTACGTCCTGGCGGCGACCTTCGCCAAGGGGTTCATGAACCAGCGGGTGGTCGGCAACATCAACGTGGCGCTGGTGTTCGGCCTGCTGCAGTTCCTCTCCACGTTCCTCATCGCGGTGTGGTACGCCCGCCGGGCCGACCGCGACTTCGACCCCCTGGCCAGCAAGCTACGCCGTGAGTTCGAGGAGGGCCGCCGGTGAGCGCCGTCGTACTCGCCCAGACCACCGCGGAGACCCGCACCCTGACCCTGGGGCTGTTCGCCGTCGTCGTGGCCATCACCCTGTACATCACGTTCTGGGCCAGCCGCCGCAACCAGTCCGCCGCCGACTACTACGCGGCGGGACGGTCCTTCTCCGGGTTCCAGAACGGCCTGGCCATCTCCGGGGACTACATGTCGGCGGCCTCGTTCCTCGGCATCTCCGGGGCCATCGCCCTCGCCGGGTACGACGGCTTCCTCTACTCCATCGGCTTCCTGGTCGCCTGGCTGGTGGCCCTGCTGCTGGTTGCCGAGCTGATGCGCAACTCCGGCCGCTTCACCATGGCCGACGTGCTCAGCTACCGGATGCGCCAGGGCCCGGTGCGCACCGCCGCCGCGGTGTCCACGATCGTGGTGTCCATCTTCTACCTGCTCGCCCAGATGGCCGGCGCCGGCAAGCTGGTGGGCCTGCTCATCGGGGCGCAGAGCGCGACCGCGAAGAACCTCACGATCGTCGTGGTGGGCGCGCTGATGATCCTGTACGTCGTCGTCGGCGGGATGCGCGGGACGACCTGGGTGCAGATCGTGAAGGCGGTGCTGCTGATCGTCGGCACGATCGTCGTCACCGTGCTGGTGCTGGCCAAGTTCAACTTCAACCTCAGCAGCCTGCTGGGCGCCGCCGCGGACAAGTCCGGCAAGGGCGTGGCGTTCATCGAACCGGGCCTGCGCTACGGCAAGGACCTGCTCACCAAGATCGACTTCATCAGCCTGTCGATCGCGCTGGTGCTCGGCACCGCCGGCCTGCCGCACATCCTCATGCGCTTCTACACCGTGCCCACCGCCAAGGCGGCCCGGCACTCGGTGAACTGGGCCATCGGGATCATCGGTGCCTTCTACCTGATGACGCTGGCGCTGGGCTTCGGCGCGGCCGCCCTCGTCGGCAGCGCTGCCGTGGCCAAGGCCGACCCCGGCGGCAACCTGGCCTCCCCGCTGCTGGCCCAGGCGGTCGGCGGCGGCGCCGGCAGCGCCGGGGGGGCGGTACTCCTGGCCCTGATCTCGGCGGTCGCGTTCGCGACGATCCTCGCCGTGGTCGCCGGCCTGACCATCACCTCCTCGGCGTCCTTCGCCCACGACTTCTACGTCAACGTGGTCCGCAAGGGCCGTGCCGGGGAGAAGGACGAGGTGCGGGTGGCCCGCATCGCCGCGTTCGTCATCGGTGCGGTGGCGATCGTGCTCAGCCTGTACGCGCAGAACCTGAACATCGCGTTCCTGGTGGCGCTGGCCTTCGCCGTCGCTGCGTCGGCGAACCTGCCGACGGTGCTCTACAGCCTGTTCTGGAAGCGGTTCAACACCTCTGGGGCGGTGTGGAGCATCTACGGCGGCCTGGCCGTCTGCGTGCTGCTCGTCGTGTTCTCCCCGGTGGTCTCCGGCAGCAAGACCGCGCTGTTCCCCACGGCCGACTTCGCCTGGTTCCCGCTGCCCAACCCGGGGATCATCTCCATCCCCGCCGGCTTCTTCTTCGGTTGGCTGGGCACCATGCTCCGCCGGGAGCCAGCCGCGGAGCTGCGGTTCGAGGAGCTGGAGGTCCGGGCGCTGACCGGGGCCGGCGCGGAGAAGGCGGTCGCCCACTAGTGACCCCCGGGGGCCGGCGGCACCCCTCCCCCCCGGGCGCCGCCGGCCCACGGCGTACCACCGCCGGTTGACCGGCCCGCTGGGTCAGCCCCGAGGGGTCGGCCAGAATGGTGCGCACGGAGCCTGACGAGTGAGGGAGCCCGAGTGTCCAGCGACGCACTGTCCAACCTGCTGCACGAGAACCGCCGCTTCCCCCCGCCCCCCGAGTTCGCCGCCCAGGCCAACGCCACCGCGGCGCTGTACGAGGAGGCGGACCGGGACCGGCTCGGCTTCTGGGCCCGGCAGGCCCGCGAGCTGGTGTCCTGGGACACCCCGTGGGACCAGGTGCTGGACTGGTCCAACCCCCCCTTCGCCCGCTGGTTCGTCGGCGGCCGGCTCAACGTCGCGTACAACTGCGTGGACCGGCACGTGGCGTCCGGCCACGGCGACCAGGTCGCCATCCACTGGGAGGGCGAGCCCGGGGACACCCGCACCCTGACCTACGCCGACCTGCAGCGGGAGGTGGCCCGGGCGACCAACGCGCTGCTGGAGCTGGGCGTCGCCAAGGGGGACCGGGTAGCCATCTACCTGCCGATGATCCCCGAGGCGGTGGTGGCGATGCTGGCCTGCGCCCGGCTGGGCGCCCCCCACTCGGTGGTGTTCGGCGGCTTCAGCGCCGACGCGCTGGCCGGGCGGATCGAGGACGCCGCCGCCCGCCTGGTCATCACCGCCGACGGGGGGTACCGCCGGGGGCAGGCCGCCCCGCTGAAGCCGGCGGTGGACGAGGCGGTGGCCAAGACCAGCACCGTGGAGAAGGTGCTCGTGGTCCGGCGTACCGGCCAGGAGGTCGCCTGGGTGGAGGGGCGCGACCTGTGGTGGCACGACGTGGTGGACCGGCAGAGCGACGTGCACGCGTACGAGGCGCACGACGCCGAGCACCCCCTCTACATCCTGTACACGTCGGGGACCACGGCCCGGCCCAAGGGCATCAAGCACACCACCGGCGGCTACCTGGTGCAGTCCGCCTACACCCACCGGATGGTGTTCGACCACAAGCCGGACACCGACGTCTACTGGTGCACCGCCGACATCGGCTGGGTCACCGGGCACTCCTACATCGTGTACGGGCCGCTGGCGAACCGGGCCACCCAGGTGATGTACGAGGGCACGCCGGACACCCCGCACCGGGGTCGCTGGTGGGAGCTGGTGGCGAAGTACGGGGTGAGCATCCTGTACACCGCGCCCACCGCGATCCGTACCTTCATGAAGTGGGGGGAGGACATCCCCGCCGGACACGACCTGTCCTCCCTGCGGCTGCTCGGCTCCGTGGGCGAGCCCATCAACCCCGAGGCCTGGATGTGGTACCGGGAACACATCGGTGGTGGGCGCTGCCCGGTCGTGGACACCTGGTGGCAGACCGAGACCGGGGCCATCATGATCAGCCCCCTGCCGGGGGTCACCGCGACCAAGCCCGGGTCGGCCATGCGCGCCCTCCCCGGAATCTCCACCGACGTCGTCGACGACACCGGCACGCCGGTGCCCAACGGCGGGGGCGGCTACCTGGTGCTCACCGAACCGTGGCCGGCGATGCTGCGCACCATCTGGGGCGACGACCAGCGCTACCTGGACACCTACTGGTCCCGGTTCCCGGGCCGCTACTTCGCCGGGGACGGCGCGAAGAAGGACGAGGACGGCGACCTGTGGCTGCTCGGCCGCGTCGACGACGTGATGAACGTGTCCGGGCACCGCATCTCCACCACCGAGGTGGAGTCGGCGCTGGTCTCCCACCCGGCGGTGGCCGAGGCGGCGGTCGTGGGCGCCACCGACCCGACCACCGGGCAGGGCATCGTCGCCTTCGTCATCGTCCGTGGCTCGGTCGCCGACGACGGGGGTGCGGGTCAGGCCCTGGTCAAGGAGCTGCGCGACCACGTGGCCAAGGAGATCGGCCCGATCGCCAAGCCCCGGCAGATCATGGTGGTGCCCGAGCTACCCAAGACCCGGTCCGGGAAGATCATGCGGAGGCTGCTGCGGGACGTCGCCGAGAACCGGTCCCTGGGCGACGTCACCACCCTGACCGACTCCTCGGTGATGGACCTGATCTCCGCCCGGCTGCCCTCGGCCGCCGCCGAGGACTAGCCCGGCCGCTACGGTGGGCCGATGCTGGCCCGTGACCTGGCCCGTCCCTACCCAACCGTCGGCCTCGAAGACGACGCGCTGGACGCCGCCCGGCTCTTGGCCCAGCGCCAACTCCCCGGCCTCCTGGTGGTCGACGGAGCGGGCCGCCCGCACACCGTGCTGCCGGGTTCGCAGGTGCTGCGCTTCCTGGTCCCCGGCTACGTGCAGGACGACCCGGCGCTGGCCCGGGTGTACGGCGAGCGCGCCGCCGAGGAGGTGTGCGCGCGGTTGCCCGGCCGGCCGGTCCGCGAGCTGCTGCCCCGGGACCGCGACGAGGTACCGGTCGTCGACGACGACGCGACGCTGCTGGAGGTCGCCGCGGTGATGGCCCGGGTCCGCAGCCCGCTGGTGGCCGTCGTCGACCGGGAGGGCCGCCTGCTCGGCGGCATCGTGGTGTCCCGGCTGCTGTCCGCCCTGCTGCCGACGTGAGGGCCGGCCTCGCCGTCGCCGTGTTCGTGACGGCGTACCTGCTCATCGCCACCGAGCGCGTGCACCGGGTCACCGCCGCGCTCGCCGGCGCGGCGGGGATGGTGCTCATCGGCGCGGTGCGCGCCGATGACATGTTCTTCAGCCAGCGCACCGGCGTCGACTGGGACGTCGTGTTCCTGCTGCTCGGCATGATGTTGCTCGTCGGAGTGCTCAAGCAGACCGGAGTCTTCGAGTACCTGGCCATCTGGGCCGCCAAGCGGGCCCGGGGCCGCCCGTTCCGGGTGATGGCGCTGCTCGTCGTCATCACCGCGGTGGCCTCGGCGCTGCTGGACAACGTGACCACGGTCCTGCTCGTCGCCCCGGTGACGCTGCTGGTCTGCGACCGGCTGGGGCTGCGGCCCGCGCCCTACCTCATCGCCGAGGCGCTCGCGTCGAACATCGGTGGTACGGCAACACTCATCGGCGACCCGCCGAACATCATCATCGCCAGCCGGGGCGGCCTGTCCTTCAACGCGTTCCTGATCCACCTCGCCCCCATCGCCTTCTTCCTCGTCGGCGTCCTGCTGCTGCTGTGCCGGTGGCTGTTCCGCCGGGAGTTCCACCACGACCCAGAGCGCGCCGCCGGGGTCATGGAGCTGGCAGAGCGGGAGGCGATCCGCGACCCCCGCCTCCTGCGCCGGACCCTGGGCGTGCTGGTGCTGGTCATGCTCGGGTTCGTGCTGCAGCCGGTGCTGCACCTGGAGCCGGCGGTGGTCGCGCTGCTCGGGGCCGGACTGGCCGTGCTGCTGGCCCGGCGGCCGGTGGGCGACCTGCTGGTCGAGGTGGAATGGGAGACCCTCGTCTTCTTCATGGGCCTGTTCGTGATGGTTGGCGGCCTGGTGGCGACCGGCGTCATCGACCAGGTGGGCCGGGCGGCCACCGCCGCGTTCGGCGACCGGTACCTGCTGGCTGCGACGGTGCTGCTGTTCGGCTCCGCGGCCATGTCCGGCATCGTGGACAACATTCCGTACGTCGCCACGATGGCGCCGTTGGTCGCCGGGCTGGTCCAGGCGGCACCGGACCAGGCGAAGGGCTCGGCCCTCTGGTGGGCCCTCGCCCTCGGCGCCGACCTCGGCGGCAATGCCACGGCCGTGGGGGCCAGCGCCAACGTGGTGGTGACGGGCATCGCCGCCCGCAACGGCACCCCGATCCGGTTCTGGGAGTTCACCCGGTACGGCCTGGTCGTCGCCACCGTGACGGTGACCCTGGCCTGGCCGTATGTGTGGCTGCGCTACCTGACCGGCGGCTAGGCACGGCGGACCCGGCAGGGTACGCTGGCCTCGGTGCGCCGGGAAGCCTGGTCGGCAGTCCTGCTCCGCCGACCGCTGTCCAAGGTGGTGACCGTCGTGCCGCCGGTGCGTGCGCCGTTCCTGCACCAGCTCTCCCGTGCCGAACACAGCTTCCTGGCCCGGACGCTGCGCGAGGAGACCGTCGGCGGGGCCCTGCTGCTCCTCGCCGCGGCCGTCGCGGTGGCCTGGGCCAGCTCCCCCTGGGCCCCGGCGTACGAGGCCCTGCGCGGCGCCCGCTTCGGACCGGCCACGCTCGGCTTGAACCTCGACCTGGCCAGCTGGGCGGCCGACGGGCTACTGGCGGTCTTCTTCTTCGTCGCCGGCCTCGAGCTGAAGCGGGAGCTCGTCGTCGGCGAGCTGCGCAACCCGCGCGACGCCGCGCTACCGGTCGCGGCAGCCCTCGCCGGCATGGCGGTCCCCGCCCTCGTCTACCTGCTGGTGGCCCGCGGCGACCCCTCGGCCCTGCGCGGCTGGGCCGTGCCCATGGCCACGGACATCGCCTTCGCGCTGGCCGTGCTGGGGCTCCTCGGCTCGGCACTGCCGACGGCGCTGCGCGCGTTCCTGCTCACCCTCGCCGTCATCGACGACCTGGGCGCGATCGTCGTCATCGCCGTGTTCTACACCTCCTCGCTGCGGCCGCTGCCGCTGCTCGGTGCCACGGCCCTGCTGGCGGCGTACGCCGTGCTGCAGCGGCGACGGGTGCGCTCGGCCTGGGTCTACCTCCCGCTGGCCGCCGCCGTGTGGGTGCTGGTCCACGACAGCGGCGTGCACGCCACGGTGGCCGGCGTGGCCCTGGGCCTGCTGACCCGGGTCCGCCCCGACCCGGGAGAGGACCGCTCCCCCGCCGAGCGGCTGGAGCACCGGATCCGCCCGGTCTCGGCCGGGGTGTGCGTGCCCGTGTTCGCGCTGACGGCCAGCGGGGTCGCCCTCGGCGGGGCCGGGCTGCGCGGGGCGCTGGGCGACGTGGCCGCCCTGGGCGTGGTCGCCGGGCTGGTCGCCGGCAAGGCCATCGGCGTGTTCGGCGGGGCGTACCTCACCGCCCGGTTGACCCGCGCCCGGCTCAACCCGGACCTCGCGTGGAGCGACGTGTTCGGGGTCGCCGTGCTGTCCGGGGTCGGCTTCACGGTGTCCCTGCTGCTCGCCGAGCTGGCGTTCGGCGCCGACCCCACCCGGGTAGAGCACGTCACGACGGCGGTGCTGGCCGGGTCCACTCTGGCGGGAAGCCTGGCCGCGGTGGTGCTGCGCACCCGGCACCACCGGTACCGTCGGCTGGCCGCACAGGGGCAGCCCACACAGGGACAGCCCGCACCAGGACAGTAGGGCCGGGACCCGACCGGGGACCGGCCGTGAGGAGGGCCTGATGGCCGAAGCACCAGACACGCCGTTCCCGACGACGGAGCCAACGCTGGGCGCGCTGGTCGCCGCAGCCAGCCGGGATGTCTCCACCCTGGTCCGGGCCGAGATCGCCCTAGCCAAGTCCGAGCTGCGGGCGGACCTGCGAGCCGGGGCGACCGCGGCCGGGCTGCTCGGCGGGGCCGGCGTGCTCGGGCTGCTCGCCGTGGTGCTGCTCTCGGTGGCGGCGGCGTACGGCCTGGTCGCGCTGGGGCTGGCTCCCGGCTGGGCGTTCCTCGTCGTCGCCGGGGCCTACCTGCTGGTCGCCGGGATCCTGGCGTTGGTCGCCCGCGGCGCGCTGCGCCGGATCGGGCCGCCGCGGCGCACTATCCGCAGCGTGAAGGACAGCGTGGCGCTGGTCCGGGGCGGGCGGCGGGCCGCCTGACCCGCCGCGGCCGGGCGGTGTGCCACCCTGGCCCGCATGGTGCGGCCCGATGCCTCTGTGGTGGAGGTGCCCGGACCCTGGCAGCACCGGGCGGTGGCGGCGAACGGGGCCCGCTTCCACGTGGCCGAGTGCGGCTCGGGCCCACTGGTGCTGCTGCTGCACGGGTTCCCCGAGTTCTGGTGGGCCTGGCGGCACCAGCTGGTCAGCCTCGCCGAGGCCGGCTACCGGGCGGCCGCGATGGACCTGCGGGGGTACGGCGGCTCGGACAAGCCGCCCCGCGGGTACGACCCGGTGACGCTGGCCGGTGACGTCGCCGGGGTCATCCGCTCCCTGGGGGAACCAGCGGCGGTCGTCGTGGGACACGGCTGGGGCGGGCTGCTGGGCTGGACCCTGGCCGTGCACCAGCCGCGGCTGGTCCGCCGGCTCGTCGTGGTGGCCACCGCGCACCCCCGCCGGCTGCGCCAGGCGCTGCTCACCGCCCCTCGCCAGGCGGCCGCCGGCCGCCACGCGCTGGTCATGCAGCCGCCCTGGCTGCCCGAGCGGGCGCTGGTCGAGGACGGCGGGGCGACCGTGCCCCGCCTGCTGCAGGCCTGGGCGGCGCCGGGCTGGCCCGACGCGGAGTCGGTCCGCCGCTACCGGGAGGCGGTGCAGATCCCCGGCGTGGCCCACTGCGCGGCCGAGTACTACCGCTGGGCGGTGCGCTCGGTCCCCCGGCCGGACGGCCTGCGCTACGCGCGGCGGATGCGCCAGCCGGTCCGGGTGCCGGTCCTGCAGCTGCACGGCAGCGCGGACCGGGCGCTGCTGCCCAGCACGGCGGCGGGGTCCGGCCGGTACGTCGCCGGGCCCTACCGCTGGCGGCTGCTGGACGGCGTCGGGCACTTCCCGCACGAGGAGGCGCCGGAGCGCTTCGACGCCGAGCTGCTCCGCTGGCTCGCCGACCCGGAGGTTGACCGGTGACCCGCCCGGAGCGTGACCGGGATCCGGCCGGCCGGCCCCGCAACGCCCGGCCCCGTGACGTCCTGGGCCGCCCGCTGCCCCGCGACGCCGCGGGGACCCCGCCGGCCGACCCGCCGGCCCTGCCCCCCGCGGCCGCGCTCGCCGAGACACAGCGGCTGCTGGCCGCCGGCCGGCCGTTCGCCGCCCACGAGG
>JBMOMH010000141.1:0-9206 GCA_049323135.1 Actinomycetota bacterium
CGGCGCGGGCACCTCGTGCCAGCGCCGGCCCCGCCCCCGGAAGGCCCGGCGCCGGAACGCGAAGTCCGGCCAGGAGGTCACCGGGAGCAGGCAGGCGGCGTGCGACCAGTACTCCACCGCCCGGGCCGGTCCGGGCGCCCAGTACGCCGCCTCCACCGCGGCCCGGCCGACCGGCCCCAGGCGGGCGTACGGGACCAGCTCGTGGGAGCGGGCCAGCACGCTGATCGTGTCCAGCTGGACCGCCCGCAGCCGGTGCAGCAGGCCCGGTACGCCGGCCCGCCGGTCGGGAGCACCCAGCAGGCCCTGGGCGCGCAGCGCCGCCCGCCGGGCCTCCGCGGCGGACAGCTCGGCCGGCACGGTCGGCCTGGCTCGGCGGTCAGCGGGCGGTCAGGGGGCCCTCAGGGGGTCTCGTGGCGGCTGCGGGCCCGCTCGGCGTCGGCGTCGTGCTGGTGGGCCCGGTGCTCGCGCTGGATCTCCCGTCGGGTGACGTGGTCCGGGCCGTGGCCCGGGTCGACGGTCACGTCCTCGAAGATGTCGATGGCCAGGGCGATGATGCCGCCGACCACCACCAGGCCGACCCCCACCCAGAACAGCCACCACAGCGGTCCGAACGGCAGGGCCAGGCCGCCCACGACGAACCCCAGGATGATCAGGCTGACGGCGACCCAGGACGACGCCCGGCCCCGCGCGTGTACCCCTTCGGCCATGCCCGCTCCCGGTCCTCGACCCACCTGACCGGCCCATTCTGCCCGGTCAGGGAAGGTCCGTGGCCAGCAGGCCGCCGACCCACGCGTCGTGGCGGGTCTGGTCGTGGCGGCGCAGCAGCCGGCCCCGCAACGTGCCCTCGAACCGGAAGCCCGCGTGCCGGGCCACCGCCCACGAGGCCTCGTTGCCCACGACGGCCAGCCACTCCACCCGCGCCAGCCCTCCCGGGCCGAGGGCCCACCGGGTGGCCAGCCGCAGCGCCGCGGTGGCCACCCCCCGCCCCCGGGCCCAGGGCGCCACCCAGTAGCCCACCTCCGCCCGGCCCTCGTCCCGCCGGACGTCGTGCAGGCCGGTCATCCCCAGCAGCTCGCCGGTCTGCGGGTCGGCGACCGCCCAGGTCCAGGACGAGTCGGCCAGCCAGCCGGCGGGCACCGCGGTCAGGAGGAACTCCGCGGCGTGCTCCCGCCGGTAGGGCTGCGGGAGGCTGGTGAGCCACCGGGCGTTCTCGGGGTCCTGGCCGGCCCGGGTGCAGGCGTCCACGTCGGCCGGCCCGGGCGCCCGCAGCAGCACCCGGTCGTCGCGGAGGAGAGGCTGGTCCATGCGGCCATCCAACCTGGCGCCTGCGCCCGTGGCCACGGCATTCTCCCCTGCCTCGCCTACCATGGCCGGTACGGCGGGCCGCCCGCCGTGCCGTCGCGCGCCCGCCAGGGCGCCGCACCGTCGGCGACGATGCCGTCAAGGAGTGCCCCGCGTGCCCGCAATCGTCGACAGGATCCTCCGCGCCGGCGAGGGCCGGCTCGTCCGCCGGCTGCACGGGATCGCCGCCCAGGTCAACGCCATCGAGGAGGACTTCGTCGCGCTCAGCGACGGCGAGCTGCGGGGGATGACCGAGGAGTTCCGCCAACGGTTGGCCGACGGGGAGACCCTCGACGACCTGCTGCCGGAGGCCTTCGCCACGGTCCGGGAGGCCGCGCGGCGCACCCTGGGCCAGCGGCACTTCGACGTACAGCTCATGGGTGGCGCGGCCCTGCACATGGGCAACATCGCGGAGATGCGCACCGGCGAGGGCAAGACCCTGGTGTCCACGCTGCCCGCCTACCTCAACGCCCTGACCGGCAAGGGCGTGCACGTCGTCACCGTCAACGACTACCTCGCCGAGCGGGACTCGGAGTGGATGGGGCGGGTGCACCGCTTCCTCGGGCTGTCGGTGGGCGTGATCCTCGCCCAGATGACCCCGGAGCAGCGGCGGGCGGCGTACGCCTGCGACATCACCTACGGGACGAACAACGAGTTCGGCTTCGACTACCTGCGCGACAACATGGCCTGGAGCCGGGACGAGCTGGTCCAGCGCGGGCACCACTTCGCGATCGTCGACGAGGTCGACTCGATCCTCATCGACGAGGCCCGGACGCCGCTTATCATCAGCGGCCCGGCCGACCAGGCGACCAAGTGGTACGCGGAGTTCGCTCGCATTGCCATGCGTCTGCGCAACGAGTACGACTACGAGGTCGACGAGAAGAAGCGGACGGTCGGCATCCTCGAGTCCGGCATCGAGAAGGTCGAGGACTGGCTCGGCATCGACAACCTGTACGAGTCGGTGAACACCCCGCTGGTCGGCTACCTCAGCAACGCGGTCAAGGCCAAGGAGCTGTACAAGCGGGACCGCGACTACGTCGTGATGAACGGCGAGGTCCTCATCGTCGACGAGCACACCGGGCGCATCCTCGCCGGGCGCCGCTACAACGAGGGCATGCACCAGGCCATCGAGGCCAAGGAGGGCGTGCCCATCAAGGACGAGAACCAGACCCTGGCCACCATCACGCTGCAGAACTTCTTCCGCCTCTACGAGCGGCTCTCCGGGATGACCGGGACCGCGATGACCGAGGCCAGCGAGTTCCACCAGATCTACAAGCTGGGCGTGGTGCCGATCCCCACGAACCGGCCGATGATCCGGGCGGACCAGGCCGACCTCGTCTACCGCAGCGCGGACGCGAAGTTCGAGGCGGTGGTGTCCGACATCGCCGAGCGGCACGGGCGGGGGCAGCCCATCCTCGTCGGCACGGTGTCGGTGGAGAAGTCCGAGCTGCTGTCCCAGCTGCTGCGCCGCCGCGGGATCCCGCACGAGGTGCTCAACGCCAAGCAGCACGACCGTGAGGCGCAGATCGTGGCGCAGGCCGGGCGCAAGGGCGCGGTCACGGTCGCCACGAACATGGCTGGCCGCGGCACCGACATCATGCTCGGGGGCAACCCGGAGTTCATGGCCGCGGCCGAGCTGGCCCAGCGGGGGCTGGACCCCGTGGACACCCCCGAGGACTACGAGGCCGCGTGGCCGGACGCGCTGGAGAAGGCGCGCCGGTCGGTGGCCGCCGAGCACGACGAGGTGGTCGCGCTCGGCGGGCTGTACGTGCTGGGCACCGAGCGGCACGAGTCGCGGCGCATCGACAACCAGCTGCGGGGACGGTCCGGGCGGCAGGGCGACCCGGGCGAGTCCCGGTTCTACCTGTCCCTCGAGGACGACCTGATGCGGCTGTTCAAGTCGAACATCGTCGAGGCGGTGATGACCCGGTTCAACCTGCCCGACGACGTGCCCATCGAGGCCAAGATGGTGACCCGGGCCATCGCCTCGGCCCAGCACCAGGTCGAGCAGCAGAACTTCGAGATCCGCAAGAACATCCTCAAGTACGACGAGGTGCTCAACCGGCAGCGCCAGGTCATCTACGAGGAGCGCCGCCGGGTCCTGGAGGGCGAGGACCTCTCCGAGCAGGTCCGGCACATGATCGACGACGTGGTCGAGGGGTACGTCGCCGCGGAGACCTCGGAGGGCTACCCGGAGGAGTGGGACCTCGACCGGCTGTGGAGCGCCCTGCGCACCCTCTACCCGGTTTCCTTCGACCTGGACGAGCTGGAGCGCCGGGCCGGCGGGGACCGGGCTGGCCTGTCCCGGGAGTTCCTGATCGAGGAGGTCCGCGCCGACGCGCAGGCGGCGTACGACCGGCGCGAGGAGGAGCTCGGCGCCGAGGTGCTGCGCGAGCTGGAGCGGCGGGTCATCCTCAGCGTGCTGGACCGCAAGTGGCGCGAGCACCTGTACGAGATGGACTACCTGCAGGAGGGCATCCACCTGCGGGCCATGGCCCAGCGGGACCCGCTGGTGGAGTACCAGCGGGAGGGCTTCGACCTCTTCGCCGCCATGCTGGAGGCGATCAAGGAGGAGTCGGTCGGCTACCTGTTCAACCTGGAGGTGCAGGTTCAGGCGCCTGACGGCGCCGAGGGCGCCGCTCCAGCCGGCGCCGCTCCGGCCGGTGCCGCTTCCGGGGGCGCGGTGCCGGCGGACGCGGGCGCCGGTGCCACCGGGCCCGTGGCCCCGGCGGAGGCGGCCGCCCCCGGCGGGGACGGCGCGACCCCGGCCGAGCGGAGCATCCTCGCCCGGGGCCTCGGCGGCCCGGCCCGCCCGGCCCGGTTGCAGTACTCCGCGCCGACCATCGACGGGGCCGCGGGCGTGGAGCAGCGAGTGGTCGCCGACGGCCGGACGGCCGGTGCGGGTCCGGACCCGGCGTGGGGGGACGTACCGCGCAACGCGCCCTGCCCCTGCGGGTCGGGCCGCAAGTTCAAGCGCTGCCACGGAGACCCGCGGGTGCGTGCCTAAGCGCCGCCCGCCGCGGTTACCTCCGGGCCCCGAGTGGTGCCACCCCATCTGCCACTCCTGCCACGGTCTGGCTCACCAGTAACAGGATCAGGCTAAGGCACGGCAGGTCGTGGTAGAAAGTGTTGCCTATAGGCCACAAAAAGTACCACGAACTCCCACCCTGTTCTTCCGGGACCCGACGGCGCCCGATGACCCGCTGGGCCGCCCGCCCGCCGAGGGCCCAGCCCCAGCCCCAGCCGACCCTGCTAGCCGACCTCGAGCGCGGTGCACACCCAGCGGCCGTCGTACGCCTCCAGCCGCAGGGCCAGCGCGCGGGCCCTTGTCCCGGCCCGGACCAGGCCGCACGCCTCGGCGACCCCCGCGGCGGGCTCGCACACGTGCAGCGAGCGCAGCACCGGCCGGCGTACCAGGAGCCCCTCCCGGGTCCGGCGGACCAGCTGGGCGTGCACCGCGGGACTGGTCCAGCGGAGCAGCTGCGCGGCGGGGCGTTGACCGGCCAGCACCTCCGCCACCGCCTGCGCCAGGCGGGCCCCCCACAGGCGTGGGTCCGGGGCTCCCCTGCGGTCCGGGACCTGCTCATCCGGCCGGACGAGGCGTAGCCGGGGGGAGGGGCGCGGCTCGGCCGGCAGCCCCCCGGGCAGCGTGAAGGCCAGGGCCAGCGTTCCCTGCCGTCCCCTGCCTGGGGGCTCCGTCCCGGCCGGCCCGGCCCGGCCGCCGCCGTCGCCGGGCGGGTCCTCGGGTGGGTCGTGCGGGGGCACCGGGACCAGGTGCGGGCGAGGAGTGCTGGGGACAGGGGCCAGGTGGGTGGCCATCGGGACCTCCGGGTCGGCGCGTCGGTGGGAGGGTCTCGGGGGGAGGGGGGGGGGGGGGGGCCCGCGCGGTCAGGCGGGGACCTGCAGCCGCAGCCCGACCCGGAGCAGGTCGGGGTCGTCGCCGATGACGTCCCGGTTGGCCTGCCACCAGCGGGGCCACTCCCGGGCGATCTGCTCGACCGTCGCGCCGGGGCCGAGGTGATGCGCGGCCAGGTGCCACAGGCTGTCCCCGCGCCGCACCACCACCTCCGTCGGCTCGGCGGCCGGCAACGGCCGCGGGGTCGGCGTCAGCAGGGCGGGCGTCGCGGGACGCGGCACCGTGGGGGTCGGGGGAGGGGCGGGGACCCACCCGGCCGCGGTGTCGGCACCGGCCGTGCTGGGTCGGTCCAGCAGCGGACCGGCGAGGTCCGGCCGGGGCCCGGCGTCCGGAGCGAGGCTGGCCGGGTTGCTCAGAGCCTCGCCGGCGGGTCCCCCAAGGTCGCGCGCCACGGCCACCGAGTGGGCCAGGACGGCGACCGGGGCCGGGGGCGCGGCCAGCACCACGACGCCCTGCCGTGCCCCATGCCCCGCCCGCCGGGGCAGGGCGGCCAGCAGGCTCGCGGCGACCGCGGCCACCAGCCAGAGCCACAGCAGCCAGGCAATGACCGTGGCCAGCGCGGCCAACGCGACCGCCGGGTCGGGCCCAGCGAGGGTCGTCAGGCTGGACCGGTCCACCGGGCCCAGCCACAGGAGGGGCAGCCCGGCGGCGGCGGACAGGGCGAGGCCCCGGGCCGCCGCCCGCCACGCGGCTCGGTCGCGGCGCTCGCGGTTGCGGGTCATCGTCCCTCCCGGCGGCCGTCGAGCGGCCTGGTCGGCGTGCTAGTTACTCTCGTTAGACTTCATATACCTTTGTTTGATGTCGGTCAATGGTAGTTGCTTGCCCTGGTGGATAGCCTGCTGCGGGGCGAGGGAGGCCGAGGAACGCCGAGGGAGCCCAAGGGAGGCAGGATGCGCTGGGAGGAGCTGTTCGCCGACCTGGAGGGTCAGCTCGAGGAGGCCGAGCGGGCGGAGTTCACCGCCGAGGTCGCCGAGCGCAGCCGCTACGAGCACGGCCGGCTGCGCCTGGTCGACCGGCTGGCCGCCGGCGTCGGCGCGGTGCTGGCGCTACGGGTCCAGGGCGTGGGCCGGCTGGTCGGGCGCTGCGCCGACGCAGGTCCGGACTGGCTGCTCGTCGAGGAGGGCCCCCGTGAGGCGCTGGTGCCCCTGGCCGCGGTGCTTGCGGTCGCCGGGCTGGACGGGTCCTCGGTGCCGCCGGGCGGGGAGGGCCCGGTGCGCGCCCTGGGGTTGCGGCTGGTCCTCCGCCGGCTGGTCCGCGACCGTGCCCCGCTCATCGTCGCGCTGACCGACGGGGCGGTGCTGACCGGGACGTTGGACCGGGTCGGCGCGGACCACGTGGAACTGGCCGAGCACCTGCCCGGCGAGCTGCGCCGGCCCGGCGCCGTACGCCAGCGGCACGTCCTGCCCCTCGCCGCCCTGGCCGTGCTGCGGCCCGCGGACTGACCGGCGTCCGCCGCGCACCCTCAGCTGGGTGGCGGGTGGTCAGCCCTCGCCCCCCAGGTTCCTGGCCACCTGCTCCCGCTGGGCGGCCGACTCGTCGTACTTGCGGGCGATCCACTCCTCCAGCTCTCGGGCCTCCACCCGCCACTGGCCCCGCCCGCCGACCTTGATGGCCCGCAGGTCCCCGGACCGGACCAGGGCGTAGGTCTGGGACATCGAGACGCCGAGGATCTCGGCCACCTCGGTGAGGGTGAGGAAGCGGCGTTCCATGGCGGGACCTCCGGGACCAGGCGAATGTAGCCATACTCGCAGGTACGGCGGCGTTTGCTGCGTCTTGTCCACAGCCGTTTCCCGCCCGATGACGGGTTGTGGATGAACGGTGTGCGGAGGGGGGTGCCTGGTGCACCATGGCGCCGTGGCCGCCGCCTCCGACCTGCCGACGCCCCGGGCCCGTCGCCTGGCCGCCCCCCGCTGGCGGGACACCCGGCTGGTGGGCGGGGTCCTGCTGCTGCTCCTCTCCGTGGCCTTGGGAGCACAGCTGGTGGGGCAGGCCCGGCAGACCGTGCCGGTGCTGTCCGCGGTACGCGACCTCTCCCCGGGCGCGCCGCTGCGGCCGGGAGACGTGACGGTCAGCCGGGTGCACCTGGGGGGCCGGGCCGACGGCTACCTGTCCGGCGGCGCACCAGTCCCGGCGGGCCTCGTGGTGACCCGGCCGGTCGCCGCCGGGGAGCTGGTCCCCCGGGGGGCCGTGGCGCCCCGTGGGTCGACAGGTCCGCGACGGGTCGTCACCGTGCCCGTCGAGCGCTACCACTACCCGCAGGGCCTGGCCGCCGGCGAGCGGGTGGACGTGTACGTCACCCCGCGGGCCGCGCCGGGAGCCACCCCCGCACCTCCTGAGCTGGTCGTCGCCGCCGCCACCGTGGCCGGCGTGGAGGGCGCGGAGCGCGGCTTCGTCGGCGCGGGGACCGGGGTGGGCGTCGCGCTGTCCGTCGCGCCAGACCAGGTGGCCCGCCTGGTCGGCGCGGTGCAGCGCGGCGCGGTGGACCTGGTCCGCGTCCCCGCCGACGAGCCGTGACCGGGCCGCTGCCGGTCCTCACCGCGGTGACCGGGGCCCGCTGGGAGTCCGCGCTCGTCTCCGGCCTGCAGCAGACCCGTCCGGCGGTGACCGTGGTCCGCCGGTGCGTGGACCTGGCCGACCTGCTGGCCGCGGCGGCGACCGGGACCGCCCGTGCGGCCCTGCTCTCCGCGGACCTGCGCCGGCTCGACCGGGACGCGCTGGCCCGGCTCGCCACCGCCCGGGTCGCGGTCGTCGGACTGGTCTCCCCCGGCGACGAGCCGGCCGAGCGGCGGCTGCGCCAGCTCGGGGTGGGCCACGTGTTGCCTGCCGACGTGCCCCCTGCCGAGCTCGGCGCAGTGCTCGCGGCCGCCGTGGCGGCACTGGAGGCGGAGCCGTCGCGTCCGGCGTACGCCGACCCGGTCGCCACTGACCCCGTGCCCCGCCACGACGGCGTCGACCCCGCCGCCGCCGTCGGAGCCCGGCTCGAGCCCGGCACGGGGCGGCTGGTCGCCGTATGGGGGCCCACGGGGGCACCCGGCCGCACCACCGTGGCGGTGACCCTGGCCGACGAGATGGCCGCCCTCGGGGTACCGGTGCTGCTCGCGGACGTGGACTCCTACGGCGGCTGCGTGGCCCAGGTCCTCGGCCTGCTGGACGAGGCGCCCGGCCTGGTCGCCGCCGTTCGCCAGGCGGGCACCGGGCGGTTGGACCTGCCCGGTCTGGCCCGGCTGGCCACCGAGGTGGTGCCGCGGCTGCGGGTCCTCACCGGCATCCACCGGGCCGACCGCTGGCCGGAGCTGCGGGCGGCCGCGCTCGACCCCGTCTGGGCCCTGGCCCGCAGCCTGGCCGGGGTGGTCGTCGCCGACTGCGGGTTCTCCCTGGAGCAGGACGAGGAGCTGGTCTTCGACACCGCTGCGCCGCGCCGGAACGGGGCCACGCTGGTCACCCTGGCCGCCGCCGACCTGGTGGTGGTCGTCGGCTCGGCCGACCCGGTGGGCGTGCACCGCCTGGTGCGCGCACTGGACGACCTGCGCGCCGTGGTGCCGGACGCGGACGTCCGGGTGGTGCTCAACCGGGTCCGGCGGGGCCCGATCGGGCCGGACCCCGAGCGGCAGCTGACGACCGCCCTGGACCGGTACGCCGGGGTGCGCGACCCCTGGCTCGTACCGGAGGACCGCGCCGCCTGCGACGCGGCGCTCGCCGCCGCTCGCACGCTGCGCGAGGCGGCCCCGGACTCCCCGGCTCGCCGGGCGCTCGCCGCGCTGGCCGCGGAGATCGTCGGCGTGCCGTTGCGACCGCCCCGTGGCCGGCTGCTCCGGCGTCGGCGGGGGAGGGGGTAGCGGGTTGTCCACCGCCCCGGCGGTGGCGGTGGCGACTGTCGGTGGGCCGGCGTAGCATCGAACACATGTTCGATGCTGTGGTGGGGGTGCCGGGTCCGGTGCAGGCGGTGTGG
>JBMOMH010000142.1:0-5393 GCA_049323135.1 Actinomycetota bacterium
GCCGCTGCTCGCGCGCCGCCTGTGGCCGCCCGGCCGTGGCGACCCTGACCTACGTGTACGCCGACTCCACCGCGGTGCTCGGCCCTCTGGCGACGTACGCCGAGCCGCACTGTTACGACCTGTGTGCGGCACATGCGGAGCGGCTCACCGCCCCCCGGGGCTGGGAGGTCGTCCGGCTGGCGCCGGACCCGTCGGCCGTCGGTCCCTCCGCGGACGACCTGGAGGCGCTGGCCGACGCGGTCCGGGAGGCCGCCCGCCCGGCCGGCGGGCCCGATGGCGGGCCCGACGGGCCGGGCCGGCCTGGCGGCCCGGCCACGCCGGTCGGGGTGGGCCGGCGGGGCCACCTGCGCGTGCTGCGTCCTCCCCAGTCCTGACTACCCCGACCCGTCCTTTCAGATCATTTCTCCGCGAGCACCCCTCCGGGCTGGCCTGCGGCGTGTCCGACTGGTCACGCTATGTCCTACTCTGTCTGGGTCGGCCCTGTCCGAAATATCACGGACACGCCGGAGTTTCAACGGTTCTCGCCCGCTGGTCGATGCCCCTGCTGCCGACCGGCCCGACCGGCCCACCCAGGTGCCCGACCCAGGGCACCCCGACCCCCCGGAGCCCCGATGCCACGCACCGCCCGGATCCCCAGCCCGCGCCCCCCGGTGCGCCTCGGCTCGCTCACCCAGCCGGGTGCCCGCGCCGGCGCGAGCTGCCGGTCCTGCGGCAGCGCCCGGGTCACCCGCATCGCCCTGCGGCTCACCGACGGCTCGGCCGTGGACTTCACCTCCTGCCACCACTGCTCGGGACGCAGCTGGGAGTCCGCAGGGGAGTTGCTGCCGGTCTCCGGCGTGCTCGACCGGGCCCGCAAGCGCTGACCCTCGCCGCCCTGCCGCACCGACACCGCCGCACCGACACCGCCGCACCGACACCGCCGCACTGACACCGCCGCACCGACAGCGCTACGACACCGCCGCAACGCCACCGGGGGACGCACCCGTAGGTGCCCCCCGGGGCCGCTGGGTAAGGTGGCGCTGCAGCCGGGCCCCCGGCCGCCCCGACCGTCGAGCGCCACACCCGGCACCCGCCGCGCGGGGGACGCCCCGTACGGCAGACGCCCGTACGGCGGACGCCTCGTCCCTCGGGTGCCTGGCACGGGAGATTCGGAGCCGGAGTGCCTGACCTCACCGCCATCGTCAAGGCCTACGACATCCGCGGGGTGGTCCCCGACCAGCTCGACGCCAACCTGGCCCGCGCCCTCGGCGGCGCGTTCGCCCGGGTGGTCGGCGCCCGGCGGATGGTCGTCGGCCGGGACATGCGACCTTCGTCGCCGGAGCTGGCCGCCGCCTTCGCCGAGGGCGCCGCGGCGCAGGGCGCCGACGTGGTGGACATCGGCCTGGCCGCCACCGACCAGCTGTACTTCGCCAGCGGGCACCTGGACGCCCCCGGGGCGCAGTTCACCGCCAGCCACAACCCGGCCCGCTACAACGGCATCAAGCTGTGCCGGGCCGGCGCCGCCCCGGTCGGCCAGGACAGCGGGCTGCGGGAGGTCGCCGAGCTGGCCGCCGCCGGGGTCCCCGACCACCCCGGGCCGCCCGGCCGGATCGAGACCCGGGACCTGCTCCCGGCGTACGCCGCGCACCTGCACACCCTCGTCGACCTGTCCGGGATCCGCCGGCTGACCGTGGTCGTCGACGCCGGCAACGGGATGGCCGGCCACACCGTGCCCACCGTGTTCGCCGGGCTGCCGGTGAACCTGGTCCCCCTGTACTTCGAGCTGGACGGGACCTTCCCCAACCACGAGGCGAACCCCATCGAGCCGGCGAACCTGCGGGACCTGCAGGCGAAGGTCCGCGAGGTCGGCGCGGACGTCGGCCTGGCCTTCGACGGCGACGCCGACCGTTGCTTCGTGGTCGACGAGCGGGGCGAGCCGGTCACCCCCTCGGCGATCACCGCGATGGTCGCCGTCCGGGAGCTGGCCCGCCACCCCGGGGGCACGGTCATCCACAACCTGATCACGTCGCGCGCGGTGCCGGAGGTGGTCCGCGAGCACGGCGGGGTGCCGGTGCGCTCCCGGGTCGGCCACTCGTTCATCAAGGCCGAGATGGCCCGCACCGGGGCGATCTTCGGGGGGGAGCACTCGGCGCACTACTACTTCCGCGACTTCTGGGGCGCCGACACCGGGATGCTGGCCGCGCTGCACGTCCTGGCCGCCCTCGGCGAGCAGGACCGGCCGCTGTCCGACCTGGTCGCCCAGTTCGCCCGGTACCCCTCCAGCGGGGAGATCAACAGCGAGGTGGACGACCAGGCCGGCCGGCTGGCCGCCGTCGAGGCGGCGTACGCCGGCCGCGACCAGGTCACCCTCGACCACCTCGACGGGCTCACCGTCAGCCACCCGGACTGGTGGTTCAACCTGCGCCCGTCCAACACCGAACCGCTGCTGCGGCTCAACGTCGAGGCCGCCGACGCCGCCACCCTAGCCCGGGTGCGCGACGAGGTGCTGGCCCTCGTCCGCGGCTAGGGGACGGCGTGTCCAGCCTCGACCCGTGGCTGCTGGAGCTGCTGGCCTGCCCGGCCTGCCACGCGCCGCTGCGCCCAACCGGCGGCCCAACTGGCGGCCCAACTGGCGGCCCAACCGGCGGCCCAACCGGCGGCGAGGAGCAGCCCGAGGAGCTGGCCTGCACCGGCTGCGGGCTGGTCTACCCGGTCACCGACGGCATCCCGGTGCTGCTGGTGGACGCCGCGCGCCGGCCCGAGCCGCCCGCCTCATGATCGACGAGGCGGTCCTCGACGATCCGGCGGCGCTGGCGGCCCATGACCCCCAGGAGGTGCTCCGCGCGGTCGCCGGGGCCGGGGCGCAGGTGCGGGCCGCGACCACGTACGCCGGGGAGGCGGGGCTGGGCCGCCTGCGCGGGGACGGCCGGCCTCGCGCGCTGGTCGTCGTCACCGCCGGGGGGGCCGCCGCCCCCGCGGACCTGCTGCGCGCCGTCGTCGGGTCGGCCTGCCCGGTGCCCGTCGTCGGGCTGCGGGAGGGGGCCCTGCCCGGCTGGGTGGGCACCCTGGACGTGGTGCTCGCGGTCTCCGCGTCGGGGCACAACCCGGCGACCGTGGCCGCCGCTAGCGAGGCGGCCCGCCGCGGCGCCCGTCTGGTCACCGTCGGGCCGGTCACCGGCCCGCTGGCCGACCTGGTCCGCCGGGGTGCCCTGCACGTGCGGGCCGACACCGAGGGCCGGCCGTCCCGGTGGAGCCTGTGGGCGCTGGCCGTGCCGCTGCTGGTCGCCGCCGACGCCCTCGGGCTGGCCGCGGTCCCCCCGGAGGCGCTGCTCGTCGCCGCCGACCTGCTGGACGGCTGCGCGGCAGCGTGCCGCCCGTCCGCCGAGGCGTTCGTCAACCCCGCCAAGTCCCTGGCTCTGAGCCTGGACACGGCGCTGCCGCTGCTGGTCGGCGACGGCCCCGCCGGTGGTGCCGCGGCCCGCCGGTTCGCCGTTCAGCTCGCCGCGACCGCGCGCCAGCCGGCGCTGGCGGGGGAGCTGCCCGACGACGGCCCGGTGCTCGCCGCGACCTTCTCCGGCCCGTACGGCGGGGGGCCGCCCGACGCGCTGTTCGCCGACCCGGAGACGGCCCGTCCGCAGGTCCGGCTGCTGCTGCTGCGCGCCGGGGACGGCGCCGCGGAGGCGGCCGCCGCCCGAGCCACCGTCGAGGTCGCCGAGGCGGCCGGGGTGCGGGTGCACGAGCTGGCCGCGGACGGCGTACACCCGGTGGAGCGGCTGGCCAGCCTGGTCGGGCTCACCGACTTCGCCAGCGTCTACCTGGCCCTGGGCCGGGGATACGACCCGGCGACCAGCCCGTCCGTCGTCGACCTGAAAGAGCGGCTGCCGCGGTGAGCGCCGAGGTACCACCAGCGGGGGCGGCACGGTGAGCTCGGAGGCCGGGAGCCGGGCCGTGCTGGCCGCGCTGGCCGCGAACCTGGGCATCGCGGTGAGCAAGTTCGTCGCCTTCCTGTTCACCGGCGCGTCCTCGATGCTCGCCGAGTCCATCCACTCCGTGGCCGACTCGGGCAACCAGGCGCTGCTGCTGCTGGGCCGGGCCCGGGCCCGGCGGGGGGCCACCCCGGAGCACCCCTTCGGCTACGGCCGGGAGCGCTACGTCTACGCGTTCGTCGTGTCCGTGGTGCTGTTCAGCGTCGGCGGGCTGTTCGCGCTGTACGAGGGGTACCACAAGCTGCTCGCCCCCGAGCCGCTCAAGCAGTGGTACTGGGCGGTGGGGGTGCTCCTCGTCGCCATCGCGCTGGAGTCCTTCTCGTTGCGCACGGCCGTGCGGGAGTCCGCCCCGCTGAAGGGCTCCCGCAGCTGGCGGCAGTTCGTCCGCACCGCCAAGGCTCCCGAGCTGCCGGTGGTGCTGCTGGAGGACTTCGCCGCCCTCACCGGGCTGGTCCTCGCGCTGCTCGCCGTGGTGCTGACCGAGGCGACCGGCAACCCGGTGTGGGACGCGACGGGCACGCTGGCCATCGGCGTGCTGCTGGTCACGGTCGCCGCCGTGCTCGCCGTGGAGACCAAGAGCCTGCTGCTCGGGGAGGCGGCCAGCCGGGCCGATGTGGCTCGCATCTGCGCGGCGTTGGAGGCGGAGCCGGCGGTGGGCCGGGTCATCCACATGCGCACCCTGCACCTGGGCCCGGAGGAGCTGCTGGTCGCCGCGAAGATCGCGGTCAGCGGGGAGGACCGCGCCGCCGCGGTGGCCCGCACCATCGACGCGGCGGAGGCCCGGGTCCGCGCCGCGGTGCCCATCGCCCGGGTCATCTACCTGGAGCCGGACATCGACCGCGGACCCCAGGACCGCGGCACTCACGGCTGAGGGGACGGCATGCTGCGGCTGCGCAACCCGGTCCGCCCGTACGCGTGGGGCTCCCGGACGGCGATCCCCGAGCTGCTCGGCCAGCCGGTCCCGTCCACCGAGCCGCAGGCCGAGCTGTGGCTGGGCGCCCACCCCGGCGACCCGTCGTACGTCGAGCTGCCCGGCGGGCCGCAGTCCCTGCTGGAGCGGATCGCCGCCGACCCGGTCGGGGAGCTGGGCGCCGGCGTCGTCGCCGAGTTCGGACCGCGCCTGCCCTTCCTGCTCAAGGTGCTGGCCGCCGACGCCCCACTGTCCCTGCAGGCCCACCCCAGCGCGACGCAGGCCCGGGCCGGCTTCGCCGCCGAGGAGGCCGCCGGCATCCCCAGGGACGCCCCCCACCGCAACTACCGGGACGAGGCCCACAAGCCGGAGCTGGTGTGCGCGCTGACCCCGTTCGACGCGCTGTGCGGCTTCCGGGAGGTGCCGGCCACCGTGCGGCTGTGGGAGCGGCTGGCCGTGCCCGGGCTGGCCGAGCCGCTGGCCGCGCTGCGCGCCGGGGACCTGCGGGCCGCGGTGAC
>JBMOMH010000142.1:5403-9177 GCA_049323135.1 Actinomycetota bacterium
CCTGGCTGCTCACCGCGGCCGACCCGGCCGCGGTGCTCCCGCCGACGGTGGCCGCCTGCGCCCGGCTCGCCGCCGCCGGGGGGGAGTTCGCCGCCGAGGCCCGCTGGGCGGTCGACCTGGCCCGCGCCTACCCGGGGGACCTGGGGGTGGTGACCGCGCTGCTGCTCAACCTGGTGCGGCTGGCGCCTGGGGAGGCGGTCTACCTGCCGGCCGGCAACCTGCACGCCTACCTGCGCGGCGTCGCCGTGGAGGTCATGGCCAACTCGGACAACGTGCTGCGCGGCGGGCTGACCGGCAAGCACGTCGATGTGCCCGAGCTGCTGCGGGTGCTCGACGTGAGCGCCGGACCGGTGCCGGTCCGCCGGCCCGAGCCGGCCGGCGCGGAGGAGGTGTTCGACACCCCCGCCCGGGAGTTCCGGCTGTCCCGGCTGCGGTTGGGTGGCGGGCGCCCGGTGCTGCTGGACACCGCCGGCCCGCAGGTGCTGCTGTGCGTAGCCGGCACCGCCCGGCTGGTCTCGGGCGGCCAGCGGCTCGACCTGCCCCGGGGCGGGTCGGCGTACCTGGCCGCGGGAGAGCCGGTGCTGCAGGTCAGCGGCGACGGGGTGCTGTTCCGGGCGACCACCGGGCGGTGACCGGCGGGTCCGGTCGGTAGCCTGGGACCGCCGCCCACCGGCCGGCCCGTCCCCGCGAGGAGAACCGATGACTGTCGACCACCGGGTCGCCGACCTGTCCCTGGCCGGGTTCGGCCGGCGCGAGATCACGCTGGCCGAGCACGAGATGCCGGGGCTGATGGCGATGCGCCGGGAGTACGGCGACCGCCGGCCGTTGCAGGGGGCCCGGATCAGCGGGTCCCTGCACATGACCGTGCAGACCGCGGTGCTCATCGAGACCCTGGTGGCGCTCGGCGCGCAGGTCCGCTGGGCCAGCTGCAACATCTTCTCCACCCAGGACCATGCCGCCGCCGCCGTGGTGGTCGGGCCGCACGGCACGGTGGAGGCGCCCGCCGGGGTCCCGGTCTTCGCCTGGAAGGGCGAGACGCTGGAGGAGTACTGGTGGTGCACCGAGCAGGTGCTGCGCTGGCCGGACGGGGACGGGCCCAACATGATCCTCGACGACGGTGGGGACGCGACGCTGCTCGTGCACAAGGGCGTGGAGGTCGAGAAGGCGGGCCGGGTCCCCGCGCCGACCGAGGCCGACTCGGCCGAGTACGCGGTGGTGCTGCGGCTGCTCGCCCGGTCCCTCGCGGAGGACCCGCACCGGTGGACGGCCATCGCCAACGGCGTCCGCGGGGTCACCGAGGAGACCACGACCGGTGTGCACCGGCTGTACCAGATGCAGGAGGAGGGGACCCTGCTGTTCCCCGCGATCAACGTGAACGACTCGGTGACCAAGTCGAAGTTCGACAACCGCTACGGTTGCCGGCACTCGCTGCTGGACGGGATCAACCGGGCCACGGACGTGCTCATCGGCGGGAAGCTGGCCGTGGTCTGCGGGTACGGGGACGTGGGGAAGGGGTGCGCCGAGGCGCTGCGCGGGCAGGGCGCCCGGGTGGTGGTCACCGAGGTGGACCCGATCTGCGCGCTGCAGGCGGCGATGGACGGCTACCAGGTGACCACCCTGGACGAGGTGGTGGACCGGGCGGACATCGTCATCACCGCCACCGGCTGCCGCGACGTGGTCACCGCGGCACACATGGCCCGGATGAAGCACCAGGCGATCCTGGGGAACATCGGCCACTTCGACAACGAGATCGACATGGCCGGGCTGGCGCGTTGGCCGGGGGTTTCCCGGGTGCCGGTCAAGCCCCAGGTCGACGAGTGGGTGTTCCCGGACGGGCACGGCGTGCTGGTCCTGTCCGAGGGGCGGCTGCTCAACCTGGGCAACGCCACCGGGCACCCCAGCTTCGTCATGTCCAACAGCTTCACCAACCAGGTGCTCGCCCAGCTGGAGCTGTTCACCCGGCCCGGGGACTACGAGAACCGGGTGTACGTGCTGCCCAAGCATCTCGACGAGGCGGTGGCCCGGCTGCACCTGGACGCCCTCGGCGTGCGGCTCACCGAGCTCACCCCGGCGCAGGCCGACTATCTCGGCGTCCCGGTGGCCGGTCCGTACAAGCCGGACCACTACCGGTACTGACGCCCGGTGCGGGGGCCGGCCGGCGTACGGGGCGCCGTGCCACTGGTCAGTCCTGAACCTCGGGCGACCGGTACGGGACCTGAGTCAGGCCAACCAGTGCGCGTGGCGATACGGCCCGGGATGGCTGTCTGCCCACCGGGCCAAGCGGTGGGCCAGCTCGTATGCCATCGCACCGGCGTCAGCCGGCAGGGTGCGCTTCCGGGCGAGGACCACTGGGACCGTGACCAGTCCAGCACTCGTCGCGGCTTCGAGCAGGGCTACAAAGTCGACGGCATTCTCTGTGACGACGACCAGGTCCTCGGCGACGGCCCGGTCGAGCACCTCGTCGTCGGTACGGCCGGCGAGGCCGACGTCGCGGACGTGTTGCGCGTCGTGTCCGAGGTTGGTCAGGTGCCGGGCGACCGCGGGGCTGAACATCTCGTCGATGAGGAACCTCACGACGCGAGGAAGCGGTCGCGCTCCCGGGCTGCCTGCGCGGCGCGTTCCCCGGCCTCCTCGTTGCGCCGGATCATCGCCTCGACCTCGTCGGGGTGCGCGGCGGCGAACGACACCGCGGTGCGCACCAGCTGCTCGGGGACGCCGAGCTGCTCCGCGGCCGCGCCGACCTGTGCGTCCCCGCGCTCGCCCGTGTGCCGCAGCGCAACCACGATCTCCCACACGTCCGGGCCGCCGGCCACGGCCGCACGGCGCCCGGCGGGGCCGTCGCGGTAGACAATGCCTGGATGGGCCCACGTCTTGAGACCCTCGTCCAGCAGCCGGGTCACGAGACTCGTCTCGCTGACGCCCTCATCGCGAGCGCGCTGGGCCAGGCGGTCCTTGAGCTGCCGGTCGAGCCGGTAAGAGACCGATGCTGGCATGGTGACCACCTCCGTAGAGCAGCGTACTGCGCCTGCACTACGAGGACGACCGGTCATCGGCGCTTCGGGTGGCTGCTCCGGAACGCCGGGGGGTCAACCGGGGGGGAGGAAGCCACCGGGCGCGCGGCGGGCCGGCTCGTCCTGTCCGGCGCTCGGGGCTCGACGGGGCTCGCCCGCGCCCCCACCCGGCTCACCGAGCCCCGTCCCACTGGCCGGTCGAGCCACGGTGGCCCGAGACAGCTCGCGCCGCCGCCGCTCGGCGAGCACCGCGGCCAGGTACGCCGGCGGGGCCGTGCCCGCGGGCGGCGGGGGGCTGGTCCACGCCGCGACGTCCGCGGCGAGGCGGCGGCCCATGTCCGCGGCGACCGCGGGGGCGAGCTGGCCGTGGCGGGCCAGGTACTGGCGTACGGCCAGGGCGAGGTCGTCGGGCAGCCGGGTCAGGTCCAGGTGCCCGGCCCAGGCGGCCAGGCCCGGCGGCATCACGGCGCCGGGGTGGGTCCCCGCGGGCACCCGCTCCCGGACGACCACGGTGCCGGCGAAGACGTCGCCGAGCCGCTGGCCGCGGGCCGACAGCAGGGAGACCAGGACGGCGACCACGCCCGCGGTCAGCCAGACCTCCACCGCGGCGAACAGCCCGCGGACCAGGGCGTGGCGGAAGCGGATCGCCCCCCCGTCGCCGCGGACCACGCGCAGCCCGAGGACCCACTTGCCCAGGGTCCGACCGCGGGTCAGCGTCTCGCAGGCCACCGGGTAGCCGACGACGACCGCCACGGTCGCGGCC
>JBMOMH010000143.1:0-9137 GCA_049323135.1 Actinomycetota bacterium
GACGGGGTGGTGCTGCTCCCCGACGCTCCCCAGCGGGCGGCCCGGGTGCTCGCCGGGCTGGCGCAGCCGTTCCCGCTGCACGCCGCGCGGGAGGCGCTGGGCACCACCCGGCGGGTCGCCGTACCGCTGCTGGAGCTGCTCGACCGGCGGGGGGTGACCCGCCGGCTGCCCGACGACCGCCGGGAGGTGCGTCAGCCCGCCGGCTGACCGGCCCGCGGGCCGCCTGCACCGGCCGGCTGAGCCGGGGCGGACGCTGCCCGCTCGGCCAGCCGCTGCCGCTGGGGCAGCACGGTGTACTTCGGGTCCCGCGCGGAGGCCATCCCGGCCTCGACCACGCCGAACCGGGACGCCAGCGCCCCCGCGGTCAGCGCCGCCGCCGACAGCAGCGCGGTGCCCCTCCGCCGCCCGCCGAGCAGCGTGCCCGCGGCCCCCGCCCCGGTCAGCACCGCGGCCGCCCGCAGCAGCGCCCCGCCCCGGCCGGTCCGGTACGGCTCGGCGACCAGGCCCAGCCGGCGCTCCAGGACGGCCGCCGAGGCCAGCTCCAGCACCGCCCCGGCCACCGCCATCCGCCGCGCCGGCCCGGCCTGCCCCACCGGGGTGCCGGCCATGCCCACGGCCCCGGCGCTGGCCAGCGAGCTGCCCGCGAACAGGAACGGCAGCTGCCGGTAGCCCTCGTGCCAGGCCGGGACCGCGGTGTTGGCCAGCAGCGCCCCGGTGTACGTCGCCACCGGCGCGCCGAGCAGCGCTGCCCCGGCCCCCGCCCACCGCACCGCCCGGGGCAGCCGCCCGGTGAGCTCCCCGGCGGCGGCCGCCCCGGCCAGGGTGCCGAACGGCGCCACCAGCCAGGAGCCCACGGACAGCGGCGAGGTCGGCTTGAACACCCGCAGCATGTGCAGGAACCGTTCCGGCCGGCCCAGGTCGTGCACCAGCGCCACGACGCCCAGGCTGATGCCCCCGCCGGCGGCCAGCCGCCCGGTGCGGGCCAGGTCGGGCCGCCCGGTGGCCTCGCCGAACGCGGCCATCAACGCCGAGGCCCCGGCCATCCCGCCGAGGTACAGGTACGCCGGCACGTCGGGGACCTTCCACCGCGGCGGCTTGAGGACCGGCCGGTCGTAGTAGGACTCGAACCGGGCCGGCGGCACCGTCGGCTGCTCGCCCCGGCGGCTCACCGTCGCCGTCCCAGGAACGAGGCGGCCACCACGCCCAGCAGGGTCACCGCTGCCGCACCGACGTGGCGCCACATCGCCGGCAGGTCCCGGGTCGTGACCACCGGGTCCGGGGGCAGGCCGTACACCTCCGGCTCGTCCAGCAGCAGGAAGAACGCCCCGTCGCCACCAACGCCGTCGTCCGGGTCCCGCCCGTAGAGCCGGGCCTCGGTCACGCCCCGGTCGTGCAGCGTCGCCAGCCGCCGGTCGGCCCGCTCGCGCAGCTCGTCCAGCTCGCCGAACTGGATGGACTCCGTGGGGCAGGCCTTCGCGCAGGCCGGGGTCAGCCCGTCCCGCAGCCGGTCGTAGCACAGCGTGCACTTGAACGCCCGCCCGTCACCCTCCCGGATGTCGATGACCCCGTAGGGGCAGGCGGGGACGCAGTAGCCGCAGCCGTTGCAGACGTCGGCCTGCACCACGACGGTGGAGAACTCGGTGCGGAACAGCGCCCCGGTGGGGCACACGTCCAGACAGGCGGCGTGCGTGCAGTGCTTGCACACGTCGCTGGACATCAGCCAGCGCACCCCGCTGTGCGCCGAGGCGTCGTCGGCCACGGCCACCGCGGGTGCCTCCGCCGGCTTCTGCTGCTCGATGAACGCGACGTGCCGCCAGGTGGACGCGCCGAGCGCGACGCTGTTGTCGTAGGACATGCCGGTCAGGGACAGCCCGTCGTCGGGGACGGCGTTCCACTCCTTGCACGCCACCTCGCAGGCCTTGCAGCCGATGCACACACTGGTGTCGGTGAAGAACCCGACCCGCGGCGGGTGCCCGTCGGGGTAGCCCGCGTCGGCCGCCGGGTCGGCCAGCGGGCCGTAGAGCCGCTCGGCGAGGCTCATCGCGTCATCTCCTCGACCGGCAGGCCGGCCCGCCGGCGGTAGTCGGCGACCAGCTCCAGCAGCGCCGGTCCTCGCGGCCGCCGGCCGGGCCGGATGTCGCAGGTGGCCGCCTTGCTCTCCTGGATGTGCACGTTCGGGTCGAGCGTCACCGGCAGCAGCTCGTTGGCGGCGTCCCCCTTGGCCAGGAAGTTCGGCCCCCAGTGGTAGGGCAGCCCCACCTGGTGTACGACCCGGCCCTGCACCCGCAGCGGCGGGATCCGGTTGGTGACGAGGACCCGCGCCTCCACGGCGGTCCGGGCGGTGACGATGGTCGCCCAGCCGGCGTGCACCAGCCGGCGCTCCCGGGCCAGGTCCGGGGACACCTCGCAGAAGAACTCCGGCTGCAGCTCGGACAGGTACGGCAGCGTCCGGCTCATCCCGCCGGCGGTGTGGTGCTCGGTGAGCCGGTAGGTGGTGAACACGTAGGGGAACACCTCCGCGCCGGGCTCCTCCCCGGAGGGGTGGTAGCGGTTGACCGGGCGGTCGTAGCGCTGCCGGGTCGGGTTGGTCTGCTGCGCGTACAGCAGGTTCGGGAACGGGGACTCGGCCGGTTCGTAGTGCGTGGGCAGCGGCCCGTCGGCCAGCCCCACCGGCACGAACAGCCACGCCTTCCCGTCGGTCTGCATGATGAACGGGTCGTCCCCGGCGAGGGCCGCCTGGGCCCGGGCCCCCTCCGGGGGCCGGTAGTCCGGGCGCTTGGTCACCTCGAAGTCTGGTACGTCGTGCCCGGTCCACCTCCCGGCCGGCTCGTCCCACCACACGTACGCCTTGCGTTCGCTCCAGGGTCGCCCCTGCGGGTCGGCCGAGGCCCGGTTGTACAGCAGCCGCCGGTTCGCCGGCCACGCCCAGCCCCACTCGGGGGCGACCCAGGTCTGGTCCCGCCCCGGCCGGCGGCGGGCCGGCTGGTTGACCCCGTCGGCGTAGCTGCCGCAGTAGATCCAGCAGCCGCACCGGGTCGACCCGTCGTCCTTCAGCGCGGTGAACGTGGCCAGCGGGGCCCCGTCCGGCCCGGTGCCGTTGATCTCGGCGAGCACCGCCTCGGCGTCGGGCTCGTCGTGCGGGCCCAGCACCGGGTAGTCCCAGGTGAGGTCCAGCAGGCCACGGTCGCGGGGGTCGTCGGAGCCGGCGAGCTTGGCGCGCAGGCGCCGGCCCAGGTGGTACATGAACCACAGCTCGCTGCGCGCGTCGCCGGGCGGCTCGACCGCCTTGTGGTGCCACTGCAGCAGCCGCTGGGTGTTGGTGAACGACCCGTCCTTTTCGGTGTGCGCGGCGGCGGGAAGGAAGAACACCTCGGTGCCGATGTCCTCGGTGCGCATCTCCCCGGTCTCGATCTCCGGCCCGTCCTTCCAGAAGGTCGCGCTCTCCACCAGGGCCAGGTCGCGGACCACCAGCCAGTCCAGGTTGGCCAGCCCGAAGCGCTGCATCCGGGCGTTCGCCGACCCCACGGCCGGGTTCTCCCCCAGCAGGAAGTACCCCTTGACCTTGCCGTCGATCTGGTCCAGCACCGTCTGGTAGCTGCCGTGGTCGCCGGTGAGCCGGGGCAGCCGGTCGAAGCAGAAGTCGTTGTCCGCCGTGGCGGCGTCCCCCCACCACGCCTTGAGCAGGCTGACGACGTAGGACCGCATGTTGCCCCAGAACCCGGTCTTGCCGGCGTCCACCGCGACGAACGAGTCCAGGTCGTCGTGCTGGTGCGCGTGCGGCATCGGGATGTAGCCGGGCAGGATGTTGAACAGCGTCGGGATGTCCGTCGACCCCTGGATGCTGGCGTGCCCGCGCAGCGCCAGGATTCCGCCGCCCGGGCGGCCGATGTTGCCGAGCAGGGTCTGCAGGATCGCCGCGGTGCGGATGTACTGCACGCCGACGGTGTGCTGGGTCCAGCCCACCGCGTAGCAGAACGCGGTTGTCCGCTCCCGCCCGCTGTTGGCAGTGACCGTCTCGGCGACCCGGAGGAAGAGCTCCTGCGGCACCCCGCAGACCTGCTCGACGACCTCCGGGGTGTAGCGGGCGAAGTGCCGCTTGAGCACCTGGTACACGCACCGTGAGTGCTGCAGCGTCTCGTCCCGCTGCGGCTTGCCCGGCACGCTCGGCCCGCGCCCGCCGTACTGGTCCGCCTGCGCGGAGTCCTTGTGCGCCGGGCCGTGGTGCACCGGCGAGCCGGGCGGCCCGCCGGCCACCTCGGGGTCACGGGCCCCGGCCGCCGGAAGCGGCTCGGTGCCCTCGTACAGCCAGGTCGAGGCGTCGTAGTGGCGGCTGGCGGGGTCGAAGCCGGAGAACAGCCCGTCGAGGTCCTCGGTGTCGGCGAAGTCCTCGCGCAGGATCGCCGCCGCGTTCGTGTAGGCGACCACGTACTCCCGGAAGTCCCGCTCGTGCTGCAGCACGTAGTTGACCAGCCCGCCGAGGAAGGCGATGTCGCTGCCGGCGCGCAGCGGCACGTGCAGGTCGGCCACCGCGCTGGTCCGGGTGAACCGCGGGTCGACGTGGATGACGGTCGCCCCCCGGGCCTTGGCCTCCATCACCCACTGGAACCCGACCGGGTGGCACTCGGCCATGTTCGAGCCCTGGATGACGATGCAGTCAGCGTTGCGCAGGTCCTGCTGGAAGGTGGTGGCCCCGCCGCGGCCGAACGAGGTCCCCAGACCGGGGACCGTGGAGGAGTGTCATATGCGGGCCTGGTTCTCGATCTGGATGGCCCCCAGAGCGGTGAACAGCTTCTTGATGAGGTAGTTCTCTTCGTTGTCCAGCGTCGCCCCACCCAGGCTGGCGAAGCCCAGGGTGCGGTTCAGCCGGCGGCCGTGCTCGTCGGTGTCCTGCCAGCCCCAGCGCCGCGCCGCGAGCACCCGGTCGGCGATCATGTCCATGGCCCGGTCGAGGTCCAGGTCCTGCCACTCGGTGCCGTACGGCGGCCGGTAGCGGACCTTCCGCTGGCGCCCCGGGTGGGTGACCAGCTGGGTGCTGGCCGACCCCTTCGGGCAGAGCCGGCCCCGGGAGATGGGGCTGTCCGGGTCGCCCTCGATCTGGGTGACCTGACCGTCGCGCACGTAGACCCGCTGCCCGCAGCCCACCGCGCAGTAGGGGCAGACCGAGGCGACCACCCGGTCGGCGGTCGCGGTGCGCGGGCGGAGCCGGTCGGTGGCGGGCGAGCGGGCCGCCGAGCCGCGGCCCAGCGGGTCCGCCCCGGTGACCTGACGGTAGACCGGCCAGCCTTCGATCCAGGTGCGCACGCCCATGCCCGCCTCCCTGCCCGTACGGCGTGTCGGGGAAACGCCTCGGTCCCGCGTGCGGCCACCGTATAGCGCGGCACGGCCGGGCCGGGGCAGGGATGGCCCGGACGGGAGCCGGGATGACCCGGTCGGGTCATGTCCCCCGGCGGCCTTCGGGACGTAACCTGGCGTCCAGGTGGTGCCATGCCGGGTGGACGCCTGGGAGGTGGACATCGTGCCGGTGCGGGTGGCGCGGGACGCGGTGCGAGAGCTGCGGAGCCGGGACCAGGTCGCCCTGGACGAGATCGAGCTCTACGCCGAGGTGATCATCGCCGCGGCCGCCAGCCAGGGCCCGCTCACCCGGGAGCAGCTGGACACGGTGCTCGGCCTGCGGCCCGCGGGGTCTGGTGGCGGGTCAGCCGGCCTCCGGCAGCTCCCGGACACGGCCCGGGACACGACCCGGGACGCGACCCGGGACACGACCCGGGAAGCGACCCGGGAAGCGACGTAGCCGCAGGCTGTTGCTCACCACGAAGACGCTGGAGAACGCCATCGCGGCGCCGGCGATGAGCGGGTTGAGCAGGCCCGCCGCGGCCAACGGGATGCCCGCCACGTTGTAGGCGAAGGCCCAGAACAGGTTCCCCTTGATCGTCGAGAGGGTCCGGCGGGCCAGCCGGATGGCGTCGGCTGCGGCGGTCAGGTCACCCCGCACCAGGGTGAGATCGCTGGCCTCGATGGCCACGTCGGTGCCGGTGCCCATGGCCAGGCCCAGGTCGGCCTGGGCGAGCGCGGCCGCGTCGTTGACCCCGTCCCCCACCATCGCCACGACCCGGCCCTGCTCCTGCAGCCGGCGGACCACGGCCACCTTCTCCTCGGGCAGCACCTCGGCGACCACCTCGTCGATGCCGACCGCGGCCGCCACGGCGGCCGCGGCACGGGCGTTGTCGCCGGTGAGCAGCACCGGGTGAAGGCCCAGCGCCCGCAGCTCGGCCACCGCCGCGGCGCTGCTCGGCTTGACCGTGTCGCCCACGCTGAGCACCACCCGGGCGGCGCCGTCCCAGCCGGCCACCACCGCGGTGCGTCCGGCCTGTTCGGCCCGGTCGCGGGCGGCCGCCAGCTCCGGGGGCAGCGCCAGCCCGTGCTCGGCGAGGAAGGCGGCCCGGCCGACGACGACGCGGCTGCCCGCCACCTCGCCGACGACGCCCAGGCCCTGCACGTTGCTGAAGCTGGTTGGCTCCGGCAGGGCGCCCACCTGCTGCTCGGCGTACCGGCTGACCGCCTGGGCCAGCGGGTGCTCGCTGGCCCGCTCCACCGCCCCGACCCGGCGTAGCGCCTCGGCCGGGTCGACCCCGTCCGCGACGGTGACCTCGTGGGTGCTCATCGCGCCGGTGGTGACCGTCCCGGTCTTGTCCAGGACGATGGTGTCCACCCGCCGGGTCGACTCCAGCACCTGCGGGCCCTTGATGAGGATGCCCAGCTGCGCGCCGCGCCCGGTGCCGACGAGCAGCGCCGTGGGGGTGGCCAGCCCGAGCGCGCAGGGGCAGGCGATGACAAGGACCGCGACGGCCGCGGTGAACGCGTGGGACACGGGGGCGCCGGCGAGCAGCCAGCCGGCCAGGGTGACCAGGGCGATGGCCACCACCACCGGGACGAACACCGCCGACACCCGGTCGGCGAGCCGCTGCACCGGGGCCTTGCCGTTCTGCGCCTCGGCGACGAGCCGGGCGATCTGTGCCACGGCGGTGTCCGCCCCGATGCGGGTGGCGCGGACGACGAGCCGGCCGTGGCCGTTGACCGTGGCGCCGGTCACCCGGTCCCCGGGCCCCACCTCCACGGGCACGCTCTCCCCGGTGAGCAGCGACTCGTCCACCGCGGAGGTCCCCGACTCCACGACGCCGTCGGTGGCGACCTTCTCGCCGGGGCGCACCACGAACCGGTGCCCGACGCGCAGCCGGTCCACCGGCACCCGCTGCTCGGTGCCGTCGTCGGCCAGCAGGGCGACGTCCTTGGCGCCCAGCTCGAGCAGGGCGCGCAGGGCGCTACCGGCGCGGCGCTTGGCGTGCGCCTCGGCGTACCGGCCGGCGAGGATGAACGTGGTGACCGCCGCGGCCACCTCGAGGTACAGCTCCCCACGGCCGCTGACCAGCGCCCACAGCGACCACAGGTACGCCGCCAGGGTGCCCATCGAGATGAGCGTGTCCATGGTGGCGGCGCGGTGCCGCAGGTTGGTCAGCGCCGCCCGGTGGAAGGGAGCCCCGCTGTAGGCGACCACCGGGGTGGTCAGCGCGAAGGACAGCCAGCGCAGCGGGGTCTGCAGGTGCAGCCCGGGCACCATCCCGATGACGAGCACCGGGGCGGTGAGCACGATCCCCAGCACGAGGCGGCGCAGCACGTCGCGCAACTCGGCGGCCTGCGTCTCCTCGGCGGTGGTGTCCCCACCGGGGACCGGCAGGGCCGCGGTGTAGCCGGTCTGCTGCACCGCCTCGACCAGCTGGTCGGGGCTGACCCGGGACGGGTCGAAGGCCACCGCGGCCGTCTCGGTCGCGAAGTTCACCGTGGCGGTCACCCCGTCCAGCCGGTTGAGCCGCTTCTCGATGCGGGCCGCACACGAGGCACAGGTCATGCCGCCGACCGCGAGGTCGACGTACGCCTGGTTCGGGGTGGTGGTGGGGCTGGCGCTGGTCGCGGTCATCGGTCTCCTCGGGGTCGTCAGCCGGTCACCGTGTAGCCGGCCTCGTCGATGGCCGCGCGCACCGCGGCGTCGGCGAAGCCGGTGCCGGTGACGGTGACCTGCCCCGCGGCCAGGTCGACCTTCACGGCGTCCACGCCGTCGACTCGGGTGACCTCCTTGGTGACGCTCTGCACGCAGTGCTCGCAGGTCATGCCCTCGACGCGGTACGTGGTCTCGCTCATGTCTGGCTCCTCGGCCGTTGGTGGTGGGCGGTCGGGCGATCTTCAGTGGGGGAGGTCGGGCGGGGGATCGGACGTCAGGAGCGCACCAGGCGGGCCACCGCGGCGGAGGCCTCCTTGACCTTCGCCTCGGCCTCGGGGCCGCCCTGCTCCACGGCCTGGGCGACGCAGTGGCCCAGGTGCTCGTCGAGCAGGCCCAGCGCCACCGACTGCAGGGCCCGCGTCACCGCGGAAACCTGCGTCAGCACGTCGATGCAGTAGGCGTCCTCGGCCACCATCCGCTGCAGTCCCCGCACCTGGCCCTCGATCCGGCGCAGGCGCGACAGGTAGGCGTCCTTGTGCTCCGTGTACCCGTGGGCCATGGCCCGGAACTATACCCCTAGGGGGTAGGGGTTCGGCAAAACCCGGCGGCTCAGCGGCCGGTAGGGGGGTGGGCGGCCAGCGCCTGGGCCACCGCCTCCTCCGGGGTGGCCGCCCGGCGTACGCCGGGCACCGGGGCGCCCCGCGCGTCCCGGACCTCCCAGCCACCCCAGGCCACCACCGGCGTCCCGGTCCGGACGGCCAGGGCGACCTCGCTGAGCGTCCCCCAGCTCCCGCCCACGGCGACCAGGACCGCCGCGGCGCGGACCAGCAGCAGGTTGCGGCCCTCGCCGAGACCGGTGGCCAGCGGGACGCGCACCCACGGGTTCGCCGCCCCCGGGTCGGTGCCCGGCAGCAGGCCCACCGTCACCCCACCGGCCTCGGCCGCCCCGCGGCTGGCCGCGGCCATCACCCCGCCCAGCCCGCCGGTCAGCACCAGCGCCCCCGCGCGGGCCAGGCCCGCGCCCACGGCGTACGCCGCCGCGAGCTCCGCCGCGCCCGCCTCCCCGGGTCCGACGACGGCAACCAGCCCCACCCCCCTCTCGTAGCGATCATGCACCTCTGACCTCGGCAAGTTCTGCATGATC
>JBMOMH010000144.1:0-9104 GCA_049323135.1 Actinomycetota bacterium
GTACCGGCCAGGCCGAGGAGGTCGGCGTAGCCCGGCACCCCCAGCCCGGCGGCCAGGGCGGGCAGCAGGTCGGCGAGCGCGCCACCCCCGTAGCGCGGGCGCGGGGCTTCCCGCCCGGTGGACACGGCGGCCCGGTCCGGCTCAGCGCCGCGCGGTGGCGACGGAGAGGGCCGCAGCGAACTCCAGGGTCCGGGACACGACCTCCGGGCCCTCCGCGGCGGCGCTGACCCGCAACCCGAGGTCGTCGCTGCCGACGGTGCCCGTGTAGCCGTGGTCGGCCTCACAGGCCGGGTCCCCGCAGCTGGCCGGCTCCAGCTCGACCCGGCCGACCGCCCCCCAGCCGACGCTGAGCTGCACCTCCTGAGGCGGGCTGCCGGGCTGGTAGCGGGCCGGGTCGGCGACCACCCGGCTGACCACCACGGCACCGACCCGCTCCAGCCGCACCGCCTCCACCGACGTGGTGGCGTAGGGCACGGGCGAGCTGTCGTCCGGCCCGTGCTCGTCGGTGTGCCCGACGAGCAGGCGGCTGGGGGTAAGCACGAGCACGGTCACGTGCCGGCGGACCTGGTCGTGGTCGAACGTGGTCTCCTGGTGCACCAGGTGGGCGGTGACCTCCTCGGGGCCGAGCGCCGCGAGCACCCCTTCGGCCACCAGGGCCGGGTAGTAGCCGTTCCGCTCGATCTCAGCGCGCAGCCCCCCGCGGGTCCCGGCGTTCGTCATGGCCCCCATCCTGGCATCGCGCCGGCCCGGACCGGCCCGCGGACCGGTCAGGGCGGGGTGAGCCGGCGCCCGGGCAGGTCGGTGCGCACCCGTGGCGGGGCGAGCCGGCCGGTGGCGTCCACCACGACCAGCCCGTCCCGGCCGACCACGACCGGGTCGAGCTGCAGCCGGGCGAGCTCGGGGATCTCCTCGGCGAGCCGGGAGACCCGCAGCAGCAGCTCCTCCAGCGCGGGTACGTCGACCGGCTCGGCCCCGCGGTAACCCAGCAGCAGGGGGGCCGCCCGCACCGCTCGCACCAGCTCCGCGGCGTCGACGTCGGTGAGCGGCGGGATCCGCCAGGCCCGGTCCCCCAGCAGCTCGGTGGCCAGCCCGGCGAGGCCGAAGGACACCACCGGCCCGAAGGCGGGGTCCTCCGCGGACCCGACCGTCACGGCGACCCCCGGGCCGGCCATCGGCTGTACCACGCAGGTCTCGGCGTCCTCGCCCGCACCGGCGGACTGGACTGCCTCCCGTACCCGGGCGACGAGGGCGGCGTACTCGGCGCGCAGATCGGCGGCCGAGGCGATGCCCAGGCGGACCCCGCCCAGGTCGGTGCGATGCCGCAGCCCGCGGGCCAGCGTCTTGAGGACCACCGGGTAGCCCAGCTGGTCGGCCGCGGCGACAGCCTGCGCCGCGTTGGCGACCACCACGCTGGGGGCGAGCCGGATGCCGAAGGCGGCGAGCAGCTCGGCGAGCTGCGCGCGGGGCAGCGGGGCCGCCTCGGGCGTCAGCGCGGCGGACACCACCGCCCGGCCGCGGGCCACGTCCACCCCGGCCAGGTCGGGCGACGTCCCCGGGGGCCGGTGCCGCCAGGCGGCGTACGCCGTCACCGCGGCCAGCGCCCGGACCGCCTCCTCCGGGGTCGGGTAGGTGGGCACCGAACCCCGCACCGGGGTCCCGTGCCGGTCCAGCGTGCGCAGCCCGGCCAGCACCTCCTCGCCGGGCAGGAAGGTCGACACCACCGTCTTGGGGTGTGCGACCGCGGCGGCGGCCACCGCCCGGGCCACCGGGGCACCCCCGCCGGCCACGGGCGGCACGTAGACCACGACCACGCTGTCCACCCCCGGGTCGGCGAGCGCCCCGGCCAGCGCCGCGGCGAAGGACCCGGCGTCGGCGGCCGCGGGCAGGGTGACCGGCGGGCCGGCCAGGCGCAGCCCGCTGCCCGCGGCGGCGTCGGCGACGAGCAGGGCCAGGGCGTCGCTGTTGCCGACCACGCCCACCGCCGGGCCGGCCGGCAGCGGCTGCAGCGTCAGCAACGCGGCGACATCGAACAGCTCGGCCAGGGTGTCCACCCGCACCACCCCCGCCTGGTCGAACAGCGCGTCCACCGCGGCCGGCGGCAGCTCGCTGACCCGCACCGCGTGACCGACGGGAACCCCCTGCGTGGAGCGGCCCCCCTTGACCGCGACGATCGGGGTGCGCCGGCCGATCCGACGGGCCAGCCGGCTGAACTTGCGCGGGTTCCCGATGGACTCCAGGTAGAGGAGGACCACGTCGGTCGCCGGGTCCTCCTCCCAGTACTGCAGCAGGTCGTTGCCGCTGACGTCGGCCCGGTTCCCCGCGGAGACGAACGTGGACAGCCCCAGGCCGCGACGGACGACCTGCTCGAGCAGGGCGATGCCCAGCGCCCCCGACTGCGAGAAGAAGCCGACCCGGCCAGGACCAGGGAGCACCGGGGCGAGCGACGCGTTCAGCCGCACCCCCGGGTCGCTGTTGAGCACCCCAAAGGAGTTCGGCCCGATGACGCGCATCCCGTACCGGCGCGCCGTGGCGACCAGGCGGACCTGGCGCTCCCGCCCGAGCGGCCCGGTCTCGGCGAAGCCGCTGGACACCACCAGCAGCCCGTGCGCTCCCCGCCGCCCGGCGGCGGTGACCACCTCCTCGATCACCTCTCCCTGCGCGGCCGGGACCGCCACCACCACCAGGTCCACCTCCCCCGGGACCTCGTCGAGACTGGGGTACGCCGGCTGGCCGGCCACCTGGGCTCCCGCGTCGGCAGCAGCCGGGTTGACGGCGTACACCGGGCCGGTGAAACCAGCGTCGAGCAGGTGCCGCAGCAGCGCCTGGCCCACCGAGCCCGGCTCCCGGCTGGCTCCGACGACGGCCACCGAGCGGGGGTGCAGCAGCCGGGCCACGCTGCGCGACTCCGCCCGGTGCTCCCGCGCCTGGGCCACGGCGACCGAGCTGGCGGTGGGCTCCAGGGCCAGGGTCAGCCGGACGACGCCCTCCTCGAAGGCCCGGGTGACGGTGAATCCGGCCTGCTGGAAGACGGCCAGCATCCGCCGGTTGCCCGGGAGCACCTCGGCGACGAACCGGCGTACGCCGCGCTCCCGGGCGGCCTCGGCGATGTGCTCGAGCAGCACCGAGCCGAGGCCGCGGCCCTGGTGGGCGTCCTGCACGAGGAACGCCACCTCGGCCAGGGGGGACCCGCGCCCCGGCCCGCGCCCGTCGGGGGCGACCCGGTCGTAGCGGACCACGCCGACGATGCCCTCGCCGAGGACGGCCACCAGGGCCACCCGCTCGTCGTAGTCGACCGTGGTGAACCATGCCACGTCCCGGTCGGACAGCGTGGGGTACGGCGCGAAGAACCGTAGGTACTTCGACTCCTCCGACACCCCGGCGTAGAAGGCCACCAGGCCCGCGGCGTCGTCGGGCCGGATCGGGCGCACATGCGCCGTCGCGCCGTCGCGCAGCACGACGTCGGCCTCCCAGTGCTCCGGGTAGGGCCGCTCCACCCCGCCGAGGCTAGTGGGTGTGCCGGAGGCGTTGACCGGGTCCGGCGGCGATGCGAGGGTGCGGCCATGACACCTCCCGCGTCTCCCGCCGCGACCCCTGCGGCGTCTCCTGCCGGCAGCACCACCGAAGCCTTCCGGGCCGCCCGAGACCTGCTGCTGACCCACCGCGCTGACCCCCGGGCCGCCGCGGCCGCCTTCCGCTGGCCCCGGCTGCCCGCCTTCAACTGGGCCCTGGACTGGTTCGACGCGGCCCTCGCCCAGGAGCAGGGCGACGCCACCGCGCTGTGGCTGGTTCACGACGACGGCGACGATGTCCGGCTCACCTTTGCCGAGCTGTCCCAGCGTTCCGGCCAGCTGGCCGACTGGCTGCGGGCCCAGGGGGTGAACCGCGGCGACCGGATGCTGCTGGTCCTGGGCAACCAGGTCGAGCTGTGGCTGGTGCTGCTGGCCGCCATGAAGCTCGGTGCGGTGGTCATCCCCGCGACCACCCTGCTCGGCCCGGCGGAGCTGCGGGACCGGGTCGAGCGAGGCGGGGTGGCGCACGTGGTGGCCCGCAGCGAGGACGCGGCGAAGTTCGCCGACGTGCCCGGCTCCTACACCCGGATCGCGGTGGGCGACCCAGTGCCCGGGTGGCTGCGGCTGGCCGACGCCGAGACCCACCTGGGCCGGTTCGTCCCGGAGGGACCCACCGGCGGCGACGACCCGCTGCTGCTGTACTTCACGTCCGGGACGACCGCTCGCCCCAAGCTGGTCGAGCACACGCACACCAGCTACCCGGTCGGCCACCTGTCCACGATGTACTGGATCGGGCTGCGTCCCGGCGACGTCCACCTGAACGTGTCCTCCCCCGGATGGGCCAAGCACGCGTGGAGCTGCGTCTTCGCCCCGTGGAACGCGGGGGCCACCGTGCTCGTGCACGCCTACGAGCGGTTCGACCCGCAGGCCCTGCTCGGCGTGCTGGCCCGCTGCCAGGTGACCACCTTCTGCGCCCCGCCCACGGTGTGGCGGATGCTGCTGCAGGTGGACCTGGCGGCCTGGCGGGACCGGCTTGCCGTACGGGAGCTGGTCAGCGCCGGTGAGCCGCTGAACCCGGAGGTCGTCGAGCAGGTGCGCCGGGCCTGGGGGATCACCGTCCGCGACGGCTACGGCCAGACCGAGACCACCGCGCAGGTGGGCAACAGTCCAGGGCTCGAGGTGCGGCCCGGCTCGATGGGCCTGCCGCTGCCGGGCTACCCGGTGGTTCTGGTCGACCCGGTCCGCGGCGTGCCCGCCGACGAGGGCGAGCTGTGCCTGGACCTCGCCGATCGCCCGGTGGGCCTGATGCGCGGGTACCGGCAGGACGGCGACGCCGGCGTCGGCGACCGCTACTACCGGACCGGCGACGTGGCCCGTCGCGAGGCCGACGGCTACCTCAGCTACGTCGGCCGCGCCGACGACGTGTTCAAGGCCAGCGACTACCGGATCTCCCCGTTCGAGCTGGAAAGCGTGCTGCTGGAGCATCCGGCGGTGGCCGAGGCGGCCGTCGTCCCGGCGCCGGACCCGGTGCGCACCGCGGTGCCGAAGGCGTACGTGACCCTCGCCGAGGGGTGGGCGGCCGACCGGTCGACCGCGCTGGCGATCCTGCGCCACGCGCGGGAGCGGCTGGCGCCCTACCAGCGGGTCCGTCGGGTCGAGTTCGCGGCCCTGCCCAAGACGATCTCCGGCAAGATCCGCCGGGTCGAGCTGCGCGGCCAGGAGGCCGCCCGGGCCGGCCAGCGTCCCCCCACGGAGTTCCGGGACGAGGACTTCCCCGAGCTGCGCACCCCGCGCCCTCCCACCGTCCCCGGCGACCCCGCCCAGCGACGATGATCAGGAAACCTGATCGTCGTGCCGCTTCCGGGGCCATCGAACACCCAGGAAGCGATACCACCATCCAGGAAGCGATACCGCCACCCAGGAGGTAGCCGGCCCCGACGGGGCGGCACCCGCGTCGCTGCGCCGGCCGCTGGCGTCGCTCCGGGAGAATGCCGGCATGCCACGAGCGAACCGCACCGCCCCGACCGGACCGGCCGAGCCGCCCCAAGAGCACATCGTCGACGTCGACGTCGCCGAGGAGATGCAGGGCAGCTTCCTGGAGTACGCCTACTCGGTGATCTACTCCCGGGCCCTGCCCGACGCCCGGGACGGCCTCAAGCCGGTACACCGACGGATCCTCTACCAGATGGCCGAGATGGGGCTGCGCCCCGACCGTGGGCACGTCAAGTGCGCCCGGGTCGTCGGGGAGGTGATGGGCCGGTTGCACCCGCACGGGGACGGCGCGATCTACGACGCCCTGGTGCGGATGGCCCAACCGTTCGCAATGCGCGTGCCCCTCGTCGACGGCCACGGCAACTTCGGGTCGCTGGACGACGGGCCGGCCGCCTACCGCTACACGGAGTGCCGGCTGGCCCCAGCGGCGCTGCTGCTGACCGACAGCCTCGACGAGGACGTCGTCGACCTGCGACCCAACTACGACGGCCAGGAGCGCGAGCCGGAGGTCCTCCCGTCGGCCTTCCCGAACCTGCTGGTCAACGGGGCGGCCGGCATCGCCGTCGGCATGGCCACGAACATGGCGCCGCACAACCTCGGTGAGGTCATCGCCGCAGCACGGCACCTGCTCGCCCACCCGGAGGCCGGCCTCGACGACCTGATGCGTTTCGTGCCCGGGCCGGACCTGCCCACCGGCGGCAAGATCGTGGGCCTGGAGGGGGTCCGGGAGGCCTACCTCACCGGTCGCGGCTCCTTCCGCACCAGGGCGACGGTCCGGGTGGAGCACCTGACCCCGCGCCGCCGCGGCCTGGTGGTCACCGAGCTCCCGTACGGCGTGGGGCCGGAGAAGGTCATCGACCGGATCAAGGACCTGGTGCAGGCCAAGAAGCTCGGCGGCATCGCCGACGTGAAGGACCTCACCGACCGGGAGCAGGGGCTGCGGCTGGTCATCGAGGTCAAGAACGGCTTCCACCCGGAGGCGGTGCTCGAGCAGCTGTACCGGCTGACCCCGATGGAGGACTCCTTCGGCATCAACAACGTGGCGCTGGTCGACGGCCAGCCGCGCACCCTCGGCCTGAAGGAGCTGCTGGAGGTCTACGTCGCCCACCGGCTGACGGTGGTGCGCCGGCGCACCGCCCACCGCCGCCGACGGCGCGAGGAGCGGTGCCACCTCGTGGACGGGCTGCTCGTCGCGCTGCTGAACATCGACGAGGTGATCCAGGTGGTGCGGGAGAGCGACAACGCCACCCAGGCCCGGTCCCGGCTGATGCTGGTGTTCGACCTGTCCGAGGTGCAGGCCCAGTACATCCTGGACACCCCGCTGCGCCGGCTCACCCGCTTCGACCGGCTCGAGCTGGAGAAGGAGCAGGCCACCCTGCGCCGGGAGATCGCCGAGCTCACCGCCGTGCTGGACAGCGACGAGCGGCTGCGCGAGCTGGTCTCCGACGAGCTGGCCGCGGTCGCCGCGGCGCACGCCACCCCCCGCCGCACCGTGCTGCTGGAAGCCAGCGGTACGCCGGCCACGGCGGTCCCGCTGGAGGTCAGCGACGACCCCTGCTGGGTGCTGCTGTCCAGCACCGGCCTGCTGGCCCGGACCACGTCCGCCGACCCGCTGCCGCAGGGCGGGCCGCGGGCCCGCCACGACGTGCTGGCCTCGGCCACCCGGGCCACCGCCCGCGGCCGGGTGGGCGCGGTCACGTCGGCCGGGCGGGTGCTGCGGCTCTCCGTGCTGGACCTGCCCGCGTTGCCGCCGACGGCGAACGCCCCGCACCTGGCCGGCGGGGCCCCAGCCCACGAGCTGCTGCCGCTGGGCGCCGGCGAGCAGCTGGTCGCCCTGTGCTCCCTGGCGGGCCCCCCGGCCGGCCCCCCGACCAGCCTCGCGCTGGGTACCGCGCAGGGCGTGGTGAAACGGGTGGCGCCCGACTATCCCGCCAGCGCCGAGGCCTTCCCGGTCATCGCGTTGCGGCCGGGCGACCGGGTCGTGGGCGCTGCCGACCTGCCCGCTGGCGACGACCGGGCCACCGACCTGGTGTTCGTCACCAGCGACGGCCAGCTGCTGCGCTTCCCGGCGGCCGCGGTGCGGCCCCAGGGCCGGGGCGCCGGAGGGGTCGCCGGGGTCCGGCTGGCCGCCGGGGCGCACGTGGTGCACTTCGGGGTGGTCCGCCCCGACCCCGACGGCGTCGTTGTCACGGTGGCGGGGGCCGGCGGCGCCCTGCCCGGGGTGGCGACGGGGTCGGTGAAGGTCAGCGACTACCTGGACTTCCCGGCGAAGGGGCGCGGCACCGGGGGGGTGCGCTGCCACCGGCTGCTGCGGGGCGAGGACGGCCTCGTGCTGGCCTGGGTCGGGGTCGGCCCGGCCCGCGCGGCCAGCGCCGCCGGCGTACCGGTCGACCTGCCCGTGCAGCGGGGCCGGCGGGACGGATCGGGAACCCCCACGCCCACCCCGGTGGCCGCGGTGGGTGGCCGGCCGGCCGGGTGAGCCCGGCCACGCCGGAACCCGCGGCGCACCTGTCCGGCACCTGCTCGGCCGCCTGCCGGGCCCTGGGCGAGCCGTTGGCCGGCACCGCCCCCTACGCGCCGGCCTGGCTGGCGGTGGAGCAGCCCGGGCCGTGGGGGCGCGACGCCCTGGCCGCCTCCCGGCTGTCGCCCCGGCTCGCGGGGGCGCTGCGGGCCCAGGCCGCCGCCACCGGCGTACGAGTCGCCCTGCTCCGCCGGGCGGGACGGCATCCGGCCGACCCGGACCGGCCCCGCACGCTGCTCACCGCCCATACCCGGCCGGGGGCCGCGTGGGTGGAGCAGGCGACCCTGACCGACGTGGCCGAGCTGGCTGACGCGGACCTCGCCCGGTTGGCCGCAGGGAGCCCGCTGGGGCTGGGCCGGCGGGTCGGGCCGCCGCCCGGGCCGCTGTGGCTGGTCTGTACCAACGCGCGGCGGGACCGCTGCTGCGCGCTGCGCGGCCGTCCGCTCGCCGCCGCGCTGGCCGGTGAGCTGGGCGCGGACCGGGTCTGGGAGACCAGCCACCTGGGCGGGCACCGCTTCGCGCCGACCGCGGTGCTGCTGCCCGCCGGCGCCGTCTACGGGCAGCTCGACCTGGCCGCCGCGCTGCGGGTCGACGCCGAGGTGGCAGGCGGCCGGCTGCCCCTGGCCGGGCTGCGCGGACGGGCCGCGTGGCCACCGGCGGCGCAGGTCGCCGAGGTCGCGGTGCGGGAGCACGCCGGTGCGGCCGGCCTGGACGAGGTGCTCATCGAGCCCGCCGACCGGGATGGGGGGGTGACCGGCGGCCCGGAGCTGGTCCGGGTGCGGCTGGCCGACGGGCGCCGGTACGACGTGACGGTGGCCCGCCGACCCCTGCCGCCGGCCCGCCCGGAGTCCTGCGGGGGCCCCCCGGTCACGCTGCAGGCCTGGACCGTGACCGCGCTGCGGCCGGCCTGACCGGCTCGCGGGCCCGGGTCGGGGCGGCGGGGCTGGCGGCCGCGGCAGCCTTCACGGGCCGGCAGGGTCCACCAGCCACCATGGTTCACCAGGCCAGCACCGGGGACGTACCGTCGCAGCGATGGACCTCCTCGAACAGGGCCACGAACCGGCCGCCGGACCGACCTCCCG
>JBMOMH010000145.1:0-9058 GCA_049323135.1 Actinomycetota bacterium
GCTGGGGAGAGCTAACAACTCCCATCCAAGTCACACAGGGCACACCCGTCACTCATGTCACACGGCGTGTCGACCCACAAAACCCCTGGTCAGCGCCCACCCACCCGGACTTTGCCGGGGCCCTGGGCGCCTCACTGACCGAGCCCCACAACGACGAACACCCGAACCATAAGGTCCGGGCGTTCATCAACTTCAGGCCGGATCAACGCATGACATTCTGCGAAGACCCCACGAGTGGAGGTGGCGGGAATCGAACCCGCGTCCTTCGGCCCCGAAACAGGACTTCTCCGGGCGCAGCCCGCTGTGCTTTTCTCAGCCCCGGCAGTCACGCAGGCAAGCTGCCGACGGGCTCAGTCGCTGTTGGGTTTCCCGAACGACCCCGCGACCGGGTCGAACGGTGGAGCCTCCTCGCTGATGCCAGGCACCGGGCCGGAGGCGGTCCCGGGCTGACAGACCTCGTCTTCCGCTACTTAGGCAGCGAGAGCGAAGTCGGTGCGCTTTGCGTTGGCGCTTGTTGTTTTGCAGGGCATGGTTTACGAGCTCATCCCTGCCATCCTCGGCCCGCTTCCCCTGGATCGACGTCCGAAGTCGAAACCGTTCACCCCCTGTGCAGTTGTCAAGCCGACCACCCGCCGGTACCCCGGAGGGCGGCCCACCAGGCGACCATACTCCCCAACGCCCCGGCCGCCCAGCGGATTCCCCCGGCCGGCCCCTCCCCTACCGACCGGTAACCCACCAGGGCTAGGATCCCGGCAAGGACCCCACCCGTCACCGAAGGGGGCTGCCACCATGGCCGTGACCGACGCCCGCCCGCCGGGCACCGAGGGGCACGTCAGCGAGCGGGAGGCGCGGCAGGTCGCCGAGGCCGCCCGCGAGACCGAGTGGCGCAAGCCCAGCTTCGCCAAGGAGCTGTTCCTTGGCCGGTTCCGGCTCGACCTGATCAGCCCCCACCCCCGCCCCTCGGCGGAGGCCGTGGCCAAGGGCGAGGCGTTCCTGGAGCGGCTGCGCCGCTACCTGGAGACCGAGGTGGACGGCCATCGCATCGAGCGGGAGGCCCGCATCCCCGACGAGGTGATGAAGGGGCTGAAGGACCTCGGCTGCCTCGGCATGAAGATCGACGAGAGGTATGGCGGCCTCGGGCTGACCCAGGTCTACTACAACAAGGCGCTGCAGCTGGTCAGCTCGGTCAACCCGGCCCTGGGGGCGCTGCTCTCCGCGCACCAGTCCATCGGCGTACCCCAGCCGGTGAAGCTGTTCGGCACCGAGGAGCAGAAGCAGCGCTTCCTGCCCCGCACCGCCACCACCGACATCTCCGCGTTCCTGCTCACCGAGCCCGACGTGGGCAGCGACCCGGCCCGGCTGCGCACCAGCGCGGTCCCGACCGAGGACGGGTCGGCGTACGTGCTGGACGGGGTGAAGCTGTGGACCACCAACGGGGTGGTGGCCGACCTACTCGTCGTCATGGCCAAGGTGCCCCGCTCCGAGGGCCATCGTGGCGGGATCACCGCGTTCGTCGTGGAGGGCACCGCCGAGGGCGTCACCGTCGAGCACCGCAACGCCTTCATGGGCCTGCGGGGCCTGGAGAACGGCGTCACCCGGTTCCACCAGGTGCGGGTGCCGGTGGAGAACCGGATCGGCGAGGAGGGCCAGGGCCTGAAGATCGCCCTGACCACCCTGAACACCGGCCGGCTGTCCCTGCCGGCCACCTGCTCCGGCTCGGCGAAGTGGGCCCTGAAGATCGCCCGGGAGTGGTCCACCGCCCGGGTGCAGTGGGGCCGCCCGGTCGGCGAGCACGAGGCCATCGCCGGGAAGATCGCCTTCATCGCGGCGACCAGCTTCGCGCTGGAAGCGGTGCTCGACCTGTCCAGCCAGCTGGCCGACGAGGACCGCAACGACATCCGGATCGAGGCGGCGCTGGCCAAGCTGTACGCCTCCGAGCTGGCCTGGCAGGTCGCCGACGAGCTGGTGCAGCTGCGCGGCGGGCGCGGCTACGAGACCGCCGAGTCGCTGGCCGCGCGCGGCGAGCGGGCCGTGCCGGCCGAGCAGGTGCTGCGCGACCTGCGGATCAACCGGATCTTCGAGGGCTCCACCGAGATCATGCATCTGCTCATCGCCCGGGAGGCCGTCGACGCCCACCTCGCGGTCGCCGGGGACATCATCGACCCGGACAAGGACCCCAAGGAGAAGGCGCGGGCCGCCGTGCGGGCCGGCGGCTTCTACGCCCGCTGGCTGCCCAAGCTGGTGGTCGGCGAGGGCGTCAAGCCCACGGCGTACGCCGAGTTCGGGCCGCTCAGCCGGCACCTGCGGTTCGTCGAGCGCACCAGCCGCAAGCTGGCCCGGTCCACCTTCTACGGCATGTCCCGCTGGCAGGGTGGGCTGGAGCACCGCCAGCTGTTCCTGGCGCGCATCGTGGACATCGGCGCGGAGCTGTTCGCCATGAGCGCCGCCTGTGTGCGCGCGGAGATGCTGCGCGAGGAGGACGGCGCCGAAGGCATGGCCGCCTACGAGCTGGCCGACGGCTTTTGTCGGCAGGCCCGGGTGCGGGTCGACGAGCTGTTCGAGCGGCTGTGGCGCAACACCGACGACAGCGACCGGCGCCTGGCCAAGCGGGTGCTCGACGGCCGCTACCTGTGGCAGGAGGACGGGGTGCTGGACATCTCCGGGGACGGGCCGTGGATCGCCGCGGCCGACGCCGGCCCGGGCACCGGGGAGAACGTGCACCGGCACCTCGGCTGACGGCGTACCGCGTCGCCCGACCCGGCGTACCTCCTGGGTCGTCGTATCGCCTCCTGGGCGGCTCGAACGCCCGGGAAGCGGTACGACGATCAGGAAACCTGATCGTCGACACGGGGGGCGGCCGCTCCGGCGGGCCCGGGCAGGCGCAGGCCGAACAGCCGCGCGGCGTTGTCGTGGCACACCGCGCGCAGCCAGTCCGCGCCCAGGTCCAGGCGGGCCAGCGCGGCCAGCTGGTGGGCGTACGGGTAGGGGATGCTCGGGAAGTCGCTGCCCAGCAGCACCCGGTCGGCCAGGTCGGCCAGCCGGGGCCGCAGCGCCGGCGGGAACGGCATCTGCGCCTCCACGAAGTCGGTGAACGCCATCGTGGTGTCCAGGTACACGCCCGGGAACTCCCCGGCCAGGGCCAGGAAGTCGGCGTAGTCGGGCATGCCCAGGTGGGCCACAACGAGCACCAGCCGGGGGTGGCGGGCCAGCACCGCGCGGACCGGGCCGACGCCGGTGAACCGGGCCGGCACCGGCCCGGAGCCCACGTGCGCAACCACCGGTACGCCGGCCTCGGCGCACAGGCCCCACACCGGGTCCAGCAGCGGGTCGCGCGGGTCGTACCCGCCGACCTGCACGTGCACCTTGAACACCCGGGCCCCCGCGTCCAGCGCGGTGCGTACGTCGTGGACCGCCGACAGCTCGGGGAAGAACGTCGCCGAGGGCAGGCAGTCCGGCGTACGCCGGGCGAAGTCGGCCGCCCAGTCGTTGAGCCAGGCGGCCATGCCCGGCCGGTGGGGGTACACCAGCGCGGTGAAGGCCCGCACGCCCAGCCCGCGCAGCACGGCCAGCCGCTCGGCCTCCCCCAACCGGTAGGTGATCGGCCAGGGCCGGCCGACCAGCGGGCCGGCCCGGTCGAAGTGAGCCCACACCTTGGCCTGCACGTTGGGCGGCAGGAAGTGGGTGTGCACGTCGACCAGCCCGGGCAGGCCCAGCGCGGCGACGAACCCCGGCACGTCGGCGTCGGCGGCCGGCGGCGCGGGCCAGCCCCCGGCGGCGGCAGGTGGTGCGGGCACCGGCTAGTCCTCGCGACCCTTGGACCGCCGCCCCAGCACCCGGCTGATCTCCCGAGCAGCCTGCCGCTCGGCGAGGGCCGCCCGCTTGTCGTGCTGCTTCTTGCCCCGGGCCAGGGCGATCTCCACCTTGGCCCGGCCGTCCTTGAAGTACAGCGCCAGCGGGACCAGGGTGACCCCGGCCTCCTTGGTCTTGCCGACCAGCCGGACGATCTCCGTCCGGTGCAGCAGCAGCTTGCGGGGCCGCCGGGGCTCGTGGTTGGTCCACGTCCCCTCGGTGTACTCGGGGATGTGCACCCCCTGCAGCCACGCCTCGCCGTCCTTGACCACGGCGAACCCGTCGACGAGGGAGGCCCGGCCGGCGCGCAGCGACTTCACCTCGGTGCCGGTGAGCACCAGGCCCGCCTCGTAGACGTCGTCGATGTGGTAGTCGTGGCGGGCCTTGCGGTTCTGCGCGACCACCTTGCGTCCCCGCTCCCTGACCACGACGCCCTGCCCCTCTCCGGCCGGCCCACCACGTGGGTCGGCGTACCCGCCCGGCGGGCCCGGCCTGGGCGCCGCCCGTCCGGGGAGGGTACCCGCCCGGCTACGGCACCGGCTCGCCGTACCCGCCGGGGGCGCACATCGAGGACACCGTGCGCATCGGGCCGCCGAACCAGCCCATCGGGTCGTACAGCACGTTGTTGATCATCACGTTGAGGTGCAGGTGCGGCCCGGTGGACCACCCGGTGGAGCCGACGTACCCGATGACCTGGCCGCGGGCCACGGTCTGCCCGGGACGCACCCCGAACCGGGACTGGTGGGCGTACCAGGTGGTCATCCCGTTGCCGTGCGCGATGATCGTGACGTTGCCGTCCCAGGTGCTCCACTCGGTGGCCAGCACCACCCCGGACTCCGCGGCGAAAATCGGGGCGCCGTCGCTGTTGGCGATGTCGGTGCCCGCGTGGCAGCCCTTGGTGCCAAACAGCGGGTTGACCCGGGGCCCGGCGTTGCCGGACACCCACCCGTTGGTCGGCCACAGCAGCCGCCCGCTCGGGCCGGTCGGTACCGCGCCGCCGCCCCGGGAGGCCCGGGCTGCGGCGGCCGCGGCAGCGGCCGCGGCAGCGGCCCGCTCCTGCGCCTCCAGCTGGGCGATCCGGGCCGCCAGCGCCTGGGCCTGGGCCTGCGCCTGGGCCAGCCGCTGCGCCTCGGCGGCCCGCTCGGACTCCGCGACGGCCAGCGCGTTCTTGCGCTGCAGCACCAGCGCGTCCACCCGGGCCTTGGCGTCCCGGGCCTGCTGCTCGAGGGTCTTGGTCCGGGCCAGGTTGGCCGCGGCGGCGGCCCGGGCGGCCGCGCTCTGCTCCCGCTTGGCGGCGAGGGTCGCCTGCGCGCTGGCCAGGTTGGCCCGGTCGGTGGCCAGGCCGGACAGCAGCCGGTTCTCCGACTTGAACACGTCGGTGACCGCCTGCAGGCGGCTGGCCAGGTCGGCCGGGGTCTGCGCCTGGAACACCAGGGTCAGCTGGTCGTAGCCGCCGCTCTGGTAGGCCTGGCGGGCCAGCCGGCCGACGAGCACCCGGTGGTCCTCGATGCGCTGCACCACGGCGGCCAGCTCGGCCTCGGCCTGCCGTACGGCGGCCTCCGCCGCGGCCAGGTCGGCCTGCGCCTTGACGTCGGCGGCCTGTGCCGCGGCCAGCTGGCCCTGCGCCTGCCCCAGCGCGGCCTGGGCGCCGGGCAACTGGGCCTCGGCCTGCTGCAGGGAGATGCCGGCGGCCACGACGGCCGCCGAGGACCCCTCCAGCTGGGTCTGCAGCTGGGCGATCTGCCGGTCGACCTGGGCCTTCTCCTGGCGGGGGTCCGGGTTGGCCGACGCGGGGCCGGCCCCGGCGAGGAGCGCGGCGGCCACCAAGGCGGCGGCCAGCGCGGACCGCCGGGCGGGTCGGTGTCGCATCGCAGGGGCTCCACTCATCTCGTCTGCTGTCACTTTAGTACCAGCAGTCACACCAGAAAGTCCGGCAAATCGGGCGGGACACGCGGGGGGCGGGTTCCGGGGAGTCGGGGCTACACGCGGAGGTACTTGCGCAGGGTCACGAAGGAGGCCAGCGCGGACAGGGCCACGCCGGTCACCAGCAGGATCGGCACCACCGTCCACACGGCGTCCCACCCGATGAAGGCGGTGAACCGGAAGGACGGCACGAGCCGGTCGTCGACGAAGAACTTCTTCACCGCGACGAGGGCACCGGAGGCGAGCAGGGCACCGAAGAACCCGGCGATCGCCCCCTCGAGCAGGAACGGCAGCTGGATGTAGAAGTTCGAGGCGCCGACCAGCCGCATGATGCCGGTCTCCCGGCGGCGGCTGAACGCGGCGACCCGGATCGTGTTGGAGATGAGCAGCGCCGCGGCAAGGATCTGCACCAGGGCGATGAAGATGGCCGCCGTCTGCAACCCGTTGAGGGCCTTGAAGAACGGCTGCAGCAGGGCCCGCTGGTCCTGCACCTGCTCCACGCCGGGCCGGCCCTGGAACGCGGTGGCGACGACGGCGTACTGCTGCGGGTCCTTGAGCTTGACCCGGAACGACTCCGGCATCGCGTCGGGGGTGACGTTGTCGGCGATGGCCGAGTTCTTGAACTGCTCCTTGAACCGGGCGTACGCCTGGTCCTGCGACTCGTAGAAGACGGCCTGCACCTGCGGCAGCGACTTGAGGTCCTGCTCGATCTGGGTGCGCTCCTGCGGCGTCACCGGGCCCTGCGCGCAGCTGGGGGCCTCGCTGCCCTTGCCGCACAGGAAGACCGACACCTCCACCTTGTCGTACCAGTAGTCCTTCATCGTCCCGACCTGCGCCCGGATGAGCAGCCCGGCGCCGAACAGGGCCAGCGAGATGGCCACGGTGACCACCACGGCGATGGTCATGGTGAGGTTGCGCCGCAGCCCGATGCCGATCTCGGAGACGACGAAGTTCGCTCTCATGCGCCCGTCCTCGGGTCAGCGGGAGTAGCCGTAGACGCCACGCGACTGGTCACGGACCACCCTCCCTCCGTCGAGCTCGACCACCCGCTTGCGCATCTGGTCGACGATCACCGCGTCGTGCGTGGCCATCACCACGGTGGTGCCGGTGCGGTTGATCCGGTCGAGCAGCTTCATGATGCCGACGCTGGTCGCCGGGTCCAGGTTTCCGGTCGGCTCGTCGGCGATGAGGATCATCGGCCGGTTGACGAACGCCCGGGCGATGGCCACCCGCTGCTGCTCCCCGCCGGAGAGCTCGTCGGGCCGGCGCTCCTCCTTGCCGTCCAGGCCGACCAGCTCCAGCACCTCGGGGACCACCTTGGCGATGGTGTGCCGGGGCTTGCCGATGACCTCGAGGGCGAAAGCGACGTTCTCCCGCACCGACTTGTTCGGCAGCAGCCGGAAGTCTTGGAACACCGTGCCGATCTGCCGGCGCAGCGCCGGAACCTTCCAGTTGGCCAGCCGGGACAAGTCCTTGCCGGCGACATGGATGCGCCCGGCGGTGGGCCGCTCCTCCTTGAGCACCAGCCGGAGGAACGTCGACTTGCCCGAGCCGGAGGCGCCGACGAGAAAGACGAACTCGCCCTTCTCCACCTCCATGGAGACCTCGGACAGGGCCGGACGCGTCTGGGACGCGTAGGCCTTGCTGACGTTCTCGAAGCGGATCACGATCGCATCACGACGGGCCAGTCTACGGCGGGAGGGGGTTTGGGTGGTTGACAGCGGAGTTGTCGGCCCGGCGCGCCGCGGCCTTGAGCGGTCCCGGCCTGCGGATTCTCCGCAGCCCGGCGGCCCCGGTTGGCGTACCGGCGCCCAGGAGGGGCACAGTGGAGGGCACCGGGGGCTCAGCCCGGCACCGGACTGAGCCGATAGTCCCCCTGGGCCGACACTCCCCTGGGAGGCTGACATGAGCTGTGAGCACCTGGTCTGCGCCGGCTGCGCCGGGCCGGTCAGCGAGGGCCGGTGCCCACGGTGCCGCCAGGCCCGGGCCGAGGTGCACCACCACGCCATGCTGCCCGCCCCGTTGCTGCTGGCCGCGCTGCTGGCCGCCCTCGTCGTCCTGCTCGTCCTGGCGCAGCTGCGCACCGGCTAGCCGGCTAACGGCGTCCGGCGTCGGCGGCCTCGGGCGCTCCGGGCGGCTACAGGGTCATCCGAGCCGGTCAGCCGCCGTGGGCGCGGCGCCAGCGGATCTCCGCCTCGATGAAGGCGTCGATCTCCCCGTCGAGGACGGCGGCGGTGTTGCCCGTCTCGACCTCGGTGCGCAGGTCCTTCACCAGCTGGTAGGGGTGCAGCACGTAGTTGCGGATCTGGGTACCCCAGCTCGTCGTGGTGTCCCCGCGCAGCTCGGACATCCGCGCCAGATCCTCCTGCCGGCGCCGCTCGAGCAGCTTGGCCTGCAGCACGGCCATGGCGCTGGCCTTGTTCTGCAGCTGGGAGCGCTCGTTCTGACAGGACACCACGATCCCGGTGGGCAGGTGGGTCAGCCGCACCGCCGAGTCGGTGGTGTTCACGCCCTGCCCGCCCGGGCCGCTGGACCGGTACACGTCGACCCGCAGGTCCTTCTCGTCGACCTCGATGTGGTCGCTGGACTCGACGACCGGGGTGACGTCGACGCCGGCGAAGGAGGTCTGCCGCCGGCTCTGGTTGTCAAACGGGCTGATCCGCACCAGCCGGTGGGTGCCGTGCTCACCGGACAGGGTGCCGTACGCGTAGGGCGCCTTGACCTGGAAGGTGGCCGACTTGAGGCCGGCCTCCTCGGCGTACGAGGTGTCGTAGACCTCCGTGGCGTAGCCGTGCCGCTCGGCCCAGCGCAGGTACATCCGCAGCAGTATCGCCGCCCAGTCCGCGGCGTCTACCCCGCCGGCCTGCGCGTTGATGGTCACCAGCGCCTCGCGGGCGTCGTACTCGCCGGAGAGCAGGGTGCGCACCTCCAGCTCGCCGACCGCCCGGGCCAGCGCCGCCAGCTCGGCCTGCGCCTCGGCCCGGGTGGCCGCGTCGTCCTCCAGCTCGGCCAGCTCCCACAGCACCCCGAGGTCGTCGACCCGCCGGCGCAGCGCCTCCAGCCGGGCCAGCTCGCTCTGCGCGCCGGCCAGCCGGCTGGTCAGCCGCTGCGCCCGGTCCGGGTCGTCCCACAGGTCCGGCGCGGACGCCTGGGCCGCCAGGTCGGCGATCTCCGCGCGCAGCCGGCCGGGGTCGAGGACGGTCTCGACGGACGTGAGCGTCGCATCGAGCCGCTTGAGCTCCTCGGTGAAGTCCGGCCCGGCCATAATGGGCCAGCCTAGCCGCCC
>JBMOMH010000146.1:0-9026 GCA_049323135.1 Actinomycetota bacterium
CAGGACGGCCGCGCCGATGGTGGCGGCGGCGTCGGCCGCCCTCGCGAGGTTCGCCACCGCGAGGTCGTCCTGGGCGTCGGGGCTCGCGCCCTCGACCCGGTTGCCGTAGAGGGCGTTGAACACCGTGGTGCCCAGCTGCTTGCCGATGCCGACCGCCACGTCGATGCTGTCCCGGAGCTCGCGGGTGCGACCCGGCCAGGAGAGGAGGCCCCGGTCCCCAGCGGCCAGGTCCCCGGCCGCGAAGTTGAGTCCCACCAGCCGGACACCCGCGTCGCGGACCACCCGGACGAACCGGTCGACCTCCCCGTCCGGCGGTGCGGCCTGCGCGAAGGGCCACCACAGCTCCACCGCCTCGAAGCCGGCCGCCCGGGCGGCCGCCGGACGCTGCAGGAGCGGGACCTCGGTGAACAGAATCGAGCAGTTCACCAGGTACGGCAGCCGATGACTCATCCGGTCCCCCCGTCGCGTCCAGGGGTGCCTGGCAGGGCAGCAGCCCAGCGCCGCAGCGCCTGCTCCCGGGCCTGCGGGGTGAGCGCCCCAACCAGGCGTAGCCGGGCCATCCCACCGTCGGGGTAGATGTCCAGCCGGACGTGGGTGACCTCCGGCCCTGCGGGCAGCAGGAACCGGTGCCGGGTGTCCGGCTGCAGCCGCGTCCGCGGCAGCAGCTCGCGCTGGTCCCGGCCGTCGCCGGGCCCGTGGTCGGCCCCCACCCAGCCGCGCAGGGACGCCCATCCCGGGCTGTTCCCGAGGAAGTGGCTGGTGTCCAGCTCGGCGATCCGCACGGTCCCGGCCCCCGCGAGGCGCACCACGACCCAGTCGTTGCCGTCGTCCCGCCGGCGGGCGGTCTCCCAGCCCTCGGCCATGCTGCGCGCGGTGCCGGGGCAGATGAGGTTGCCGGGCGGACCGAAGAACCGGTCCGAGCAGGCGACCACGCGACCCCCGTTCTCCACCGCGGCCAGGTCGACGCCGTCGCCGTCGAGGAAGCGGGGATCCGGCAGCGGCTCCCCGTGGACCCGCAGCCGGGCCACTCCGCCGTCGGGGTAGATGCACAGCCGGACATGGGTCCAGCACCGCTCGTCCGTGACGGGAAACAGGTTCTCGGTGTCCCCCCGCAGCGGCGAGCGCGGGATCAGGGGGAGCCACTCCGCCTGCCGCAGCTGGTCGACGGCGGGGTAGTCCGGCAGGTGCACGGCCTCCACCGAGGCGAACGGCGGGTAGTTGCCGCGGAACCACGTGGTGTCCACGACCACGCCCCGGACGACGCCGGAGACGCCCAGCCGCACGACCACCTCGTCGTGTCCTGGCTGGCGCCGCCGGCGCGTCTCCCAGCCGTCGTAGACCTTCCCCCGATGGCCGAAGGCGGTGGCGTCGAAGACGGGCGGCCCCGGCAGGAGGAGGTTCTGCGGACCGGCGAAGGCGGCGTCGTTGGCCCAGACGACCCCGGCCCCCAGCGGGCGCAGGGCCAGGTCGGGCAGGTCACGGAAGTCGGTGGCCACCAGGCCAGCCTTCCTCCCGAGCCAGGAGCCGCCCCCGCGGGGTGCCGTCCAGCGGGTCGCCGCGCAGCCAGGTGCGCCGGACCACGCCGGTGAGCTCACGGCCGGCGTACGGCGTGACCGGGCTGCGGTGGTGCAGGGTGGACGGGTCGACGACGAACCGCTCGTCCGGGGCGAACACGGTGAGGTCCGCGTCGGCGCCGACGGTGATCCGCCCCTTGTGCCGCAGGCCGACGAGCGCGGCCGGGCGCTCGGACATCCAGCGCACGACGTCGACGAGGCCGTGGCCGCGGCGGCGGGCCTCGGTCCACACCACCGGCAGCCCCAGCTGCAGCGACGCGATGCCGCCCCAGGCCCCGGCGAAGTCACCGGACGCGGGCAGCTTGAGCTCCGGCGGGCAGGGGGAGTGGTCGCTGACGACGGCGTCGACGACACCGCCGGCGAGGCCCTGCCACAGCAGGTCCCGGTTGCCCGCCTCCCGGATCGGCGGGCAGCACTTGAACTGGGTCGCGCCGTCCGGCACCTCCTCCGCGCACAGGGTCAGGTAGTGCGGGCAGGTCTCGACGCTGACCCGGACCCCGGCCCGGCGGGCCGCAGCCAGCGCCGGCAGCGCCTGCGCGTCGGACAGGTGCAGCACGTGCACCCGGGCGCCGGTACGGCGGGCCGCGTCCAGCACGGTCGCCACAGCGCGGGACTCCGCGGCCGCGGGTCGGGACCGGAGGAAGTCGGCATAGCGCGGCCCGCCCGCGGGCGGCGCCGTGCCGAGCGTCGCGGCGTCCTCGGCGTGCACGAGCACCAGCCCGTCGAAGGTCGCGGCGACGGCCAGGACGGTCCGCAGCTCCCCCGCGGTCAGCGGGGGGAACTCCGGCACGCCGGAGTCGGCCAGGAAGCACTTGACGCCGAGCACCCCGGCGTCGTGCAGCGCCGGCAGCTCACCGGCGTTCCCCGGCACGGCGCCCCCGAAGAAGCCGACGTCGACGTGGCACTGGCCTGCAGCGCTCTTCCGCTTCACCCCCAGGGCCGCCGCGTCCACCGTCGGCGGCAGGCTGTTCAGCGGCATGTCGACAATCGTGGTCACGCCGCCCGCGGCGGCCGCCCGGGTGGCGGAGTCGAACCCCTCCCACTCGGTGCGCCCCGGCTCGTTGACGTGCACGTGCGTGTCGACCAGACCCGGCAGCAGCACCTCGTCGTCGGCCAGCTGCACGGTCCGCGCCGCCTCCAGGGGCACCCACAGGTCGGTGACGGCGGCCACCCGCCCGCCCAGCACCGCCACCGCACACGGTCGTTCACGACCGGCGACGACGGCCCGGCGGGCCCGGACCACCAGGTCGTACCCGGTCACGTGGCCGCCCGGTAGGCGCGCCACGACCCGCAGGCGGTGATGTCGCGCCGCGCCGGAGGCCCGGCGTACGGGCGCCGGAGGACCATCGCCAGTGCCGCGCCACCGTCGACGAGCTCGATCACCCCGAGCTCGAGGCCGGGGGGCTCGGCCGGCAACAGCACGTCCCGCAGCTGCTCGTAGGTGATGTCGTACAGCTCGCCAGCGATGCTGGCGCCGCCGTCGCCGACCGGCTCCAGCGCGGGGTAGCGGTCCTCGACGGCGTGGAAGCGGTACTTCGGGGCGGTGGCGGTCCGCGCCACCAGGCGCGAGTCGCCGACCAGGTGGTGGTCGGGGCCGCCGGCCATGGCGGTGCCGTTGAGGAACATGCGTGGCATGGGATCCTCCTGCTCGCCCGGTCAGGTGCCCGTGATGTGCTCGGGCCGGATGGGCAGCCGGTACAGCGGCTTGCCCGTGGCCGCGCGGATGGCGGCGGCCACGGCTGGTCCGGAGGAGATGGTGGGCGGCTCCCCCACGCCGCGGACCCCGTACGGCGCGTGCGGGTCGGGGTTCTCCAGCAGCTCGATGCGCATCGGCGGCATGTCGAGGATCGTGGGGATCAGGTAGTCGGTGAAGGACGGGTTGGCGATCCGGCCGTCCCGTACGACGACCTCCTCCATGATGGCCAGCCCCATCCCCTGCGCGCTGCCGCCGTGGATCTGACCGGCGACCGCCTGCGGGTTGATGGCCCGGCCGACGTCCTGGGCGGTGTCGAGCGCCACCACCTTGACCAGGCCGAGCTCGACGTCGACGTCCACGACCGCCCGGTGGGCGGAGAAGGCGTACTGCACGTGGGCGTCGCCTTGGCCGGTGTCGGGGTCGACCGGCCGGGTCGGCCGGTGCCGCCACACCACGGTCTCCTCGACCGCGCGCCCACCGAGCACGTCGACCAGGGTGGCCACCACCTCGCCGGAGGCGTCGACGAGCTTGCCGCCGTCCAGGCGCAGGCCGGCGGCCGGCCGGCCCGTGGCCTCGGCGGCCAGCCGCAGCACGCTAGCGCGCACCGCCTCGCAGGCCGCCTTCACCGCACCGCCGGTCACGTACGTCTGCCGGGAGGCGGACGTGGACCCGGCGGAGCCGACACTGGTGTCCTTGGTGTGCACGGTGACCCGGTCCACGGACAGCTCGGTGCGGCAGATCTGCTGCTCCACCGTGACCAGTCCCTGACCGACCTCGGCCGCCGCGGTATGCACCGTCGCAACCGGTTCGCCGGCGACGACCTCCAGCCGCACCCGCGCGGTGGAGTAGTCGTCGAACCCTTCGGAGAAGCCGACGTTCTTGTACGCCACGGCGTAGCCGACACCGCGGACGAGGCCCTCCCCGTGGGTGGTGTTGGCCACGCCTCCGGGCATCGACCGCAGGTCCACCTCGTCGTCCGAGCGTTCCGGGGGCAGGGGCAGGTCACGCACCCTCGCCAGGAGCTCGGCCACCGGGGCCGCCGCGTCGATGACCTGACCGGTGATGTTCTCGTCGCCCTCGCGCAGGCCGTTGCGCTGCCGGACCTCTACCGGGTGCAGGCCGAGCCGGTCGGCCAGGGCGTCCATGACGGCCTCGTGGGCGAAGGCCGCCTGGACACAGCCGAAGCCACGCATCGCCCCGCACGGGGGGTTGTTGGTGTACACGCCATAGCAGTCGACGTGCACGTTAGGGACCCGGTACGGCCCGATGCCCATCGTGCCGCCGTTGCCGACGACCGCGGCCGTCGAGGAGGCGTAGGCGCCGCCGTCGAAGAGGATCCGGGCCCGGGCGTAGACCAGGGTGCCGTCCTCCCGCGCGCCGTACTCGTAGTGCAGCGAGGCGGGGTGGCGATGCACGTGCCCGAAGAACGACTCCTCCCGGGAGTAGACCATCTTGACTGGCCGGCCGGTGCGCAGGGCGAGCAGGCAGGCGTGCACGTGCATGGAGAGGTCCTCGCGCCCGCCGAAGGCGCCGCCGACGCCGGCGAGGGTGAGCCGCACCCGCTCCGGCGGCAGCCCCAGCGCCTGGCAGATCTGCCGCTGGTCGACGTGCAGCCACTGGGTGGCGACGTACAGGTCGACCCCACCGTCGTCGGCGGGTACGGCCAGGCCCGACTCGGGGCCGAGGAAGGCCTGGTCCTGCATGCCGACCTCGACGTCGAGGGACACCACGACCGGCGCGCTGGGGTTCTCCGTCCCGCGGCGGATCTTCAGGTGCCGTACGACGTTGCCGTGCTCGTGCAGCCGGGGGGCCGACGGGTCGAGGGCCCGGTGGGCGTCCGTGACCGCCTCCAGCGGCTGGTAGGTGACGACGATCTTCTTCGCCGCCTGCCGGCCGACCTCTGGGTGGTCCGCGGCGACCAGGGCCACCGGCTCCCCCTCGTAGCGCACCACGTCGCGGGCCAGTACCGGCTGGTCGTCGTACTCCAGGCCGACTGCGTTCCGGCCCGGGACGTCCTCGGCGGTGAGGACGGCGTGCACGCCGGGCGTCGCCAGCGCCGCGGCGATGTTGATGCTCAGGATCCGGGCGTGCGGGTGCGGGCTGCGCAGGGTGACCCCCCACAGCATGCCGTCCGCCCACAGGTCGCTGGCGTAGGCGAACTCGCCGGTGACCTTGAGTACGCCGTCCGGCCGCAGCGGGCTGTCCCCGACGCGACCGTCGCCGGGGTGGGCGCCGGCCGGCCCGGCGCCCACACCGGTGTCGGTGGTGGTGGTCATGCCGTCACCCGCCCTTCGCCATCAGGGTGCGGTGGGCGGCGCGGACCCGCACCGCCAGGGCCTGCTCGTCGACGGTGCGCACGGTGTCCCGCTCGACCACGGGGCGGCCACCCACCAGGAGCAGCTCCAGCGGTGGCGGTGCGCCCAGCAGGAGGGCGACCACCGGGTCGGCGATGCCCGCGTGCAGGGGGGTGTCCAGCCGCCACAGGGCCAGGTCGGCGAGCATCCCCGGCTGGATGGACCCGATCTCGTCCTGCCGGCCGAGGACGGCGGCGCCGCCCAAGGTCGCCATCTCCAGTGCCTCGCGCACGGTGGCCGCGCCCGACCCGCCCCGGGCCCGGGCGAAGAGCAGCGCGTGCCGCGCCTCCTCCAGCAGGCTGGTCGCCTCGTTGCTCGCCGCCCCGTCGACGCCGAGGCCGACCGGCGCCCCGGCGTCCCGCAGGGCCCGCACGTCGGCGATGCCGGCGCCGAGCCGGGCGTTGGACGACGGGCAGTGGGCGACCCCGGTCCCGCTCGCCCCGACCCGCTTGGTGGCCGCGTCGTCCAGGTGGACGGCGTGGGCCAGCCACACGTCCTCGCCGAGCCAGCCGAGCTCCTCGACGTACTCCAGCGGGGTGCAGCCGAACCGCGCCCGGCAGAAGCCCTCCTCGTCGGCGGTCTCGGCGAGGTGGGTGTGCAGCCGCACGCCGGCCCGTCGGGCCAGCTCGGCCGCCTCCCGCATCAGCTCGGCGGTGACGGAGAAGGGCGAGCAGGGGGCGACGGCGACCCTCAGGGTCGCGTCGGGCGCCGGGTCATGCCAGCGCGTGATGGCGTCCGCGGTGGCGGCCAGGGCCGCGTCCCGGTCCTCCACGAGGTCGTCCGGGGGAAGCCCGCCGTTGCGTCGGCCGAGGTCCATGGAGCCGCGGCACAGGTGCAGGCGCAGGCCCACCTCGCGCGCGGCCGCCACCTCGGCGGCGAGCAGGTCGCCGCCGGCGCGCGGGAACACGTAGTGATGGTCGGCGCTGGTGGTGCAGCCGGTGCGGGCCAGCCGGGCCAACGCCGCCGCGGCCGCCACGTGGACGGACTCGGCGTCGAGTCCGGACCACACCGGGTAGAGCCGGGTGAGCCAGCCGAAGAGGTTGTCGTCGGCGGCCAGCCCACGGGTCACCCACTGGTAGAGGTGGTGGTGGGTGTTGACCAGGCCGGGGGTGAGCAGGCAGCCTCGGCCGTCGACCACGCGGGTGCCGTCCGGGCGTTCGGCTGGCCCCTCGCCCACCGCAGCGATCCGCCGGCCCTCGACCACCACGTGGCCGCTGGCGTGCTCGGTGCGACGGGGGTCCATGGTCACGACGGCGCAGCCCTCGATGACGGTGGTGGCGGTCACGACGCTCTCCGGTCCGGGTCCGGGGCCAGGCGGGCGGCGGCCAGGCGGACCGCGTCGAGGATCTGCTCGTAGCCGGTGCACCGACACAGGTTGCCGGCCAGCGCCTCCCGGACCTCCGCGTCGGTCGGCCGGGCCTGGCGGGCGAGCAGGTCGTGTACGGCGACGACCAGCCCCGGGGTGCAGAAGCCGCACTGCACCGCCCCGGCCTCGAGGAACGCGTGCTGCACCGGGTGCAGCAGGCCGTCGTCCCCGGCCAGGCCCTCGACGGTCACCACGTCGCGGCCCTGCGCCTGGCCGGCGGCGACCAGGCAGGCGCAGACGGGGAGGCCGTCCAGGTAGACGGTGCAGGACCCGCACTCCCCCTGCTCGCAGGCGTTCTTCGAGCCCGGCAGCCCCATCCGCTCACGCAGCACGTAGAGCAGGCTCTCCCCGGGCCAGACGTCGTCGGCCGACCGGGACGTCCCGTTGACGGTGAGGGTCACCCGCATGGCGTCACGCCGCCCTTCGGTAGTCGTTCCAGGCCCAGGTGGCCGCCCGCCGGGCCAGCACCGAGAGCGCCAGCCGCCGGTAGGCGGCGCTGCCGCGGACGTCGTCGATGGGCGCCGCGGCCGCCGCGACCCGGGCGCCGAACTCCCGGGCCACGGCGTCCGGCAGCTCTCGGCGGGAGTCCCACAGGCCCGCCTCCGCCAGCGCCGCGGCCAGGAAGCGCTCGGCCTCCGGGGCGGGTCGGGGGGTGGGGGCGGCGGACCCGATGCCGGTGCCGACCGCCCGCCGCTCCGGGTAGAGCGCCAGGCCGAAGGCGGCCACCGCGATGACCATCGCGTTGCGCGTGCCGATCTTGCAGTACTGCTCGGGGCCGCCCGGGGGGGTGACGAGGACGGCCGCGATCAGCTCGTCCGGGGCGAGGGCGTTGCGCTTCACCCCGGTGTAGAAGGCGGCCACCGGCACCCGCCGGACGCCGCGCACCGAGGCCACCTCGACCTGGGCGCCGGCGGCCAGCAGGGCGGGGTGCGCGTCCCCGGCGGGAGAGGCCGCCCCCAGGTTGCCGCCCACCGTGCCCCGGTTGCGGATCTGGGGCGAGCCCACGGTGCGCGCGGCCATGGCCAGGCCCGGCAGGAGGGCGGCGAGCTCGTCGATGACCCGGGTGTAGGTGACCCCCGCGCCGAGCCGGACCTGGCCCGCGTCGGCCGACCAGTCGCGCAGCTCGGGGACCCGGCCCAGGTCGAGCAGCACCCGGGGGCGCCGCCGGTCGAAGTTCAGCTCGACCATGACGTCGGTGCCGCCGGCGATGGGCACGGCGTCGGGGTCCTCGGCCTTGGCCGCGAGCGCCTCGGCCCAGCTGGTGGGTTGGCGGAACTCCATGCCTGCTCCTCGTGGCCCGGAGTCGGGGGGTCGGGGGTCGGGTGGTCGGGCGCGGCCGCCGGGCGACCCAGGCCCCAGTACAACCCGGGCGGCCGGGCGGCAGAAGCGTCAGGACACATGAAGTCCCGCCAGCCGACCAGCCCCCGGTTGTAGGTTTGTCCAAACGACGGCGCGGAGGTGCGAGGGTGCTCCTGCGGGACCTGCTGGCCGTGCCCGAGCTGCAGCTGCGGCTGCTGTACGGCGACGCGGAGGCCCTGGACCGTCCCGTCCGGTGGGTCTACACGACCGACCTGCTCGACCCGGCGCGGTACCTGTCCGGCGGTGAGCTGGTCGTCACCGGGCTGATGTGGCGGCGGTCGCCGGCGGACAGCGCCGCGTTCGTGGGCGCCGTGGCCGGGTCCGGCGCGACGGCGCTGGCGGCCGGGGATGCGCTGCTCGGCTGCGTCCCCGACGACCTGCTCGACGCCTGTCGCCGGGCCGGCCTCCCCCTGCTGGAGGTGCCGACGGACGTCTCGTTCGCCGCGCTCACCGAGCGGGTGCTGGCCTCCGTCACCGGCGACCGGGGGGTGTGGCTGGCGGCCACGCTGGCCCGGCAGCGGCGGCTGCTGGCCGCGGTGGCGGAAGGACGCAGCCTCAGACCTCCTGAAGTAGCACGGTGAGACCGCTGTGACCTGGTCTTTCGCCAGCGTGTCTCTCGGCGGAAGTCGTTGGCACTTGGTAGTGTCGCCGGGTGGCGGTCGGGGTTGCGGTGCAGG
>JBMOMH010000147.1:0-9022 GCA_049323135.1 Actinomycetota bacterium
TGACCACGGACCGCGGGGCGGGGCGGCGCCGGCTGTCTCCGCCCCGCGGGGGCAGCGGAGACGGGCAGAGGAGGCGTGTGATGGCAGCGGTGGGCCTGCTCTACGTCGGCGCAGTGCTGTTCCTCAACGGGGTGATGCTGCTGGGACGCGTGGACGCCAAGTCCGGAGGGGTCTTCAACCTGTTCGTGGGCGCGCTGCAGGTGGTGACGCCCACGTACCTCATCATCCGGGCGGACGGGAACACGCCGGCGATCCTGGCCGCGGCCGGCATCTACCTGTTCGGGTTCACCTACCTGTACGTCGGGATCACCAACCTCGCGGGCCTGGACCCGGCGGGCATCGGCTGGTACTCGTTGTTCGTCGCGGTCGTCGCCGTCGGGCTGTCCGTCGCCACCTTCACCGTCCTGCAGGACAGCGTCTTCGGCGTCATCTGGCTGTACTGGGCGCTGTTGTGGTTCCTGTTCTTCTTGCTGCTCGCGGCGCAGCGGCCGATCCAGCGCTTCACCGGCTGGGCGTGCATCGGCGAGGCGTGGGTGACCTGCGTCATCCCGGCGTACCTGATCCTCACCGGAGCGCTCACGGCCACGGCCGCGATCACCGGGGTGCTCATCGCCCTGGCCGTGCTCGGCTTCCCGGCGCTGTACCTCGCCACCGGTCCAGACCGCACGGCGACGGCCCAGCCGTCCCAACCCGGGCCCCCGCCGGCCCGGCAGGCCACCCCCGTGACCTGAGCTCACACCGCAACGACGTCGAGCAGCTCCTCGACACCCGTCAGGTCCGCGGCGTTGCGCGTGTAGAGGCGAGCGTTGTGGGCCAGGGCGGTGGCGGCGACCAGCAGGTCCATCGCCCGAGGCCGCGGGTCGCGGCCTCGGGTGACGACGGCGGCCGCGACCCGACCGAAGGCCCGGGCTACCGCCGCGTCGACCGGCAGCGGGTCGAAGCTCCGCTCGACCAGGGCCAGGCGGCGTAGCCGTTCCGCGCGGCTGCCGTCGTCCCGGGCGGCGAGCACGCCGAAGTGCAGCTCGGCAAGGGTCACCGCGCTGACGGCGAGCTCGCCCTCGAGCCACGGCACGTCGGAGGCGATGACGACGCTGGTGTCGAGGACGGCCCTCACCGTGCGGACCACGGATCGCGCAGCGTGGTATCCAGCCGTGCCAGGTCCTCGTCCCAGGCGGCGTCGTCGTAGGCGGCGAAGATCTCCGCTACCTCCGTCCACTGCCGCCACGTCCGGCGGCCCGGCGCGGACAGTACGGCGGCCGGACGACCGCTGACGGTCACGACGAAACTCTCACCGGCCTCCACCCGACGAACGATCTCGCTCGCACTCTGCCTCAGCTCGCGCAGGCCGATGGCATCCACAACGGCCATGCTAGCACATGTGCTACCACCACGAGTTGTGCCGCCCCAAGCAGCCACGACACGCGAGGGACGGACAATTGGGCGCCATGAACGACGAGGGACATCGGCGGGCGCACGAGCCGGACGCGTCGCGCCGCGAGCGAGTCGCCGGCGCGGTCATCGGCTCGGTGGTCGGGGACGCACTGGGGGCGCCGTGCGAGTCCGGCCCACCGGCCCTAACTCGGCCCAGTTCCCGGCCCCCGCCGGCGGCGCCAGCGACGACGCGGGCACCGAGATGTGCGGTGGGGGCTGTCTGGGCTGGGCCCCGGGCGCGACGTGGGCAGCCAGACCCGCGAGGTCCTCGGCTCGGACCTGCGGTGGGACCGGGCCGCCGCGGCGTACTACACCCGCTCGGGCCGGGCCGCGGGCAACGGGTCGTTGATGCGCACCACCCCAGCGGCCGTGTTCTTCGCCCGGTCCGGAACCGCTGGCGGCGGTCCGGCCCGCGCTGGAGGCCGTCGCGCCGGAGCAGCCGACCCGAGCGTGGGCCACACCGCGCCGTTGGACTCGGTCGCCCGGCGGTGTGGGCCCTGCGGGAGGGCTCGACGTTCGAGGAGACGCTGCGCCTGGTGGTCGACCTGGGTGGGGACACCGACACCGTCGCCGCGGTCGCCGGCGGGTTGGCCGGAGCGGTCTATGGCGTCGCCGGCATCCCCACGCGCTGGGCCTCGGCCGTGCATGGCGTGGTGCCCGGTACGGCGGCCAGTGCTGGCAGCTGGCCGACCGGTACCGGTTGGCGGCCCGACTGGACGGCCGGAACGATGGCTAGCGACCCTGTGGACCACGTGAAGGAGTCCCCATGATCTTCATCACCGCGAAGTTCCGCATCCGCCCAGAACACGCCGACCGGTGGGTCCAGATCGCCAGCGCCTTCACCAGGGCGACCCGGAGCGAGACGGGCTGCCTCTGGTTCGACTGGTATCGCAGCGTGGACGACCCGACCGAGTACGTCCTCGTGGAGGCGTTCCGCGACCAGGAAGCCGGCGTGGCACATGTGCGGTCCGACCACTTCAGGACGGCGCAGGAGACCCTGCCGCCCTATCTCGCCGAGACCCCGCGCATCGTCAACGTCACCGTGCCCCAGGACGACTGGTCCCGCCTGGGTGAGATGGCCGTGCCCGAGGAGCGCTGAGCGAGACGTCAGCGGTTGGCGTCGACCAAGTGGGCCCAAGACCCGAGGCCCAGCTCGCGACCCTCAGGCGGCCTCGCCCGCCGGGACCAGCCGGGACCCGGCGAGGGTGATGACGTAGACGCCGAGCAGCCGGACGTGCGGCCCGCAGGCCCGCCGCGCGGCTCGGACCCACATCCGGTCCTCAGCCCTGATGCTCAGCCCGTCGCGCCGGGCGATGGCCAGGAGCAGGGAGCCGGAGGGTCCCATCGCCTCGGTGAAGGTGCCGAGGGCCCGGACCCGCTCCTCCTCCGGCGAGTCCTCGGGGCACCCGTCGACGACGACGGGCTGGACGAGCCGACCGGTCTCGTCGCAGAGGAGTACCGCGAGGGCGCCGGCGCGACGGTCCCGCTCGGACACCACAAGGTCCAGCACGTCCGCGGCCAGGTGCGGGTCGTCGAGGGCTCGCTCGGGCCAGTCCTGGGGCAGGTCTTGGAAGCTCATGCCGCCATCCTGGCCCGCCCGGGGCGGATGCCAGGCCGTTGTCCACAACCCCCCCTCCTCGTAGCGATCATGCGCGTCTGAACCGTCAACTTCTGCATGATCGCTACGAGATGGGGAGATTGGGGGGCGGCGTACGGGGCCGGGGGGCCTTCCCCGCGCGGGCGGCGAGTGCTACACAAGACCCATCCCAGCCCGCCCCCCGACGGCGGCGGGGGAGCGCCGGGCTGCCGCGGACGGGAGGCGCTCGTGCACGGTCAACGGTTCGTCATCGACGCCCACACCGGCTACTGGGACGCCAGCCGGGAGAACTGCAAGAACGCCTACGGCGAGGCGTTCATCGAGACGTTCTACGCGTTCCACAACGGCTTCAACCCGACCGGGCAGCCGCAGTGGCACATGGACTACGAGACGGTGTTCCGCAAGACCGACCCGGACTGGTACCTGGAGACCATGTTCGTCCGCGGTGCCGCCGACATGGCCATCCTGTCCACCCAGGTGCTGATGGACTTCTTCCACACCGGGTTCGTCAACCCGGCCCGCAACGCCGAGCTCACCCGGCGCGCGCCGCAGCGGCTGATCCCCCTCGGTGGGGTGGACCCCCGGGCGCCGGACGCCCTGGAGCAGGTCGAGTACCAGGTCACCGAGCTGGGCATGCGCGGCTTCAAGTGGTACACGGCCGAGTGGCGCGGGGAGTCTCGCGGCTGGCGAGCCAACGACCCGGCGGTGTTCCCGCTGTACGAGAAGTGCATCGAGCTCGGCGTGCAGAACATGCACTTCCACAAGGGGCCGGCGGTGGAACCGCTGGCGCTGGAACGGTTCGACGTCCGGGACATCGACGAGCCGTCCACGCTGTACCCCGAGCTGAACTTCATCGTCGACCACTGCGGGCTGCCCCGGCTGGACGACTTCTGCTGGCTGTCCGCGCGCAGCCCGAACGTGTACGCATCCCTCGCCGTGGCCCTCGCCTTCATCCACAACCGGCCGCGGTACTTCGCCCAGGTGATGGCCAACCTGCTGTTCTGGCTGGGGCCGGACCGCATCATCTACGGCACGGACTTCCCCATCTGGTACGCCGACTGGCAGCTGGACGAGCTGCTCGCCTTCCAGCTCCCCGCGGACCTCGCCGACGAGTACGGCGTCACCTTCGACGAGGACACCAAGACGAAGGTCGTCTCCACCAACATCGCCCGGCTCTACGGCATCGACGTCGAGGCCAAGCGCGCAGAGCTGGCCGACGACGAGTTCGCCCGCCGCCGGCGGGAGTACCTGGCCAGCCGGCCCGTCCCCGGCCAGCCCACGGCCCAGGGCATCGCCGGCACGGTCCCGGCATGACCCCGGCCGGACGTGGGGGCCTGGACCTCTCCGCGGTGTACGCCGCCGCCGGCAGCGTCCCCGACCCGGAGATCCGCCGCAGCCTGGCCGAGATGGACCTGCTCGACGGCGTGACCCAGGTGGGCGTGGACGAGGTGGAGGTGCGCTACCACCTGACCTCGCCGCTGTGCCCGTCGGCGTTCGCCGTACAGATCGGGCGGGAGGTGCGCCGCCGGGTGGAGGCGCTGCCCGGCGTACGCCGCTGCCGGGTGCACCTGCAGGACCACTTCGTGGCCGCCGAGATCGAGGCGGCGGTGAACGACCGGGTGGACGCGTGAGGACGCGGGACCCGACGCTGAGCCCGCCCGGCCGGGACGCGCTGGCCGGCCGGCGCGAGGCAGCGCTGCTCGACGAGCCGTCGGTGGCCCGGATGGTGGACCTGCTGCTCGCCCGGTGCCGGTCCCCGCAGCCGCTGGTGCGGGCCGCGGTGGCCACCCTGGACCGGTTCCGGGCACACGCCGGCGACCTCGGCGCGGTGCTGGCCGCCGTACGCCGGGAGCCGGGCACCGCCGAGGCGCGGCTGCGGCGGTGGCTGACCGGCTACCCGGGCCTCACCGACGCCCAGGCCGCCGCGCTCGGGTTCGGGCCGAAGCTGTGGCTGCGCGCCAACGGGGTGCCGGTGCCGTGGCGCCCGCTGGGCGGCCTGCCGGCGTGGACCAGGACCGCCGCCGTGGGGTCGCGGCCGCATCCCCTGGACCGCGCGGTGCGGCCGCTGCTGCTGGCGCTGGCCGGCAGCGGGCTGACCGCGGGCGAGCTGCTCGGGTTGCGGGTCGGCGACGCCGGCTCGGTCGACGCGGCCGGGGCGGTGCTGCCCGACCTGTACGCCGAGCCGATGGCGGTCAGCTTCCAGCCCGAGGAGGGCGGGCCGCGCCGGCTGGCCTTCCTGTCCTTCGGGGCCCGCGCCGCGGTCCACGCCGGGCTGGCCGCCCGCCCCGGCGCCGCCGAGGACGCGGAGGCCCCGCTGCTCGGCGGCGCGCCCGCCGCGGCACTGCTGGAGCGGGCCCGCCGACGGCACGCCCAGCTCATCGGGGCCGGCAACGACGTGAACGTGGCAACCTGCCGGACCACCGGCGACTTCTTCCGGTCCTGGGGGCTGCCCGGGGCCCGATTCGGTGTCCCGACCAGCGAGGAGCGGCACGGATGAAGGCAGCGCGCCTGCACGGCTTCCACCAGGACCTGGTGGTCGAGGAGGTCCCCGACCCGGAGGTCACCGGCCCGTTCGACGTCGTCGTCCGGATCGGCGCGGCCGGGCTGTGCCGCACCGACCTGCACATCCACGAGGGCCAGTTCGACGAGGCGCAGCGCGCGGCCGGGCTGACCCTGCCCTACATCCCCGGGCACGAGAACGCCGGATGGGTGCACGCCGTCGGCAGCGCGGTCACCAATGTCGCCGTCGGCGACACCGTCATCGTGCACCCGCTGGTCACCTGCGGGCTGTGCCGGGCCTGCCGCGCCGGGGACGACATGCACTGCGAGGCCGGGGTGTTCCCGGGGCTGTTCGCCGACGGCGGCTTCGCCGAGTACCTCAAGACTGGGGCCCGGTCGGTGATCCGGATCGACCCGTCGCTGCATCCCACCCAGGTCGCCGCGCTCGCCGACGCGGGGCTCACGGCGTACCACGCGGTGAAGAAGGCCCAGCCGCTGCTGCCCCCGGGCAGCCGCACCGTCGTCCTCGGCGCCGGCGGCCTCGGGCACATCGGCATCCAGTGCCTCAAGGCGCTCACCCCCACCGAGATCATCGTGGTGGACCGGAACGCGGACGCGCTGGCGCTGACCCCCGGCTGGGGGGCCGACCACACGGTGCTGGCCGACGGGGGGCAGGTGGGCCGGGTGCTCGAGCTCACCGACGGCCGGGGCGCCGAGGTGGTCTTGGACTTCATCGGGGAGCAGGGCGCCGAGCTCGACGCCACCGCCATGCTGCGCCGCGCCGGGTCGCACTTCGTCGTCGGGTACGGGGGGGCGGTGCACATCCCGACGATGCAGATCATCCTCACCGAGATCAACGTGGTGGGAAACCTCGTCGGCACCTACAACGAGCTGGCCGAGCTGATGAACCTGGCCGCGCGCGGGCTGGTCCGCCTGCACACGGCGACCTACCCGCTGGACGCGGTCAACGACGCCATCGCCGACCTGGACCAGGGACGCCTGCGCGGCCGGGGGATCCTCGTCCCCTGACCGCACGGGCACCGGCTGGCCCCGCCGGGGCGCCCCCTATGCTGACGTGGCCGATCAATGGTTGGTGACCTCAGCCTGGAGGAGGACGCGGTGAGTCATGGTGCCTGGGACGTGGTCCGGCTGTCCCTGCACGTCATCGCCGCGACGATCTGGGTGGGCGGGCAGCTGGTGCTGGCGGGGCTGGTGCCGGTGCTGCGCCGGGTCTCGGCCGAGGCGCCGCGGGTGGCCGCGCGCCGGTTCGGCTGGATCGCCTGGCCGGCGTACGGCGTGCTCCTGGCCACCGGCGTGTGGAACATCGCCGCGGACAGCACCCGGCTCGCCGGGCTGCGCGGCGTGCTCGACGCGAAGATCGGCGTCGTGCTGCTGTCCGGGGTGGCCGCGTTCCTGCACGCCCGGTCGAAGACCGCGGCCGGCTTGGCGGTGTGGGGGGCGCTGAGCGGGTTGACCGCGCTCAGCGCCGTCGTGCTCGGCGTCGTGCTGGCCGGCTGAGACCGGTCAGCGCTCCGGGAGCAGCCGAAACCCCTCGACTGCTGCGGCACGCCGCAGGGTGTGGTCGTAGGCCGCGAAGCTGACGCAGCCGGGGTCGGCGCGGCGCGCCGCCAGCGCGCAGGACAGCTGCACCGCGTCGTACGCACGCAGCCCGTGCGCCGCGCACAGCCGCGCAGCCACATCGAGCAGCGCGCCAGTGACGGTCACGGGGGCGAACCGCGGGAGCTCGTCGGCCGTCCCGAAGTAGTCGGCCTCGAAGTCGTCAAGGAGGACGCGCGTGGCCTCGGGGCCAAGCTCCCCCAAGCGATGCTTGCGCCACAGCGCCGCCGGTACCTCGACCCGGGCCAGCTGCCCAACCACGATCGGCTCCTCGCTGATCCATGCGGCCCGCCCGGACTCGTCGGCGTACAGCGTCACCAGGGCCGAGGAGTCGGCGAAGACGGTCACCTGCGCCCGTCGGAGACCAGGTCGGTGAGGGGGGTGCCACGCCCGGCTGCCCGGCGGGCGGTGGCCACGGCAGCCCGCGTGGGCCGGCGACGTGGCTCCCCCGCTTCGACCAGCAGGCCCGCCGCAGCCAACCGCTCCCGGACCCGCTCGACCTCACTGCCGCCCAGGGACGGATCGGTGGCCGCGTCGAGCACCGCGGTGACATAGTCGTTCATGCTCCGCCCCTGTCGCTGGGCGGTGCGCCGCACCCGCCGGAGCAGCTCCTCGGATGCCCGCCAGGTCATCTGGGCCATGCCGGCATGGTAGCAGGCATGCATGCACCAGCCGGGAGTGGTACTCCAGCTATCGAAGGAGCGGGCGTGAGCAGACGGCGGGTTGCGGTTGCCGGGGGAACCGGTCTGGTTGGGCGGTACGTCGTCGCCGCGCTGGCCGCCGCGGGTCTAGAGCCGGTGGTGCTGGCTCGGTCCCGGGGGGTGGACCTGACCACCGGAGCGGGCCTGGACGACGCGCTGACCGACGTCGCGACGGTCGTCGACGTCAGCAACGTGCCCACGGCCCGCCGCCGGGAGGCCATCGACTTCTTCACCACCGCCACGGGACGGCTGCTCGCCTCCGGTGAGCGGGCCGGCGTGCGCCACCACGTCGTGCTGTCCATCGTCGGGGTGGACCGGGTCGACCGGGGCTACTACGCCGGCAAGCGCGCCCAGGAGGAGCTGGCGCTGGCCGGACCGGTACCGGCAACTGTGCTGCGCGCCACCCAGTTCCACGAGTTCCCGGGGCAGATCCTGTCCCGGACGCACGGGCCAGTGGCGTGGGTGCCCCAGGCCCGGATCCAGCCGATCGCTGCCCGGGAGGTGGCCCAGGCCCTGGCCGAGCTGGCCCTCGGGGAGGCGGTGGGCCGGGCCCCGGACCTGGCCGGGCCGGAGGAGCACGACCTGGTCGACCTGGCCCGGCGCCTGCTGCGGGCCCGCGGTCCCCGCCGCGTGGTGCTGCCGGTCCGGCCGCCCGGCGCGGCCGGTCGGGCGATGGCGCGGGGTGCGCTGCTGCCGACCGGTCCGGGGCCGCGGGGCACGCAGACGTTCGACGCATGGCTCAGCCTGGAGTACGGAGGCGTCAGGTGAGCCGCGGGCAGCGTCCCGAGAGCGGTTGCCGCTGAGGGACTGGTGTGCGCCGGACTCGGTGGCCGGGTCGTCGAGCGTGATGACGGATCCCAACCAAGGATGGTCGACCTCGTGGTGGAGGATCGAGACGGCAACGCGGTGGCCGTGGAGGTGACCTCGACCGTGGCCCGTGGGTTGGTGGCGCAGGTCGCGGCAATGGCACGGCACGCTGGCGCTCGAGACCAGCTCAGTTGGTCCTGGACGGTGCAGGTTCTGTCGCTTGCCAGCGTGATGGGACCACCGCGTTGCCACGAGCATGGGACCACCTGGAGGTGTGAGTGAGCATCACTTGGCCTCGCCGTCGGCGTCAACGGCGACGCGCCGGTGAGGGTCGCGTTGGCGGTAGGAGGGACCCTCGATGACGAGGGTG
>JBMOMH010000148.1:0-8996 GCA_049323135.1 Actinomycetota bacterium
ATGGCCGCGCTGCTTGCTACCGCGTACGCGCTCACCGTGGGCGGCCCGGTGAGCGAGCCCTACCTGCCGGGCCAGGCGCCGTTCCCCCGCCCCGACTACGCCGGGGTCGTCGCCGGGGGCGGAGGGCACCGGGTGGACCGCTACCGGGTGGTGAGCCAGCTGCCGGCCGCCGTGTCCCCGGCGGTCGGCCCCCGGGACACGGTGCTGGTCTGGCTGACCGACGACAACGACCCGACCCTGCAGGCCGCCGCGGCCCAGTACCTGTGGCCAGCCAACGGCCTGCGCGCCCCCGCGCCCCGGCTGACCGAGGCGTCCCTAGAGCAGCTGGACAAGCGCCGTCCCAGCGTTGTGCTCCTGCTCGGGCGCACCGGGGACCGGGTGGCGGCCAGCGTCGCGGCACTACGCGCCCAGGGGGTGGCCGCCCGCCCGGTCCAGGAGGTCACGCTGCGCTCCGGTGCGGAGACCCTGGCGGTCACCGTGCTGCGGCTCAGCGGATGACGACGGTGCGCCGCGGCGGCCGGGCCCTGCTCACCGTGAACCCGGGCCGGCGTCAGCTGTAGTCGGTCAGGTCGCGCACAGCCAGGTACGCCGCCTTGTCAAGCCAGTGGCACCAGAGAGATCGCGAATGCGAATGGATCGACAAGCGTCGATTGCGCATGCCCTCTGCACTCCACGCCGCCACTTCCGGTCGGGGCCCGCTGGCGCCGGCGAGGTCAGCGACGGCCTCCAGGGCGGGCTTGAGGTCAGTGTCGGTTGACATGAGGATCCCGACGTCGTACTCGCCCCGGACAGCCATCGCGACAAAGTCGATCGCGAGAGCCACATCGATGCCCTTCTCCCTCGGCTTCTCCCCCGGTTGGCAACGGTCGGGCCATCCCGACGGATAGGCCAGCGTTCGGAGCGTCACGGTGACTCGTGGACTCTGCTCCCAGACAGCGCACTGCCGTGTGCAGGCGGCGTAGCCCTTCGGGTCGCGAGTCGCATCCGGCCGACCCCGGTAGACCCGAACGCTCAGCAGCTCCCGGTCGTACGGGCTGTCCGAGGCAAGACGGGAGCCGAGTGCGAGTGGATCGACCTGTCCGAACGTGTGGGGGTCCTAGCTGCGGTGGAAGCAGGAACGCGCCCCCATGTAGACGTTCTGGTAGTCCAGGAACACCACCACTCGCTGCACCACTCGACCCCCTACGAATAATCCCCGCCAGTCCGAGGCCATAGGCCTAGGACGGCGGGGAGTAGTACTTCCAGTGTCGGCGCAGGATCATGTGAAGTCAACTGAAGGTCGGCGACAGCCGCCCCACCCCCCTGGATCGCCGTGGGTGGTCGGCAACGGTTGCGGGTCGCTCCGGCACACCCGCCTCACCCGGCAGTGGACCTGGCCGGCCGGGCCGGCCAGGGGGTGTCGGCCGGACGCAGCGCGGCCCAGCCCCGGCCGCGGGCGGCGTACGCGGCCAGGGCCCCCATCACCAGCAGGGGGTTGTGCAGCGCCCCGGCCAGGACCGCCGCGACCACCTCGTCGAGGGGCACCCAGACCACCGGCATGTCGGTCTCCTCATGGGTCCCGGCGTAACGGTCCCGGTCGGTCACCGGGGACAGCCCCCGGGCCAGGTAGATGCGCACCGCCTCGTCGCTGGAGCCTGGGGAGGTGTAGGCGTCGACGAGCAGCGCCCAGTCGGTGGCCTGGTGGTGGGCCTCCTCGTACAGCTCCCGCTGCGCGGTGCGCAGCGGGTCCTCCCCCGCCACGTCGAGCAGCCCGGCCGGCGGCTCCCACAGGGTGGCCCGCACCGGGTGGCGGTACTGGTGCACCAGCAGCACCCGGTCCGCCTCGTCCAGGCCGAGCACACCCACCGCGCCGGGGTGCACCAGGTACTGCCGGTCCACCGGCCCGGCGGGCAGCCGGACCCGCTCCTCGACCACCGACCACAACGGCCCCCGCCAGGCGGTCCGAGAGGTCTCGACGGGTACGCCGCCGAGGGCGTCCCGGGGGCCGGGCCGGCCGGTCACGAACCGGCCAGGGTCGGGGCGGGCGCCACCGCCCGGCCGGTCGCCCCGCCGTCGGCGCGGGCACGCCGCTGCAGCGCGGCCGCGACCAGGCCGGCGAACAGCGGATGCGCCCGGGTCGGCCGGGAGCGGAACTCCGGGTGCGCCTGGGTGCCGACGTAGAAGGGGTGGACCGCGGGGGGCAGCTCGAGGAACTCCACCAGCCGGCCGTCCGGGGAGGTGCCGGAGAACACCAGGCCGGCGTCCTCGAGGTGGGGCCGGTAGCTGTTGCTGACCTCGTACCGGTGCCGGTGCCGCTCGTCGACGTAGGGCTCGCCGTAGGCGGCCCGGACCAGGGAGCCCTCGGCCAGCTTGGCCGGGTACAGACCCAGCCGCATGGTGCCGCCCATGTCCCGCTCCCCGGCGACCACGTCGTGCTGGTCGGCCATGGTGGCCACGACCGGGTGCGGGGTGGCCGGGTCGAACTCGGCGGAGTTGGCCGCGGCCAGCCCGGCCACGTTCCGGGCGTACTCGATGACCATGCACTGCAGGCCCAGGCACAGGCCCAAGGTGGGCAGCCCGTGCTCCCGGGCGTGGCGCAGCGCGCCCACCTTGCCTTCGATGCCGCGGACGCCGAACCCGCCGGGCACGCAGACCCCGTCGACGTCGGCGAGCTCCCGGGCCGCCCCCTCCGGAGTCGAGCAGTCGTCGCTGGTCACCCAGCGGATCTCCACCCGGGCGTCGTGGTGGAAGCCGCCGGCGCGCAGCGCCTCGGTCACCGACAGGTAGGCGTCAGGCAGGTCGACGTACTTGCCCACCAGGGCAATGGTGACCCGGCGGCTGGGCCGGTGGGCCCGGCGCAGCAGCTCGTCCCAGTCGGTCCAGTCGACGTCCCGGAACGGCAGGCCCAGGCGCCGGACCACGTAGGCGTCCAAGCCTTCGGCGTGCAGCACCTTGGGGATGTCGTAGATGCTCGGCGCGTCCACGGCGGCGACGACGGCCTCCTCGTCGACGTCGCACATCAGCGACACCTTCCGCTTGATGCCGTGGGGCACCGGGCGGTCCGCCCGCAGCACGATCGCGTCCGGCTGGATGCCGATGTTGCGCAGCGCGGCCACCGAGTGCTGGGTGGGTTTGGTCTTCAGCTCGCCGGACGGCCCGATGTAGGGCAGCAGCGAGATGTGCAGGAAGAACACGTTCTCCCGGCCCACCTCGTGGCGGACCTGCCGCACCGCCTCCAGGAACGGCAGCGACTCGATGTCGCCGACCGTCCCGCCGACCTCGGTGATGACCACGTCCACGTCCGGGCCGGCCATCCGCCGGATCCGGGACTTGATCTCGTTGGTGATGTGCGGGATCACCTGCACGGTGTCCCCGAGGTACTCCCCGCGCCGCTCCTTGGCGATGACCGAGGAGTAGACCTGCCCGGTCGTCACGTTCGCCGAGCCGTGCAACGCGACGTCGAGGAACCGCTCGTAGTGGCCCACGTCCAGGTCGGTCTCGGCCCCGTCGTCGGTGACGAACACCTCCCCGTGCTGGAACGGGTTCATCGTCCCCGGATCGACGTTCAGGTAGGGGTCGAGCTTCTGCATGGTCACCCGCAGGCCCCGGGCCCGCAGCAGCCGGCCCAGGCTGGACGCGGTGAGGCCCTTGCCGAGGCTGGAGGCGACGCCCCCGGTGACGAAGATGTGCCGGGTGGTCTGCGGCGCTGCCACAACGTCTCCCCGTGGTCGGCTGTGCGGCGGGCCGACCCGCCTGTCCACGGGCCTTCAGACTATCAGCGGCCGGCACCGCCCCGGACCTCACGGGGCCGGGACGCGCGGGACGTTGGACCGGGAGGTCAGGGTCCGCCGGGGGTGACCGCCGGCGCGGGGGCGGTGGCCCCCGTGCCGGACCCGTACTGGCCGGCCCGCCCCCGGTCCTGCTCGGCCAGCGCCAGCACCACCGACACCCGGGCGGCCACCGTCCCGGTGCCGTCCACCGTGGACACCTGCCGGGCCACCGGGGAACCGCGCAGCACGGTGAGCAGGCCCCCGGTCGCGGCGGCCGTGGCCGGGCCGGCCACCACGGTGCCCCGGCCCTGCGCGTCCAGGGCGGTGGCCAGGCTCAGCCAGGCCCCCTGCACCCGCCGCTGCTCCTCCGGTGGCGGGGGGGTACCGGCGGCCGGCGCTCCGGTGAGGACCACCACCAGGCTGGCCCGCTTGGCCGGGGTGCCGCTGTAGTCCAGGAAGCCGATGGACTGGAACCCGGTGAGGATGGTCGCCGCCTGGGGGGCCTCGCGGCCCACCTGGCTGGGCTGGTTGGTGACCAGGATGCTGGCCAGCTCCACCGCGCTGCGGTCGTACGGCGTGCTGCCCTGCCGGTTGAGGGACACGTTGGGGGGGACCAGCCGGCCGGTCAGGTCGTCGAGGACCTGCGCCTGCGCGGCCTCGACGTACTTGTCCTTGAACGTGACCCGCCCGGTGACCTTGCCCCCGGCTAGCTCGACCACCCGGGCCAGCTCGTCGGCCTCACGCGGGTCCGCGCCCGGCAGCAGCACGACGAGCACCGAGGACCCGGCGAGCCGGCCGGCGACCAGAGCCGGGGTCAGCCCGCGCAGGAAGGCGTCGTCGAAGCGCTGCGCGGCCTCCAGCTGGCGCACGCTGCCCTGCAGGTCCCGGTTCTCCGTGGTCAGCCGGGCAACCTGGTCCCCGGAGGTGCTGGGCGCCGGCCGGGACATGGTGGTGGTGCCCACGACGATGCCGACGGCCAGCGCCAGCAGGACCGCGAGCAGCGACACCAGGTGGTAGCGAAAGTCGATCAAGTCAGCGGGTCACCTCAGCGGAAGCCGCGCAGCCACACGACGAGGTTGTCCCACGCCGCGCGCAGCCCGTCCAGGCTGGGAGGGCCCGACGGGGACAGGGCCAGGGCCAGGCCCATCGCGAGGAGGGCGGCGAACACCAGCACCAGCAAGGGACCGATGCCGATCCGGCTGCGGTGCAGCCGGGCGACCGCTGCCGCGTCGACGAGCCGGGAGCCCACCCGCAGCCGGGTCAGGAAGGTGCTGGCCATCCCGGCCCGCCCACGGTCGAGAAACTCGACCAGGCTGGTGTGCGTCCCCACGGTGACGATCAGCTCGGCCGCCCGCCCGTGGAGGAGCAGCAGGGCCAGGTCCTCGCTGGTCACCTCCGCGGGGAAGGCCACCGCGGACCGACCCAGCTGCTCCAGCCGGCCCCACCCGGGGGCCCGCCCGTCCCGGTCGGTGCGCAGCACCAGCTCCGCGCCGCTGGTCAGGGCGGCGTCAGAGACCGTCTCCAGGTCGCCGACCACGAGGTCCGGGCGCAGGCCCACCGACAGCAGGGTGTCCGCGCCCTCCTCGACGCCGACAAGCACCGGCCGGTGCTCCCGCAGGTAGCCCCGCAGCCGCTGCAGCTGCGCGCGGTGCTGCTGGCCCGGCACGACGACGACGGCGGGCCGACCCTCGACCGGGGTGGCCAACTCGGGCACACCGGCACCGTCCAGCAGCAGGTCGTGTTCCCGCCGCAGGAACTCCACCGTGTTCGCCGCGAACGCCTCGAGCTGGACCGCCAGGCCGCGGTGGGCGGCCTCCGCGGCCAGCGCCACGGTCTCCACCGACTGCGGGGTGCCGGTGACGACGGCGCGCTCCCCCACGTAGACGACGCCCTCGTGGATGCGGACCGCGTCGCCCTCGTCGAGCAGCGCGAAGATCTCCGGGCCGACCCCGTCGACGAGCGGGATCCCGGCGCCGACCAGCACCTCCGGGCCGAGGTTGGGGTAGCGCCCGCTGATGCTCGGGGCGGCGTTGACGACGGCGGCCACGCCGCAGCCGAGCAGCGCCAGGGCGCTGTCCCGGTCGAGGTCGACGTGATCGATGACGGCGATGTCACCGGGCCGCAGCCGGCGCACCAGGTTCCTCGTCCGCCGGTCGAGCCGGACCTGGCCGTGGACGCCGGGCAGGGCGGGCCGCCGGTTGCGGCGCAGCGAGAGCAGCTTCATCCCGGTCATCGTGCCACGTCGGCGCGGGCTCACCGGGGACCTGCGCGCCGGGCGTGTCCGGCCCGGCCGGCAGCCGGCCCGCCTTCTGCTGGGCGGCGGCGGCGAGCAGCTCCTCGGCGTGCCCTTGGGCGAGCGCGGAGTCGGCCAGGCCGGCGAGCATGCGGGAGAGCTCCCGCACCCGGGCGGCGCCCTCGACCTGGACCACCCCGCTGCGGGTCACCCACCCGCCCTCCGCCTTGGTGACCACCAGGTGGCGGTCGGCGTACGCCGCCACCTGGGGCAGGTGGGTCACCACGAGGACCTGCGCGCGGGCGGCGAGCCGGGCCAGCCGGGCACCCACCTCGACCGCGGCCCGGCCGCCGACGCCAGCGTCGACCTCGTCGAAGACGAACGTGGGCACCGGGTCCGCCCCGGCGAAGACCACCTCGACGGCGAGCATGACCCGGGACAGCTCACCCCCGGAGGCCCCCCGGTGCAGCGGCCGCGGGGGGGCCCCGGAATGGGCGGCGAGCAGCAGCTCCACCTCGTCCACCCCGGTTGGACCGAAGGCGGTACCGGCGGTCGCGCCCGGCAGCAGCAGCCCGTCCGGGTCGGGGCGGCGGTGCAGGGCGACGCTGACCCGGGCCTGGGGCATCGCCAGGCCGGCCAGCTCCGTCGCGACGGCGGCCGCGAACCGCTCGCCCGCCGCCCGCCGGGCGGCAGTGAGCTCGGCGGCGAGCCCGGCGAGCTCCCCGCGCAGCCGGTCCTGGTCCGCCCGCAGCCGCTCGACCCGGTCGGAGTCGTCGTCCAGCAGGGCGAGCCGGGTCGCGGCCCGGCCAGCCCACGCGAGCACGTCCGCGGCGGTGTCGCCGTACTTGCGGGTGAGCCGTGCCAGCGCCGCCCGGCGCTCCTCGACGGCCGCCAGGCGCGCCGGGTCGGTCTCCAGCCCGGCGGCGTACGAGGCCAGGTCGGTGGCCACGTCGGCGAGCAGGTAGCCCACCTCGGCCAGCCGGTCCGCGAGCGCGGCCAGCGCCGGGTCGTGATCGCGCACCCGGTCCAGCTCCCGCCGGGCGGCCGCGACCAGGCCGAGGGCGTCCGCCGCACCCTGCGCCGGGTCGCCCAGCAGGGCCTGGTGGGCGCCGTCCGCGGCGGCCCGCAGCGCGTCGGCGTGGCCGAGTCGGGCCGCCTCGGCGGTGAGCTCCGCGTCCTCCCCCGCCCGCGGGTCCACCGCCGCGATCTCATCGAGGCCAAAGCGCAGCAGGTCGGCCTCCTGGGCCCGCTCCCGCGCCCGGCCCGCCACCTCGGCCAGCTCGGCGGTCACCGCGCGGAGCTGCCGGTAGGCCCGCCGGTACCGCGCGCTCAGGTCCTGCACCGCCGCCCCGGCGAACCGGTCCAGCACCTCCCGCTGCCGGGCGGCGCGCAGCAGCTGCCGCTGGTCGGCCTGGCCGTGCACGGCCACCAGGTCCTCGGCCAGGTCGGCCAGCACGCCCGCGGGGGCGGCCCGTCCACCGACGTAGGCGCGGGAGCGGCCCTCCGCGGTAACGATGCGGGCCAGCAGCAGCCCGTCCCCGTCGAGGTCCCCGCCGGCCTCGGCCACCCGCCGCGCGACCGGTCCGGCCGGGTCCACCCGCAGCCGCCCCTCCACCTCGGCCCGGGCGCTGCCCGCTCGGACCAGCCCCGGGTCGGCCCGCCCGCCGAACAGCAGCCCCAGGCCGGTGAGGACCATGGTCTTGCCCGCCCCGGTCTCGCCGGTGAGCACGGTCAGGCCCGGGCCCAGCTCGAGCACCGCCTCCTCGATCACCCCCAGGCCCGCGAGGCGCAGCTCCTCGATCACGTGGCCCGCTCCCGGGAGGCGTCCCCGGCCCATCCGGAGGGCGCCCCGGACCGGGACCCCCGCCAGCCCTGCACCGGCAGCCCGAACTTGGCCACCAGCCGGTCGGTGAAGGGGTGCCGATGCAGCCGGGCGAACCGGACCGGCTGCCCGCCCCGGGTCACCTCCACCCGGGCGCCCTGAGGGAGCGGCAGCGTGCGCCGGCCGTCGCACCACAGCACCCCCCCGCCGCCGGGCGAGTGCAGCTCGACCGCGAGGTGGGACGTCGGGGCGACGACCAGGGGGCGGGCGAACAGCGCGTGCGCACTGATCGGCACCAGCAGCAGCGCGTCCACCTCCGGCCACACCACCGGCCCCCCGGCGGAGAACGCGTACGCCGTGGAGCCGGTCGGCGTGGCGCACACCACGCCGTCGCACCCCCACCGCGACAGAGGACGCGCGTCCACCTCCACGACGACCTCAAGCATCCGCTCCCGGCTGGCCTTCTCGACGCTGGCCTCGTTCAGCGCCCAGGTGCGGCAGGTGACGGCACCGTCCACCCGGACCAGGACGTCGACGGTCATTCGCTCCTCGACGTCGTAGCGCCGGTGCACCACCCGGTCGACGGTGGCGGCCAGGTCGTCCCGCTCCGCCTCGGCGAGGAAGCCGACGTGACCCAGGTTCACCCCCAGCATGGGGGTGCCGGTCGGCCGGGCCAGCTCGGCCCCCCGCAGCAGGGTGCCGTCCCCGCCCAGCACCACCACCAGCTCGCAGTCCGCGGCGGCGGAGGGCTCCGCGGCGGCCTGCTCGACCCCCTCGATGCCCAGGGCGGCGGCCTCCGCGGTGATCAGCCGGACGCCGACCCCGGCCGCGAGCAGCTGGGACACGACCAGGTGGGCGCTGCGCACCGCGGCGGCTTGACCGGTGTGGGCGAGCACCAGGACCCGCCGGCCGGTCACGAGGGGCCCTCGGCCACGGCCGCCGCGACCGCGGCCGGGTCGAGCGCCGCCGCGCCCCGGCGCAGCCACAGGAAGTACTCGACGTTGCCGCTCGGCCCGGGCAGCGGGCTGGCGGTGACACCGGCGGCCCCGAGCCCCAGGTCGGCCGCGGCGGCCGCCACGTCTCGTACGGCGGCGGACCGGACCGCCGGGTCCCGGACCACCCCCCCGCGACCCACCCGTCCCCGGCCAGCCTCGAACTGCGGCTTGACCAGGAGCACCAGGTCGGCCTCGGC
>JBMOMH010000149.1:0-8904 GCA_049323135.1 Actinomycetota bacterium
TCCGCCAGCTGGAAAGCCTCGGCCACAAGGTCACCATCGAACCGGCCGCCTGACCCGACCGCCCACAGGGTCCGGGCTGCGCCCGGACGGCTTCGCCCTGCCCCGCACAGGTCAGTTTCGTCTCAGGTTTCCTGATCATCATGTCGCCTCCTGGGCGGTCGAGCACCCGGGAGGCGATACCACCACCCAGGAAGTGGTACGACGACCCAAGAAGTGCCGAGTCCGTACGGCGGGCCCCGCCACGCTGCAGGGGACGACGACCGCCGATGCGGCGTGCTCCGGCGGGTACCGGGAATCCCCCCCTCCTAGGATCCGTTGAGGCCAGCGAGCCCCGGCAGGGCGCAGACGTGCGCTGCAGGCACCATCGCGGGCAGCACAAGAGGGCAGCACAAGAGGGCACCACGACGGGTGGCACGAGTGGGCAGGACCGAGGGGAGCACCGTGGGCGACGTACGTGACCTGGTCATCATCGGATCCGGCCCCGCCGGGTACACCGCGGCGATCTACGCGGCCCGGGCCCGGCTGGCCCCCGTGGTGCTGGAAGGGTCGGTGACCGCGGGCGGTGCGCTGATGAACACCACCGAGGTGGAGAACTTCCCCGGCTTCCCCGACGGCATCCTCGGCCCGGACCTGATGGACAACCTGCGCAAGCAGGCCGACCGGTTCGGGGCCGACCTGGTCGCCGACGACGCCGTCGAGGTCGACCTGACCGGGCCGGTGAAGGTGGTCCGGGATGGCGCGGGGACCGAGTACCGGGCCCGGGCGGTCATCCTGGCCATGGGGTCGGGCTACCGGGAGCTCGGCCTCCCTAACGAGAAGCGACTGTCTGGACACGGAGTGTCCTGGTGCGCGACGTGCGACGGGTTCTTCTTCCGGGACCAGGACGTCGCAGTGGTCGGCGGCGGCGACTCGGCCATGGAGGAGGCGACCTTCCTCACCCGCTTCGCCCGCTCGGTCACCGTCATCCACCGCCGGCACGAGCTGCGGGCCAGCAAGATCATGCAGGACCGGGCCCGGGCCAACCCCAAGATCCGTTTCGTCTGGGACACCGGGGTCGTCGACCTCCTCGGCACGGACAAGCTGACCGGCCTGCGGCTGCGCCACCTGCCGACCGGGGAGGAGTCCACGCTGCCGGTGACGGGTCTGTTCGTCGCCATCGGCCACGACCCGCGCAGTGAGCTGGTCGCCGGTCAGGTACGCCGGGACGACGGTGGGTACGTGCTGGTCGACTGCCCATCGACCCGCACCAACCTGCCCGGCGTGTTCGCCTGCGGTGACCTGGTCGACCACACCTACCGCCAGGCGGTGACCGCCGCCGGGACCGGGTGTGCCGCCGCCCTGGACGCCGAGCGCTACCTGGCCGACCTGGCCGACGCCCAGGCCACCGGGGAGCCGGCGCAGGCCGTCGTCACGACCACCGGCTGAGCCAACCCACCTAAAGCAGCCCAAGACCCGCACCTCTGCGCCGCAAGACACACCAACGCACCTCGACGCACAAGGAGAGCCCTGTGGGAGCCGTGACCAAGACCGTGACCGACGCCACGTTCGACAGCGACGTGCTGGCCAGCGACAAGACGGTCCTCGTGGACTTCTGGGCGGAGTGGTGCGGGCCGTGCCGGCTGGTCGCCCCCGTGCTGGAGGAGATCGCCGCCGAGCACGCGGACCGGCTGGTCGTCGCCAAGCTCAACGTCGACGAGAACCCGCGGACGGCGGCGGCGTACGGCATCACGTCGATCCCGACGATGAACGTCTACAAGGGCGGCACCCTGGTCAAGCAGATCATCGGGGCGCGGCCGAAGGCGGCCATCCTGCGGGACCTGGCCGAGTTCGTCGCCTGAGCAGCCCAGGCCGCCGGGCCCGCCGGGCCCAGGTCAGACCGGGCGCAGCGCGCCCTCCGGGCTGATCGACCCGAGCAGCCGTTCCAGCGCGACCTCCACGTCCTCCCGCCAGGACAGGGCGGTGCGCAGGTCGAGCCGCAGCCGGGGGAACCGAGGGTGGGGCCGGACGGTCTTGAACCCGAGGGCGAGCAGGTAGTCGGCCGGCAGCACGCAGGCCGGCTGCGCCCACGCCGCGTCGCCGAACGCCTCGACGGCCCGGATCCCCCGGCGCAGCAGGTCCTTGGCGGTGCCCTGCACCAGGATCCGGCCCAGCCCGCCCCCGGCGAACTCCGGCAGCACGTGCGCGGTCATCAACAGCACCGCGTCCGCGCTGATCGGCGAGGTGGGGAAGGCCACCGACCGGGGCACGTACGCCGGAGGGGCGAACAGGACGTAGCCCGCGGTCACCCCGTCGACCTGCACCAGCTTGCCGCAGGAGCCCCACTCCAGCAGCGTCGCGGAGACCCACGCCTCCTTCTCCAGCGCCGGGTCGCCGACCTCCTCGGCCCGGGTTCGGCTCACCGGGTCCAGCTCCCAGAAAACGCACGACCGGCACCGCGACGGCAGCTCGTCGAGGTTGTCCAGCGTGATGTTGACCAGGCGGCGGGCCATCACACCCCCTCCAGGACCCCGGTCGGGACCGGCCGGCGTACGCCGCCCGGCGGCACCGACCCGCGCGGCACCGGCCCGGCGACCCTCCGGGACGGCAGCGCGCACCGTAGGGCATCGTAGAGGCCACCGGTCGCGCCGGGAAGGAGCGGCCGGCCCCGCCGTACGATGAGCACCGGACCCCGAGGAGGTCGCGTGTCCGTCCCGTCCCGGGGTGCCGGGTCGCGCCTCGACGCCTACATCGACCGGTACGCCGCGCGTACCCGCGGCATGACCGCCTCGGAGATCCGGGCCCTGTTCGCGGTGGCCTCCCGCCCCGAGGTGGTCAGCCTCGCCGGGGGGATGCCCTACCTGCCCGCCCTGCCGCTGGACGCGGTCGGCGACAGCCTGGCCCGTCTGGTGGCCGAGCGGGGCACCCAGGCGATGCAGTACGGCTCCGGTCAGGGCGACGAGGTGCTACGCGAGCAGATCTGCCGGATCATGTCCCTGGTCGGCATCGAGGGGCACCCCGACGACGTGGTGGTTACCGTCGGTAGCCAACAGGCCCTGGACCTGGTCACCCGGATCTTCTGCGACCCCGGGGACGTGGTGCTGGCCGAGGCCCCGTCGTACGTCGGCGCGCTGGGCGTCTTCCGTGCCTACCAGTGCGAGGTGGTGCACGTGGAGATGGACGGGGACGGGCTGGTTCCCGACCGGCTCCGCGAGGCGCTGGCCAGCCTCGCCGACGCCGGCCGGCGGGTGAAGTTCCTCTACACGATCCCCAACTTCCACAACCCGGCGGGGGTGTCCCTCTCCCCCGCCCGCCGCCGTGAGGTGCTCGACATCTGCGGGGAGGCCGGCCTGCTGGTGCTCGAGGACGACCCGTACGGGCTGCTCGGCTTCGACGGTGAGCCGCCCCGGGCGTTGCGCGCCGACGACCCGGACGGCGTGATCTACCTGGGCTCGTTCTCCAAGACGTTCGCCCCCGGGTTCCGGGTGGGCTGGGCGCTGGCCCCGCACGCGGTGCGGGAGAAGCTGGTGCTCGCCGCGGAGGCCGCGGTGCTGTGCCCCCCCATGTTCAGCCAGCTGGCGGTCTCCGAGTACCTCGCCACCCAGCCCTGGCAGGAACAGGTGAAGACGTTCCGGGAGCTGTACCGGGAGCGGCGCGACGCCACCCTCGAGGCGCTAGCCGCGCACTTCCCCGCGGGGGCCACCTGGACCCGGCCGGGCGGCGGCTTCTACGTCTGGGTCACCCTGCCCGAGGGCCTGGACTCCGCGGCCATGCTCCCCCGCGCGGTCACCCAGCGGGTGGCGTACGTGCCGGGGACCGCGTTCTACGCGGACGGGTTCGGCTCACGCAACCTGCGGCTGTCCTACTGCTACCCCACTCCGGAGCGGATCCGCGAGGGGGTACGCCGCCTGGCCACCGTGCTGGACGAGGAGCTGGAGCTGCGGGCGACGTTCGTCGGGCCGAGCACCGGGCCGGGGGCCGCGTCGGGCACCGGACCGAGCATTGGGCCAGGCACCGGGCCGGGCCCGAGGCACGGCATCGACAGCCCCGCCCCGGACCTGTCCTAGCGCACCCGGGACCCCGTCCCCGCCTCCCGCGATCCCCCCGGCCCCGTCGCCGGTCCCCCGGCCCCGACGAAAGGAACCAGCCATGTCCGACCTCGGGCGCGTCCTTGTCCTGGCCGGGGGGCTCTCCCACGAGCGGGACGTGTCACTCCGCTCCGGCCGCCGGGTGGCCGAGGCCCTACGCGGCGTCGGGCTGGAGGTCGAGGTCCGCGACGTCGACTCGGCGCTGCTGCCCGCCCTGGCCGCCGACCCGCCGGCCGCGGTCTTCCCCGCCCTGCACGGGGCGGTCGGCGAGGACGGTTCGGTGCGCGACGTGCTCGAGCTGCTCGGGGTCCCGTACGTCGGCGCGGACCCCCGCGCCTGCCGCATCGCCTTCGACAAGCCGGCGGCCAAGGCGGTCCTGCAGGGCGCGGGGCGGGACACGCCCGAAGCGGTGGCCCTGCCGCACGCGCTGTTCCGCGACCTGGGCGCCGCCGCGGTGCTGGACGCGATCGTGGCCCGGCTCGGCCTGCCGCTGTTCGTCAAGCCGGCCCGCAGCGGGTCCGCGTTGGGAGCCAGCGTGGTCCGCCAGGCGGCCGAGCTGCCCGCGGCCATGGTCGGTGCCTTCGCCTACGGGGAGACCGCCCTGGTGGAGCGGTTCGTCACCGGGGTGGAGGTTGCGGTCACCGTGCTGGACACCGGTGGCGGCCCCGAGGCGCTGCCGGCGGTGGAGATCGCCCCGGTGAGCGGGGTGTACGACTACGCGGCCCGGTACACCGCGGGGGAGACCGAGTTCTTCGTGCCGGCCCGGCTGGCGCCGGACGCCGCCGCGGCGGCCGCCGACCTGGCCGTGGCGGCACATCGGGCGCTGGGCCTGCGCGACCTGTCCCGGACCGACCTGATCGTGGACGCGGCCGGCCGGCCCTGGTTCCTGGAGGTCAACGTCTCCCCCGGGCTGACTGAGACCAGCCTGCTGCCCCAGGCCGTGGCGGCCGCCGGCCGTGACCTGGGCATGGTGTGCCGGGACCTGCTGGCCCTGGCCGTGGCCCGGGCGGCCTAGGCGTACGCCGAGGATCCAGGCATAACGGGCAAAACGCGCGGCTCGCCGCCTGGCCCGGGCCGCTCGGCCGCGTGGCCGCGGAACGCCTCAGGGATGGCCTCGGGGGCCATCGCGGTGACGATCCGCTCCAGGTCGTCGAGGCTGGCGAACTCCACTACGATCCGGCCGCGGCGGCGGCCCAGGTCCACCCGGACCCGGGTCTCGAAGTGATCGGACAGCCGGGCGGCCAGTTCCTCCAGCCGGGGGGCGACCGGGCGCCGGGGCCGCGGCCGGGACGGCTGGGTCGCCGGGTCGCCCACCGCGACGATCTCCTCCACCGCGCGGACGGACAACCCCTCCGCGACGATCCGGTGGGCCAGCCGCTCCTGGGCCTCTGCGTCGTCCAGGGCCAGCAGGGCCCGGGCGTGCCCGGCCGACAGCACGCCCGCGGCGACCCGGCGCTGCACCCCCGCCGGCAGCCGGAGCAGCCGCAGGGTGTTGGTCACCTGGGACCGGGACCGGCCGATGCGCCCGGCGAGCTCCTCGTGGGTGGTCCCGAAGTCCTGGAGTAGCTGGTCGTAGGCCGCGGCCTCCTCCAACGGGTTCAGCTGTTGGCGGTGCAGGTTCTCCAGCAGGGCGTCGCGGAGCATGGCGTCGTCGCCGGTGTCCCGGACGATCGCAGGCAGGGCGGCCAGTCCCGCCTCCCGGGCCGCCCGCCAGCGCCGCTCCCCCATCACCAGCTCGTACCGGCCCGGGCCGACCTCGCGGACGACGACCGGTTGCAGCAGGCCGATCTCGCGGATGGAGTGGACCAGCTCGGCCATGGCCTCCTCGTCGAAGGCCTGCCGGGGCTGCCGCGGGTTGGGCGTGATGGCGTCCACCGGAATCTCGGCGAAGTGCGCCCCGACCACCGGGGCCGGCGGCCCGGGCCGAGCGTCCGGTCCGTCCCCTCCCGGGCCGACCTCGACGGGCGGACCCGACGGGATCAGTGCCCCCAGGCCACGGCCCAGGCCACCCCGGCGCATGTTCATAGCCCCTCCTCCTGGGTCGTGCCGCCGACGGTCTCCTGGGGCACCGCGCGGGACGCGAGCTCGCGGGCCGCCTCGAGGTAGGACAGCGCCCCAGTGGAGCCCGGGTCGTACGTGAGCACCGTCTGCCCGTAGCTCGGGGCCTCGGACACCCGCACCGAGCGGGGGATGGCCGTCCCCAGCACCTGGTCGGCGAAGTGCTCCCGGACCTCCTCGGCCACCTGGGCGGCCAGCCGGGTGCGGGCGTCGTACATGGTGAGCAGGATCGTGGAGACCCGCAGCCGGGGGTTCAGGTGCGACCGGACCAGCTCCACGTTGTTTAGCAGCTGGCCCAGCCCCTCCAGCGCGTAGTACTCGCACTGGATCGGGATGAGCACCTCGGTGGCGGCGACGAAGGCGTTGACGGTGAGCAGGCCCAGCGAGGGCGGACAGTCGATCAGCAGGTAGTCCAGTGGCTCGCGATAGGCGTCGAGCGCGCGGCGCAACCGGGACTCCCGGGCGACCAGGCTGACCAGCTCGATCTCGGCCCCGGCCAGGTCGATGGTGGCCGGGGCGCAGAGCAGGCCGGGGATGCCGGTGACCGGCTGGACCACCTCGGCCAGCGCCTTGCCGTCGACCAGCACGTCGTAGACGGAGGGCACCTCGGCGTGGTGTTCCACACCCAGCGCGGTCGACGCGTTCCCCTGCGGGTCCAGGTCGATGACCAGCACCCGCAGGCCGTGCAAGGCCAGGGCCGCCGCCAGGTTGACGGTGGTGGTGGTCTTCCCGACGCCGCCCTTCTGGTTCGCGACGGTGATCAACCGGGTGGAGGGGGGGCGGGGGAGGTCGGACGGCATGTGGCGGCCCCTGATACGTAGGGCCGTCTCCGCGGCCAGTGCGATCGGAGTGTCCCCTGATGTTTCACGTGAAACCACCTGGGCGGCCAACTCGGCTGCCGTCATGACCTGCTCCGTCTCTGTGGTCGCAAGATGGGGAAGCGTTTGGTCGGGGGGCGGCGGCAGGAGGCCTTCGGCCCCAGCGCCCGGGCCCGCGGGCGGCATGGCGACAGGGCGGCTCCCCGCCGGTGGCGCTGCATCCGGGCGGCTCCCCGCCGATGGCGCTGCATCCCGGCGGCTCCGGACAGTGGGCGTGCCGTTCGGGCGCCCCTCCGCGGGCACGCTCGGGGCGTCCCGGCCAGGCACTTCCGCCCCTGTGTCCACGCTGTCACCACCGGGCTCGATCGTCTCGTCTGTTTCACGTGAAACATCGGCCTCGGGCCAGCCGAGCGTGTGGACGTCGACCGGCCCCGAGGCGTCCGCCGGCCAGCCCAGCAGGTCAGGCCGTGCAAGCCCGGTCACGTCAGCCCCGACCCCGGGCCGCCGGCGCGGCGGGGGCCAGCCGGATGCGCACCACGGTCGTCGGCTCGGGCACCAACCCGCGGCCGCAGGTCACCACCTCGGCGGCGACCCGGCACCGGGCTGGTCCCTGGGTCGGGCCCTGGGCCTGCCACCGAGTCGATCCCTGGGCCTGTCCCTGGGCCTGTCCCTGGGCCTGTCCCTGGGCCTGCCACTGGGCCAGCAACGGCTCTGCGGCGGCCAGCTCCGCCGCCGCACGAGCCCCCTTGAGCGCCAGCAGCTCACCGGGTACCGCGACCAGCGGCAACGCCCAACCAAGCAGCCGGTCCAGCGGCGCGACGGCGCGGGCGGTCACCACGGGCGCGGCAAGCACGCCGGCCAGCTCCTCGGCGCGGGCCCGCACCACGCGAACCCCGTCGAGGGCCAGCTCATGCACGCACTCCTCGAGAAACCCCGTCCGCCGCGCAGCGGGCTCGACGAGGGTGACGGTCAGGTCGGGTCGGGCGATGGCCCACACGATACCGGGCAACCCGGCCCCCGACCCCAGGTCGAGCACGGGTGTGTCCGGGGCGACCAACTCGGCGGCGGCAACACAGTTGAGCAGGTGCCGCGGCCACAGGCGGGCAACCTCCCGCGGCCCGAGCAGGCCCCGGGTCAGGCCGTCGGTGGCCAGCAGCTCGGCATAGCGTTGGGCCAGCGGCAGGCGGGCCCCGAACAGCCGCCGCGCCTCCGGCGGCGGCTCGGGTAGCGCCGCCAGGGACCGCCCGGGTGGCGCGGCGTCGCGTCCCACCGGTCGACCGGGCCGCTGCGTCAGCCGGGCAGGACGACGACGTGGCGCTCCGGCTCGACGCCCTCGGAGGCGCTGGTCAGCCCGGCGGCGGCGACGGCGTCGTGCACCACCTTGCGCTCGAACGGGTTCATCGGGGCGAGCCGCACCGGCGTACCGCTGGCCCGGGCCTCCTCCGCGGCCCGCCGGCCCTGCGCGGCCAGCTCCTCCCGGCGGCGTGCCCGGTAGCCGCCGATGTCCAGCATCAGCCGGCTCCGCTCCCCGGTGGCCTGGAGCACGGCCAGCCGGGTCAGCTCCTGCAGCGCCTCGAGCACCGCGCCCCGGGGGCCCACCAGATGGTCAAGTCCGGCGCCGACGACGGCGACCACGGCCCGGTCGCCCTCCACGTCGATGTCGAGATCACCGTCGAGGTCGGCGATGTCCAGCAGCCCCTCGATGTAGTCCGCGGCCACGTCCCCCTCCCGCTCCAACCGCTGCGCGTCCCGGACCGGGGCGTCGGGTGGTTCCGGGGCGGCCAGGTCGGCGGTGCCGGTTGGCGGCGGGGTGTCGCCCTCAGGGATGGAGGGGTGTACGTCGGTCACGCGGACTCCTTCGTGTCCTGGCCGTCGCCATCGGCCGGCCGGCCACCGGCTCCCGCCGGCCCGGTCACCCCGGTGGCACCGGTGGGTCCGCGGCGGCGCCGGCTGCGCGGCTGGCG
>JBMOMH010000150.1:0-8882 GCA_049323135.1 Actinomycetota bacterium
CACCAGGCGTGAGGTCACGGGCTAGGCGTCGGCGCGGGGGTCGCCCCGCCAGCCGGGCCGCCCGACCCCCCCGGGGTGGTGCCCGCGGCGGGGGTGGACAGGTCCGCCGGCGCCGGGACCAGGCCCCCGGCCCGGGGCTCCCACGAGCCGAAGCGGGGGCTCACCCGCACCCCGAGCCGCTCGCTGGTCGAGATGACGATCTGTTCGAACGCCTGCTGCCGGGCCTGGGTGCTGGCCCCGGGCACCGCCTGGTCCACCAGCTTGCCGCTCTGCACCTGGGCGCGCAGGAAGTCGCCCATCGCCGACACCGGCACGTCGTTCTGGGCCAGCCAGCGGGCCAGCCCGGCCTCCCCGCCGAGCTGCTGCTTCTGCCGAGCAAGGAACGCGTCCACCTCCCCCTGGGTGACCGTGATGCCCTGCCCGGCAGCGGCCTGGGCCACGAGCTGCTGCAGGATGTCGGTGAGCAGCCGCCCCCGGAGCAGCTGCCCCGGGGTGGCCGCGGGCAGGCCCAGCCGGGTCCGCTCCGCGCTGAGCTGGCCGACCTCACGCTCCAACTGCGCCACGGTGATCCGCTCGCTGCCGACGACGGCAGCGGTGCCGGCGAGCACCGGTCCGCAGGCGCCCAGCGCCGCCGCGGCGAGCAGCAGCCCCACGGCCAGGGTCGACCGGCGCAGCGGGCGGGTCCAGCGGCGGTGACGGGTCACGACGGTCCTTCCGGTCGGTCAGCGGGCCGCGGCCAGCGGCGCCGGGTCGGCCACGACGGCGTCGAGCAGCTCCCGCGCCCAGCGCAGCAGCGCCCCGTCGCGCAGGGGCTGGCCCGGCCCGGTGGCCGGCCGCGGCACGAGGATCGTACGGACCGCGGGCTTGACCACGCTGCGCGGGTAGAGCCGGGTCAGCCGCAGCTGGCGGGACTCGGGCAGGGTCACCGGGGCCAGCCGCACCTGGCTCCCCTGCAGCACCACCTCCTGGACCCCCAGCTGGCGGGCGTACGCCCGCAGCCGGGCCACCTCCAGCAGGTTCTCCACGGGCGCCGGCAACGCTCCGTACCGGTCCAGCAGCTCTTCCCGTACGGCGGCCACGGCTGCCTCGTCGGCGGCCTCGGCGACCCGCCGGTAGGCCTCCATGCGCAGCCGCTGGCTGGGCACGTAGTCGTGCGGCAGGTGCGCGTCGACGGGCAGGTCGACCTTGACCTCCAGCGGCGCCGCCTCGGCCTCGCCCCGGTACTCGGCGACGGCCTCCCCGACCAGCCGCAGGTACAGGTCAAAGCCGACCCCGGCGATGTGCCCGGACTGCTCGCCGCCGAGCAGGTTGCCCGCCCCCCGGATCTCCAGGTCCTTCATCGCCACCTGCATGCCCGACCCCAGGTCGGTGTGCGCGGCGACGGTGGCCAGCCGGTCATGGGCGGTCTCGGTCATCGGCCGCTCCGGCGGGTACAGGAAGTAGGCGTAGGCGCGCTCCCGGCCCCGGCCGACCCGGCCCCGCAGCTGGTGCAGCTGGGACAGCCCGAGGGTGTCCGCCCGCTCCACGACCAGGGTGTTCGCGTTGGAGATGTCCAGGCCGCTCTCCACGATGGTCGTGCAGACCAGCACGTCGAAGCGCTTCTCCCAGAAGTCGACGACCACCCGCTCCAGCAGGTGCTCGTTCATCTGTCCGTGCGCGGTGGCGATGCGCGCCTCCGGGACCAGGTCACGCAGCCGGGCCGCGGCCTTGTCAATGCTCTCGACCCGGTTGTGCACGTAGAACACCTGACCCTCGCGGAGCAGCTCGCGGCGGACCGCGGCGACGATCTGGCGTTCGTCGTACGCGCCGACGAAGGTGAGCACCGGGTGCCGCTCCTCCGGCGGGGTGAGGATGGTGGACATCTCCCGGATGCCGGACACCGCCATCTCCAGCGTGCGCGGGATCGGCGTCGCCGACATCGTCAGCACGTCGACGTGGGTGCGCAGCTGCTTGAGCCGCTCCTTGTGCTCCACCCCGAAGCGCTGCTCCTCGTCGACGACGACCAGGCCCAGGTTCTTGAACCGGATGCCGGGGGCGAGCAGCCGGTGGGTGCCGATGACCACGTCGACGCTCCCGTCGGCCAAGCCGGCGAGGACCTCCTCGGCCTCCCCGTCGGACTGGAACCGGGACAGCGGCTTGACCACCACGGGGAAGTTGGCGTACCGGTCGGCGAAGGTGGAGAGGTGCTGCTGCACCAGCAGCGTCGTCGGCACGAGCACCGCCACCTGGGTGCCGTCCTGCACCGCCTTGAACGCGGCGCGTACGGCGATCTCGGTCTTGCCGTAGCCGACGTCCCCGCAGACGACCCGGTCCATCGGCACCGGGCGCTCCATGTCCCGCTTGACCTCGTCGATGGCCGCGGCCTGGTCGGGGGTCTCCACGTAGGGGAAGGCGTCCTCGAGCTCCCGCTGCCATGGGGTGTCCGGGCCGAAGGCGTGCCCGGGGGCGCTCTGCCGGGCGGCGTACAGGCGGATCAGCTCGCCGGCGATCTCCCGGACCGCCTTGCGGGCCCGGCCCTTCGTCTTGGCCCAGTCCGCCCCGCCGAGCCGGTGCAGGCTGGGCTGCTCGCCACCGACGTACCGGGTGACCTGGTCGAGCTGGTCGGTGGGCACGAACAGCCGGTCCCCCGGCTGGCCGCGCCGCGCCGGGGCGTACTCGAGCACCAGGTACTCGCGGGTCGCCCCCTGCACGGTGCGCTGCACCATCTGCACGAACCGGCCCACGCCGTGCTGCTCGTGTACGACGTAGTCCCCCGCCTGCAGCTGCAGGGGGTCCACCGTGCTGCGCCGCCGGGTGGGCAGCCGGCGCATGTCCTTGGTCGACGCCCCGGCCCGGCCGGTGAGGTCGGCCTCGGTGAGCACGACCAGGCCGGCGGCGGGGGCGCGAAAACCGTGCTCGAGGGTGGCCGTGGACACCGTGACCAGGGCCGGCTCCGGGGGCTCGGCCAGGGTGGGAGCCAGCCGGGCGGGCACCGACTCCTCGCGCAGCCGCTCGCAGATCCGCTCCGCCGGGCCGTGACCCTCGGTGAGCAGCACCACCCGCCAGCGCTCGCCTAGCCAGCCCTTGACGTCGGCCAGCGCCCGGGCGACGTCCCCGCGGTAGGCCTCGGCGACGGTGACGGCGCTGGCCACCGGCGCGTCCTCGCCGTCCGAGGGGTCGGCCTCCTGGGTGCCAGTGGCCTGGCCCCCGGCGGCCTCGCCCCCGGCGGCGGGGCCGGTGAAGGGGCCGAGGGTCCACCAGGCGCGTCCGGTGGCCAGGGCGTGGCGGCGTACGTCGGCCAGGGACCACAGCGAGGCCGCCCCCAGGTCCAGGGGTGCGGAGCCGCCCGCGGCGGCGGCCGCCCAGGAGGCGGCGAGGAACTCCTGGCTGGTGGCGGCCAGGTCGCCGGCCCGGGTGCGGACCCGTTCCGGATCGCAGACCAGGACATGGGTGTCCGCCGGCAGCACGTCGACCAGCAGCTCCATCCGGTCCACCAGCAGCGGGGCCAGAGACTCCATGCCTTCGACGGCGACCCCGTCGGCCAGCTGGCCGAACACGTCGGCCAGCCCCGGGTGGGTCGCGGCGAGGGCCCGGGCCCGCTCCCGGACGCCCGGGTCGAGCAGCAGCTCCCGGCACGGCGGCGCCCACAGCCCGTGCGGGGCCACCTCCAGGCTGCGCTGGTCGGCGACCTTGAACCAGCGCACCTCCTCGACGGTGTCGCCCCACAGCTCCACCCGCACCGGGTGCTCCTCGGTGGGCGGGAACACGTCGAGGATGCCGCCGCGGACGGCGAACTCCCCGCGCCGCTCCACCAGGTCGGTGCGCACGTACGCCGCAGCGACCAGCCCGGCGACCAGCTCCTCGAGCGTCGCCTCGTCGCCTGGGCGGACGCTGACCGGCCGCAGGTCGCCCAGGCCGGCGACCTGGGGCTGCAGCACGCTGCGCACCGGGGCCACCACGACCTGCAGCGGCCCGGTGGCCGGGTCGGCGGGGTCCGGGTGGGCCAGCCGGCGCAGCACGGCCAGGCGCCGGCCGACGGTGTCCGAGCGGGGCGAGAGCCGCTCGTGCGGCAGCGTCTCCCAGGCCGGGTAGGCGGCCACCACGTCGGGGGGAAGCAGGCACTGCAGGGCGGCGGTGAGGTCGTCGGCCTCCCGGCCGGTGGCGGTGACGGCGAGGACCGGCCGGCCGCCGTCCCGGGCCAGCGCGGCCACCGCGAAGGGGCGCAGCGCGGCCGGTCCGCTGAGGTCCAGCCGGGGGCTGTGGCCGTGCCGGGCCGCCTGCACCGCGGTGTGCAGGGCCGGGTCGGGCCGGGCGGGGTCGAGCAGGACGTCGAGCAGGCCGGAGAGCGTCATGGTCCTTCGGGGGGCTGGGCCAGCTGGTGGGCCAGCCGCTGAGCTAGCTGCTGGGCCAGCTGGTGGGCCAGCCCGGGGTGGGCACGGCGAACGCCCCCGGCCGGGAACTGACGGGGGTCCACCCAGGTTACGCCGCGGCCGCCGGGCCCCGCGCCCGGCGCCCCCCGTGACGATGATCAGGTTTCTTGATCGTCGTGTCGCTTACCGGGCGCTCGAGCAGCCAGGAAGCGATACCAGGACCCAGGAGGGGATACGACGACCCGGTACGTGCGGCGGTGCCGCCGGGGCGTCAGCGCGGAGGGCGCGCGGCGGCCCGGTCGGCGCGGCGGGTGATCACGAACCGCTCGAGCTGGACCGGATCGCGCAGGTCGACCACGTGCTGCCCCCACTCGTCCAGCAGCTCGGCCACGCTGGCCCGGCGCCGGTCCACCCGGGGCCAGCCGTCCTCGACCGGCCCGCGCGGCGCCGGGATCCGCCCGGTCAGCCCGTCGAACACCTCGACGTACCGCCGGGCCTGGCCGGCCCAGTCGAAGGCGGCGCTCACCCGCCGGCGGCCCTCCTGGCCCATCGCCGCCCGCCGGTCGGGGTCGTCGAGCAGCCGGGCGATCGCCTCGGCGTACGCGGTCACGTCCTCCTCGCCCCCGCTGGGCACGTACACCGCCGCGTCCCCGGCCGAGCGCCGGGTCTCGGTCAGGTCGAACGCCACCACCGGCAGCGCGTAGGCCATGTACTCCAGCGTCTTGTTCATCGTCGACACGTCGTTGAGCGGCGTCTTGCGGTCGGGGGTGAGCCCGATGTGCGCGGCGGACAGGTACTCGGCGATCATCCGGCGGTCGGCCCGGCCGGTGAACGTGACGTGCTCGGTGACGTCGAGGTCCCGGGTCAGGCGGCGCAGTTCCTCCAGGCTGTCGCCGAAGCCGAGCAGCGCCGCGTGCACGTCGGTGCGGCCCCACCGGTGCACCAGCACGGCCAGCGCGCGCACGACCACGTCGACGCAGTCCTGCGGCCCCATGATGCCCAGGTACACCAGCAGGTGCCGGTCGCCAGCGAGCCGCTCCGGCGGCGCCACCGGCCGCATCCGGCGGGTGTCCGGGCCGCTGCGCACCACGGTGACCGAGGCCGCCGTACGCCGCCCCCGGGTGAGCGCCACGTCCCGGTAGCTGTCGTTGGTGGCGATGACGTGGTCCGCCCACCGGTAGGTGCGCCCCTCCAGCCAGCAGACTGCGGCGTACTGCAGCCGGGCCAGCAGGCCCCGCGGGGGGCCGAACCGGGACAGGAACAGCTCGGGGTTGAGGTCGTGCTGGTCGTAGACGAAGCGGACCCCGAAGGGGCGGTACAGCAGGGCCAGCGCCCAGTAGGTGTCCGGGGGGTTGCACGCCTGGATCACGTCGATGCCGGTGCGCCGGGCCACCTTCAGCGACAGCCACGCGGTGGCCAGCCAGCAGTAGAGGAACTCCCAGGCGAAGCTCAGCACCCCGGTGGTCGGCGGGGCCGGCCGGTACTTGTGGATGGCCACCCCGTCCAGCTCCTGGTACGCCGGGTCGCCCGGCCCCTTGGGGCAGATGACGGAGACCTGGTAGCCGGCGGCGACCAGCGCCTGGCACTCCAGCCACACCCGGCGGTCCAACGGCACCGGCAGGTTCTGCACGATGACGAGCACCCGCCGGCGCTCCGTACGGCGGCCTGCCGCCATGACTCCCCCCTCGACCGGATGCCCCCCACCCCTGGGGCTGGGCCGAGTCTGGCAGAGCCGGACCCCGGCGGCAACGGCCTTCCGGAGGACGACCCTCACCGAAAGTGACCCGTCGTTAACCGTGCGTCCGACGCTGTCCCGGCTGCGGGTGCCTCACCGGCGACCTGGCGCCACAGCGCCCCGCAGCAGCCGACGAGCAGGAACGTCAACGACGCCGCCATCGGGAAGCCCAGCGCGTCGAAGGTGGCGTAGCTGACCGCCAGCGCCGCGACCGCCGCGGCCAGCGCCTGGCCCAGGTGCCGGGTGGCCGGCTCCCCGCTGCGCCGCCGCGCCCCCCGCGCGGCGCCCACCGCGGCACCGAAGAACACCAGCAGGGCGAGGAAGCCCAGCACGCCCAGCTCGACCAGGATGAGCAGGTACTGGTCGTCCAGCGTCCGGTAGAGCCGCGGCATGAAGGTGAAGAAGCCCCGCCCCAGCCACGGGGACTCCGCCACCAGGCGCAGCACCGGCCCGAAGTCGGCGGTGCGGCCCTGGGCGCTGGGGTCGTTGGCCAGGTTGGTGAACAGGCTGCGGATGGTGCCCAGCAGCCCGGGCGCGGCCAGCCGCATCCCGACGGCCAGGAACGGGGCGAACAGCAGGGCCCGCCACCGCCACCGCGCGGGCCAGGCCGGCACCAGCACCAGCAGGGCGAGGATCCCGGACCGGGAGACCGCCATGGGCAGGGCGGCCCCCACCAGGCCCGCCTGCAGCCAGGCGGCGCGGCGGCGGGCTGGCGGGGCGTGCAGGGCATAGTGCAGCGCCAGCGGGAGCACCGCGGCCAGAACCACCCCGAACTCGATGGGGTGGATGGCGGTCGCCGCCACCCGGCGTACGACGGACCGCTGCCCGACCGCGCCGAACTCCCCGTTCACCGAGAGGCCGGGGATCCGGAACGCCCCGGCGATGTCCACCCCGGTGAAGTACTGCATGATCCCTAGGCTGGCCATGACGGAGGCGGCGAGCACCAGCCGGCGCAGCAGCCGGTCCAGGTCGGCCCGACGGCGTACCCCGTCGGCGACGAGCACGGTGATACCGGCCCACGCGGCGAGGCTGAGCAGGCCCCGGTCGGCGGCGCTGACCTGCAGGGCGGCCCGCTGGTCGAGGGTCGGCGGCACCAGGTTGGCGAAGACGTCGCTGCGCTGGTGCAGGTTGAGCTCGATGGTCCAGCCGCGCAGCATCGCGTACGTGTAACTGGCCAGCACGACGAGCACCAGCGGCGCCAGGCCGGCGCGGACCGGCTGGCGGCCGCGGGCCCCCCCCAGCCCCGGGACCAGCCGGGCGGTGGCCCACCACAGCAGGGCACCCAGCGCGAGCAGGTTCGCCGGGGTGCCGGTGCCGCCGACCGGCCGGACGACGAGCCGGGAGGGCACGAGGAACAGCAGCAGCACGAAAAGGCTGGCCACGGTCGTGGCGTCGACCCGCGCCAACCGGACCGCGGCGCGCTGCCGCCACCGCTGCGCTGGCGACGGCCGTGCCCGGCCATGGGCCCCCCGCCCGGCGCGCCGCGTGCCGACCTCAGCGGTGGCCATCGCCGACGGTGACCACCTCACCCCGACCCGGGGCGGGGTGAGGTTCCCCGGGGTCGGTGGCCCGGGTGGGTTCGGTCGGGCGGGTCGCCGCAGATGGCCCCGGGGGGGTCTCCGCGGGGACGTCGTCCCCCGCGGGGTCGGGGTCGACCTGGCGGCGCCGCCCGGTACGCCGGCGGGCGAGGGACTCGACGAGGAACGCGGCGAACAGGGACAAGACCAGCCCCAGCCCGCCGACCCCGGCCATGGCGCGCAGCCGGCTGCCCCCGAGCCGCTCGGCCTTCTCCGAGGCGGTGATGACGGTGGCGGTGATGAGCGTCCCGGGGGGTGCCCCCGCCTGCTGCTGGATGTCGGCGAGCTGACGCTGCACCCGGTCCACCACCAGACGCATGGTGCGGACCGCGACGCCGGGGTCGGCGTCGGTGGCCACCACGCTGAGCATCGGCGCGGGGCTGGACGAGGACAGGCCCACGGCGTACTTGCCGGTTCCCCCCGCGGCCGCGAGCTCCGCCTTCGCCGGCTCGGCGGTAATCAGCTGGGCGACCACGTCGGCCGTGGCGGCCAGTGGGGGGCCGAAGTTCAGGTACGGGTTGGTGGGCCGGTCCTTGCCGGTCACCGTCGGCTCGGCGAGGAACAGCACCGCCCCGGTGGCCTGGTAGGTGGGCGGCACCAGCATGCCCACCCCGAGCGCGGCGGCCACGGCCAGCGCCAACCCCGGTACCACGACGTACCAGCGTCGCGCGACGACCAGGACCGCGTCCCAGAAGTACATCCCTCGCCCCTATCGGGCCCCGCCCCGTGCGGTGCCTCCGGTCGCCCGCGCTGCCAACTCGACGCTAACACCGCGCGACGGGTTCCCGGGACGTCTGCGGACAACTCCCCCACGGGGCCGCACCCCGGACGGTACCGTCTTCCCGGGAGGGGTGGGGTGCGGGAGGGTGCCAGGGCCGCGGACGTCGCCGTCCGCCGGGGGTCCGCCGACCGGGCAGCCGGCCCGGCGGCGAACGGACGACGGCGCGGGTCGGCTGTGGCCGCGACGGTGCGGGACGGGCTGTTCCCGCTCTCGCCCGCGGCACCCTGGCCGCGTCGTCACCGCGGCCCGCTGCTGTGCGCCGGGTGGGTGGTGGCGGCCATGGTGCTGCTGGTCCGCGCCGGCGGCCCCGAGGTGGTCGACTCCCTGTGGGCCGAGGACGGCCGCATCTTCCTGCAGGACGCGCTGACCCGACCCTTCCCCGGTGTCCTGGTCGAGCCGTACGCCGGCTACCTGCACGTGCCGGCCCGGCTTGCGGCGGC
>JBMOMH010000151.1:0-8802 GCA_049323135.1 Actinomycetota bacterium
TACCGGCACCGGCGCCGCCCAGGTCCACCACGTGGGGACCGGCCGCACTGGGCAGGGCCACCACCCCGGCCGTCGGGGCCCCAGGAGCCGGGGGCAGGGCCGGTGGCGTCCCCGGCTGGTTCGGTCCGACGGGAACGGCGAAGGGGCTTCCGGGGACGACGACGGTGCCGGGGCTGGCGATGCCGCCCGGCAGTGCCGTACCGCCGGGGGGCGGCAGGCCGAGGTCAGGGGCGAGGACGCCCAGCCCGACCGCGGCCAGCGCGACCAGGCCACCCACGCCCACCCCGGCCATCGCCATCGCGGTGCCGGCCGCCCCGAGGGCCACCGGCGCGCGTGACCCGGCCGAGGCCCAGGCTCGCTTCGCCACCGCACCGCTCCCACATGCCGTCGCCGCCCGCACGCTGCGGCTTGCCCAACCCGTCGTCGCGCCCGTGCGGGCACTTTAGCGCCCGTGACCGTCCCGGTACCCAGGGTGCCCCAGCCGACACTCGCCGGCCTGAGCCTAGAGGAGCGGCCCCCCGTTCCGGCCCGGACAGCCGAAGCTGTGGACACCGCGAACCGGAAGGCGCGCCCGGGTGCCTCCGGGGCGCCGGGTCCGGCGTGGTTACGGTGGTCGCTGTGGGGCGGCAGGCCGCACCGGACGGATCGGACGCGAGGAGACAGGGGACCAGAATGCAGCAGCGACGGCTCGGGGACGTGTTCGTAGGGGCAGTCGGCCTGGGCGAGATGCCGATGTCCATCGAAGGGCGCCCACAGGACCGGTCGCGGGCAGTGGCTACCGTGCACGCCGCGCTGGACGCGGGGGTGACGCTGATCGACACTGCCGACGCCTACCACATCGGCCCGGACGAGGTGGGGCACGGCGAGGTGCTCGTGGCCGAGGCGCTCGCGTCGTACGGCGGGGACACCTCGGAGGTCGTCGTCGCCACCAAGGGCGGGCACCTGCGGCCGGGCGACGGGTCGTGGACGGTGAACGGGTCGCCAGAGTATCTGCGCGCGGCCTGCGAGGCGTCGCTCAAGCGGCTGGGGGTGGAGGCGATCGGCCTCTACCAGCACCACCGGCCGGACCCCAGGGTGCCCTACGAGGACAGCATCGGGGCGCTGCGGGACCTGCTGGACGCTGGGAAGATTCGCATGGCCGGCATCTCCAACGCGACGGTCGCCCAGATCGACATCGCCCGGCAGATCCTCGGTGGCCGGCTGGTGTCGGTGCAGAACCAGTTCTCTCCCAGCTTCCGCTCCAGCGAGGGCGAGCTGCGGCACTGCGCGAAGCTGGGCATCGCCTTCCTGCCGTGGAGCCCGCTGGGGGGCATCGGCGGGGCCGGGCAGCTGGGGTCTCGGTTCGCTGCCTTCGCGGAGGTCGCCGACCGGCACGGGGTGAGCCCGCAGCGGGTGTGCCTGGCGTGGCTGCTGGCCAAGGCGCCGGTGGTCATCCCCATCCCCGGCGCCAGCCGGCCGGAGACCATCCGTGACTCCGCCCAGGCCGCCGACCTGCAGTTGGAGCCGGCGGAGATGGCCCGGCTCGACGCCACCGCCTAGGCGACCGCCCAGCCCACCGCCCGGCGTCGACCCGGGTCAACCGCCGGCCAGCTCAGTACGTCACCTGCAGCACTCGCACCCGAAGGGTGGTGGAGTCCCAGCCCAGCGTCGCGTCCTGCAGCACGCGTGCCGGCAGGCCCGCGGCAGCCAGGCTCGCCGCCGCCGAAGCAAACTCCCCGCCGGAGTCGCTGAGCAGCAGCAGCACCGGGGGCCTGCGCGCCCGCAGCACCTGCAGCGCCTCGGGACTCAGGCTGGGCAGCGGGGAGGGCAAGGCGTTGAGGTTCCACAGGTACTGGCCGGCGGCCAGCTGCAGGCCCTCGCTGCGCTGCGCGGGCAGCCACATCAACAGCGGCTGGCCCGGCTGAGTCGCCCGGGGGACGAGGGTAGGCAGGCGACTGAGCGCCCGGTAGCGGTCCACTCGCCACCGGGCGTCTCCCGCGACGACGGCACCGTAGTAGGGCTTCGGGAAGCGGACCTGCCCCGGCAGGTAGGGCTCGTCCACCGGCTTGCCGATGGTGAGCGCGTAGCTCGTCACCAGAAGGATGACGGCGCCAGTCAGCGAGGCGACCGGCCGCCGGCGTCCCCTGGTCGCCGTTCCGGCCGCGAGCACCGCGATGGCGGCGAGCACCAGCCCGATGGGGGCCAGGTGGAACCGGACCCGGGCGGCGACCGGAACAAACCCCCACGGCACCGCCACCAGGAGGACGGCGACCGTCCACGACGGCCAGCGACGCGCCCCGTTGGCCGCCCCGGTGAGGGCGGCCAGGACGAAGGCGAGAACCAGCGCGGCGCCGGCCCACAGCATCGAGAAGTAGTACTGATACTCCAGGGTGGCGGTCGACCCCCAGAACTGCAGGTAGCCGAAGACGGCCAGCTGGCCGGCGCTGGTGAGGACGACGAACGCCTCGGCCGGTACGACCGCGACCCTGTCGTGACGGCGGACCAGGGCCCAGCAGGCCACCCACAGCGGGGGCACGAGCAGGAACGGGGCGTCCAGCGCCCACCGCCAGTCGGCCGTGTGCCACATCGCCGCCTGAGTCGGGGTCCGGAGCAGCTGCACCGCCTGCACCGTGGGCCCGATGATGTTGGCACTGCCCAGTGCGACGCGGGCCGCAACGGCCAGCCCACCGGTCGTGACTGCGGCGACCACCGCCAGGGCGAGTACGTCGACGAGGGGTGCGCCCGGCCTGCCGCCGGACGGTCAGGGCGGCGTACGCGACCACCGCCACCCCCACCAGCGGCGCAGCGACGAACTGGCTGTGTACGGCGAGGCTGAGGGCGGTCCCGGCCCCCACCACCCACGCGGCACGGGTCAGGAGCCGGTGCTCGGACAGGCTCAGCGCGAGCAGGGTGACGCCGGCCAGCAGGTAGGACACGCCGGACGAGTCGGGGTAGTCCGACCCCCAGGCGTAGAGGAGAACGGGGCTGGTGAGGATGGCCAGCACCGCCAGCGCGCCCTGGGGCGGCCCGGACAAGCGACGCAGCAGCAGGTAGGCGGGGACGGCAGCCAGCAGGGCCAACGCGTAACGGAAGACGTAGAACCCGGGCACGGCCCCGAAGATCAGATAGGCCACCCGCGCGGGAAGGATGAACCCCACCCGCACCCAGAAGTAGTTCTGGTCCCCGAACCGGGCAAGCAGGTCCGGTCCGTGCAGCAGGTACGCCGTGTAGAAGGTGGGGTCGATCATGTCCAGGGGGGCCATGCGCTCCGCTTGGAGCAGCAGGAACACCAGCCCTGGGGCAAGCAGCAGCAGGCCACCCACCATGAGCGAGGGCAGCCACCGGGGCGGCCAGCGGGTACGGGCCGGCGGGCCGGTCCAAGGATCTGGTAGACGATGCCGGGCCCGGCTGCCCAGTCGACCTAGGATCCACATCCGCGACCACCGTAACGCCCTCGCCGAGTAGCCCCCCGAGTGGCGGAGCCGAGGCGGCATCCGGTCTGATTGGGCGAGTGAGCACCCCCCAACCCGCCGGCCGGCCCGCGCCCGGCGCGGCGTCCCACCCGGTCCTGCCAGCGCGCCACTCTCGTCGCGGCCGGGGCCGCCGCGCCCGGCCGGCCCCCGACCAGGCAGCCAGCCCGGCTCCCAGCTCCGCGCGCGGCCCGGCCCACAGCCCGGCGGCCAGCGCCCCGGCCCAGGCTCGGGCGGCCCGACGGGCCCGCCGGGTGGCGCGGCGGCGCGCACCCTGGTCCCCGGGCCTACTGGTCTGGGTGGCCTTGGCCATCGTGTACGTCGTCTGGGGGTCGACCTACCTTGCGATCCGGGTGGCGGTGGGCTCGATGCCGCCGCTGCTCACCGCCGGGGTCCGCTTCGTGGTCGCCGCCGGGATCCTCGCCGCCGCGCTCGCGCTCCGCCACGGGCCCGGCGTACTCCGGCTCGGACCGCCAGAGCTGCGCTCCACCGCGGTCGTCGGCGCGCTGCTGCTGGCCGGGGGCAACGGCGGGGTGATGTTCGCCGAGCAGACCGTCCCGTCCGGCCTGGCCGCCCTCTTGATCGCCGCGGTGCCCCTGTGGGTGGTGCTGCTGCGGGCCCGGTCCGGGGACCCCCCGGGGGCGCGCACGGTAGTCGGGGTGCTGGTCGGCCTGCTGGGCCTGGCCGTGCTGGCCCTGCCCGGCAGCAGCACGGTCGCCGCCCCCCTCGGGGTGCTCACCCTGCTCGGGGCAGGCCTGTGCTGGTCCAGCGGCTCGTTCCTCTCCGGCCGGATGGCGATGCCGGCCAACCCGTTCGTGGCCACGGTGTGGCAGATGCTCGCCGGGGGCCTGCTGCTGCTGGCCATCGGCGCGGTGCGCGGGGAGCTCACCCGGGTCGACGTCGGCGCCATCCGGCCGGAGGGCTGGTGGGCGCTGGCCTACCTCGTCGTCTTCGGCTCCCTGGTGGCGTTCACCGCCTACGTGTGGCTGCTGCACAACGCCCGGCTGTCCCTGGTGTCGACGTACGCGTACGTCAACCCGGTGGTCGCCGTGGCGCTCGGCGCGCTCATCCTGAACGAGCCGGTGACCCTCCCGATCCTGGCCGGCGGGGCCATCGTCCTCCTCGGCGTCGCCGTGGTGGTCACCACGGAGCGTCCCGGGGCGCGGCTGGTGGAGGAGACCGAACCGGTGGCCTGACCCGGCGTACGCCGTCAGGCCGGCGCGGCCGCCACGGCCTGCGCCGGCGAGTGCTGAGCGGCGACGCCGAGGAACACGTCGTTGGCCTCCGGCTCGGCCACGGTCACCCGGCACCCCTCCCCCGGGAAGGGGCGCACCACCACCCCGGCGGCCTCGCAGGCCGCGGCGAAGGCCGCCGTCTCCCCCCCGGTGGGCAGCCACACGAAGTTGGCCTGGCTGTCGGGCACCGTCCAGCCCTGCGTGCGCAGCGCGGCGGACACCCGGGTGCGCTCGGCGACCAGCACGGCGACCCGGTCCAGCAGCTCCGGCTCGGCCTGCAGCGAAACCAGGGCCGCCTCCTGGGCGAGGCTGCTGACGCCGAAGGGGACGGCCGTCTTGCGCAGCGCCTCGGCGACCGGGGGGTGGGCCAAGGCGTAGCCGACGCGCAGCCCGGCCAGGCCGTAGGCCTTGGAGAAGGTGCGCAGGACGACCACGTTGGGCCGGTCCCGGTAGAGGTCCAGCCCGTCAGGGACGTCGGGGTCCCGCACGAACTCCCGGTAGGCCTCGTCCAGCACCACCAGCACGTCGGGAGGCACCCGGTCCAGGAACTCGGTCAGCTCGGCCCGGCGCACCGCCGTACCGGTGGGGTTGTTCGGGTTGCAGACGAAGACCAGCCGGGTGCGGTCCCCCACGGCGGCGGTCAGCGCGGGCAGGTCGTGGCGGCCGTCCGGGTCGAGGGGGACCTGCTGGCTGTCCCCGCCGCACACCGCGACGATGATCGGGTAGGCCTCGAAGGACCGCCAGGCGTAGGCGACCTCGTCCCCCGGGCCGGCCACGGCCTGCACGATCTGCTGGCAGACGCCGACGCTGCCGGTGCCTACCGCGACGTGGTCGACCGGCACCTCCCAGCGCCGGGCCAGGGCGCTGACCAGCCGCGTGGCGCCCATGTCCGGGTAGCGGTTCACCCGCCCCGCGGCCTCGGCCAGCGCGGCCCGCACGCTGGGCAGCGGGGGGTAGGGGTTCTCGTTCGAGGAGATCTTGTACGCCGCCCGGCCGGCCACCACCGGGGCCGGCCGGCCCGGGGCATAGGTGGGTACCGCAGCGAGGGTGGGGCGCAACCGGGGCGCCGGCCGGTCCGGGGAGGTCATGGCGCCACCGTACGGCCCGGCCAGGTCAGGCCGGGACCGCCCCCCGCTACCGCGGGGTAGGGGTTTACCGACCTCCTGGCGGAGCATCCTGCGGCCATGTCCTTCATCCTGTGGCTCATCGCCGTCGCCCTGGTCATCTGGGGCATCGTCACCATCGTCCGGGGCTCGCTGCTGATGGGCATCGTGCTCATCGTGGTGGGGCTGCTCATCGGCCCTGGTGGGGTCAGCCTGTTCGCTTGACGCCGCTTGACGCCCCGGGCCAGGGGTCGGAGGTGCGGCGGGGCCGGGGGCCGAGAATGCCCCGGTGACCGCAGTACCCGTACTCACCCTGACCACCGTCAACGTCAGCGCCCCGGACCCTGGCGCGCTGGCCGGCTTCTACCAGCGGCTGCTGGGCTGGACCCGGGTGGCGGCGGAGCCGGACTGGGTCCTGCTGCGCCCGGCGCCCGGCGGCGTCGGGCTGTCCTTCCAGCGCGAGTCCGGCTACGTCCCACCGGTGTGGCCGGCCCGCGCGGGGGACCAGCAGATGATGCTGCACCTGGAGATCCAGGTCGACGACCTGGACGCCGCGGTGCGACACGCGGTGGACTGCGGGGCCACCCTCGCGGCGTACCAGCCCCAGGACGACGTTCGGGTCTGCCTCGACCCCGCCGGCCACCCGTTCTGCCTGTGGGTCGCCACCCAGGCGTGACCGCTCACCCCCCGGGGGCCATGTCCACGAACCGGCTGTAGTGGCCCTGGAAGGCCACGGTCACCGTGGCCGTGGGCCCGTTGCGGTGCTTGGCCACGATCAGGTCCGCCTCCCCGGCCCGGGGGGACTCCCGCTCGTAGGCGTCCTCCCGGTGCAGCAGCACCACCACGTCGGCGTCCTGCTCGAGGCTGCCTGACTCGCGCAGGTCGGAGAGCATCGGCTTCTTGTCGGTGCGCTGCTCCGGTCCGCGGTTGAGCTGGCTGATCGCCACCACCGGCACCTCCAGCTCCTTGGCCAGCAGCTTCAGCGCGCGGGAGAACTCGGACACCTCCTGTTGACGGCTCTCCACCTTGCGCGCCCCGGACATCAGCTGCAGGTAGTCCACGATGACCAGCCGCAGGTCGTGCCGCTGCTTGAGCCGCCGGCACTTGGCACGGATCTCCATCATCGACATGTTCGGCGAGTCGTCGATGAACAGCGGCGCGCTGGACACCTCGCCCATCCGGCGGGCCAGCCGGGTCCAGTCCTCGTCGCTCATCGACCCGGACCGCATGTGGTGCAGCGGGACCCGCGCCTCGGCGGACAGCAGCCGCATCGTGATCTCGTTCCGGCTCATCTCCAGGGAGAAGATGACGCTGGTGAGGCCGTGCCGGATGGCCGCGGACCGGGCGAAGTCCAGCCCCAGGGTGGACTTGCCCAGGGCCGGCCGGGCGGCGACGATCACCATCTGGCCGGGATGCAGCCCGTTGGTCAGCGCGTCGAGGTCGGTGAAGCCGGTGGGTACGCCGACCAGCTGGCCGCCGTGCGAGGCGATCGCCTCGATCTCGTCCAGGGTGCCCTGCATGATGTCCGACAGCGGCTGGTAGTCCTCGCTGGTTCGCCGCTCGGTGACCGCGTAGACCTCCGCCTGCGCCCGGTCCACGATGTCGTCGACGTCGCCGCCGGCGGCGTACCCGAGCTGCACGATCCGGGTGCCCGCCTCGACCAGCCGGCGCAGCACGGCCCGCTCCCGGACGATCGCGGCGTAGTAGCCGGCGTTGGCCGCGGTGGGCACGCCGCTGATCAGGGTGTGCAGGTACGGCGCCCCGCCGACCCGGCCGATCTCGCCGCGCCGGGTCAGCTCGGCGGCGACGGTGACCGCGTCGGCGGGCTCGCCCCGGCCGTACAGGTCGAGCACGACGTCGTAGATGAGCGCGTGCGCCGGCCGGTAGAAGTCGACGGCCCGCACCACCTCGACGACGTCGGCGATGGCGTCCTTGCTGAGCAACATCCCGCCGAGCACCGACTGCTCGGCGGTGATGTCCTGCGGTGGCGTGCGCTCGAAGTCCGTGGCGGCAACGGGCAGCTCCGCGACGCTCACCGGAAGGTCCTCCTCCTCTGCGGCCGCCCTACCGGCGGCGCTCCTGGTCAGGTGTAGCGGGCGGGGCCGACAGCCTCGCGCGACTTCGCCGGACGGGGCACGCCGGGCTGTGGACGGGGCCGTGCAGGGTGCTGTGGACCGGTGGGCGCGCGGCTGTGCACAGGGTGGGGACGGGCTGTGGATTTCCCCGGGGGCGGAGCCGCCGGTACCGTCCCCAGGTGGGCCGATGGTGGCCCCAGGCTGTGGACGGCGACCTTCCTGGCCCCGGCTCGGCGTGTCGCCGCCCGGCCGGCGTACCGGACCGCCGCACGTAACTGGCGCACAGGCCGGGTGCTCCTTACCGGGCCGGTACCCTGGGCCGGTGGCCCTACCCCGACCCCGGCTGCGGCACCCCCAGGACCGGGAGATCCTCCGGCTGGCCGTCCCCGCCCTGGGGGCGCTGGTCGCCGAGCCGCTGTTCGTGCTGGCCGACTCCGCGATCGTCGCCCACCTGGGTACCCCGCAGCTGGCCGGGCTGGGCGTGGCCGGCACCGCGCTGACCACCGTGGTCAACCTCTGCGTGTTCCTCGCCTACGGCACCACCGCGGCGGTGGCCCGCCGGCTGGGCGCCGGGGACGAGGCCGGGGCCCTGCGCCAGGGCCTGGACGGGACCTGGCTTGCCGCCGGGCTGGGCCTCGCCCTCCTCGCCGTGGGCGAGCTGCTCACCCCCCGGGTCGTCGCCGCCTTCGGTACCTCGGCGGCGGTGGCGCCGTACGCCGAGACCTACCTGCGGGTAGCGCTCGCCGGCCTGCCCGGGATGCTGATCGTGCTCGCCGCGACCGGTGTCCTGCGCGGCCTGCAGGACACCCGCACCCCGCTCGCCGTCGCCGCGGTGGCCGCCGTGGTCAACGTGCTGCTCAACCTGGTGCTCGTGTTCGGGCTGGGCCTGGGCGTCGCCGGCTCCGCCCTGGGCACCACGCTGGTGCAGACAGGGGCGGCC
>JBMOMH010000152.1:0-8679 GCA_049323135.1 Actinomycetota bacterium
GGGACGGGGGGTCGGGGTCGAGCAGGGGGCGGCCGGTGGCCCGGCTGCGACCGCGGAACTCGGCGACCACCGGGCCGCCGTCGCCGCGGCGTACCGTCACGTCATACACGCCGCTGCGGCCGTAGCGGGCCCGCTCCTGGGCCGTGGCGACCAGCTCGTCCCCGAGGTGCACCGGCGCGACGAAGACCACGTCCGCGCCGGCGGCCACGGTGACCTCCCCGTAGGTGTTGCAGGCGAAGGCGAACGCGGTGTCGGCGAGCAGGAACACGTAGCCGCCGTGGCAGAGGTCGTGGCCGTTGAGCAGGTCCGGCCCGACCCGCAGCCGGGCCACCGCCCGGCCCGGGCTCACGTCCTGCACCCGGATGCCTAGCCGCTGGCTGGCCCGGTCCCGGGCGTACATGCGCTCCGCGCCGCGCCGGGCCACCTCCTCGGGATCCACCGGACCCGCTGGCCTAGTCGCCGGCCGGCGGCGGGGCGAAGGAGCGGGTACGGGTCAGCCCGGCGGCCCGGCCCTGTGCGGCGACGACGAGGGCCATCTTCCGGGACGCCTCGTCGATCATCTCATCGCCGAGCATCACCGCCCCGCGCATCCCCCCCTCGGCCGAGGTGTAGTGGGCGTACGCGTCGAGGATCAGCTCGGCGTGCTCGTAGTCCTCCTGGCTCGGGGCGTACACCTCGTTGGCCGCGTCCACCTGCCCGGGGTGCAGCACCCACTTGCCGTCGAAGCCCAGGGCGGCGGAGCGGGCCGCGACCCGGCGGAAGCCCTCGACGTCCCGGATCTGCAGGTACGGCCCGTCGATGGCCTGCAGGTCGTGGCTGCGGGCGGCCATCAGGATGCGCATGAGGATGTAGTGGTAGGCGTCCCCCACGTCGTACCCGGGTGGCTGCTCGCCGACCACCAGGCTGCGCATGTTGATGCTGGCCATGAAGTCGGCGGGGCCGAAGATGAGCGTCTCCAGGCGGGGGCTGGCCGCGGCGATAGCGTCGATGTGCACCAAGCCTCGAGCGTTCTCGATCTGCGCCTCGATCCCGATGCCGCCCACTGGCAGGCCGACGCTCTTCTCGATCTGGGTGAGGGTGAGGTCCAGCCAGGCGACGTGCTCGGGTCCCTGCACCTTCGGCAGCATCACGCAGTCCAGGTGGGCGCCGGCGCCCTCCACCAGCTCCACGACGTCCCGGTAGGTCCACTGGGTGGTGAGGTCGTTGACCCGCACCACGCGGGTCTTCCCGCCCCAGTCCCCCTCGGTCAGGGCGGCGACCACGTTGGCTCGGGCGCCCTCCTTGGCCAGCGGGGCCACCGAGTCCTCCAGGTCGAGGAACACCTGGTCGGCGGGCAGCCCCTGGGCCTTGCCCAGCATCTTCGGGTTGCTGCCCGGGACCGCCAGGCAGGACCGGCGGGGGCGCTGGGGGCGGGGCTCGCCCATCGAGGGACCTCCCTGGGATGACGGGGTGCGGTCTGGGGTGGCCGCGATGCTAGCCGAGGCGGTGGTCCGTGGGGATCTCGGCTGTCGCCCCGGAGAAGGCCAGGGAGGAGGCCAGGGAGGAGGCCAGGGAGGAGGCCACAGGTGGCTCGGTGGCCTCTGCTGGCACAGCAGCCACGCCATCCAGGCACGGGACCGAGTGTTGTGGTATCAAATATGACCTATAGCCAATATTTACTACCACATACTCCGGTCTGCTAGTAAGCACTGGTGCCAGATGTGCTGGAGGGACTCCTGGCGCCACAGGTGACAGGTACGGGGAGAACCTCGGGGGGCGGGCTGGCCGGGGGCCCGGCTCGCTCACTCGGCGGGAATCGCCGGGGCGGTGGCCCGGTCCCGGCTGCCGACGACGACGCCGATGCCCGCCAGCAGCAGGGCCGCCGCGGGCAGCGCGGCCAGCGGCGGCGTCTGGCCCAGCCAGGCTGCCGCCAGCAGGGCGCCCCCAGGCACCTCGAAGAGGATGGCCAAGGACACCACGGTGGCGCTGGTGGTGCGCAGCACCCGGTTGAACACCGAGTGCCCCAGCAGCTGGGCCCCGCCGGTCAGCGCGAGCAGGATCAGCCAGGTGCGCCCGTCGTACCCGCCCAGCCGCGCGCCGGCCGCCAGCGCCACGGCCAGCAGCAGCCCGGCGGCGACGCTGTAGCACAGGGCGGTGTACGCCGTGGTGCTCACGCTGCGGCGCACCGACCCTCCGACGGTCATGTACGCCGCGGCGAACACCCCGCCGACCAGGGCCAGCAGGTCACCGGCCAGGGCCCGCGCGGACAGGGAGAAGTCCACCCCGGTGAGCACGACGACGCCGACGACGGCGAGGCCCATGCCGAGCCAGGACCGGGCCGGCACGCGGTGCCCGCCGGCCCGGGCGAGCAGCGCGGCCCACACCGGCTGCGTCGCGGTCAGCGCCAGCGACGAGGCCACCGAGGTGTAGGACAGGCTCGGGATCCAGGTGGCGAAGTGCGCGGCCAGCAGCGCGCCCGCGGCCACCGCCAGCCCCCACTCTCGGCGGGTCAGCGCGGTCAGCTCGCCCCGGTGCCGGGCCAGCGCGAACGGCAGCACGGCGGCGGCACCCAGCGCGTTGCGCCAGAACGCGATGGCCAGCGCCGGGGCGGCGGCGGCGGTGATGAGCGGGCCGGAGGTCGACACGGCGACGACCCCGACGCCGAGCAGGACCAGGTCGGTCGTGGGCGGGCGGGCCACCACCCCCGCGGGGGGCAGCGTCGGGGTGCCGGACCGGTGCCTGCTCACCGCGCCATGCTCGCAGCCGCCCCGCACATGAGACGCTGGGGCCGTGTCCGTGGCCCTCGTCGCCGAGGCGTGCCGCAAGTCGGCCGTGCTGTGGCTGACCCTGCCCGGACGACCCCAGCCACTGGCCGCCTGGCACGTCTGGCAGGACGACGCGGCGCTGTGCGTGCATGAGGGCGGGGAGCAGCACCTGCCCGGGTTGGCCGGGGTCGACCAGGTGGAGGTGGCGGTGCGCAGCAAGGACACCGGCGGCTGGCTGGTCAGCTGGCTGGCCCGCCCCGAGCCGGTACCCCCGGGGACGCCGCAGTGGGCGGTGGCCGCGGCCGCGCTGCACGCCGCTCGGCTCAACGCCCCGGACGGCGAGGCGGCCCCCGACCGCTGGGCGCGCGAGTCGCGGATCACCCGGCTGGTGCCGGTACCCGGATCCGTGCGCGGGCCCGGCGAACTGCCCACCGACGGTCAGTTCCGGCCCCCGGTGCCCAGCCCAGCCACCACCCGGGGCCCCCTGCCGTTCGTCCTCGGCCGCCGCCGCCCGCCCCCCACCGCGTGAAGGCGTCCTTCACTACTGAAGACAGGTCACAAGGACGCCTTCATGCGGGGGGATGGGGGGTACGGCGACCTCGCCGCGGGCGACGGGCACCACGCCCCCCGCCACCTGGCAGCGCACCGCCAGCCCGCCACGGGCAAGGACCCGGCAGTCCAGCCGCGACGGCCGGCCCAGCTCCCGCCCCTGCACGACCCGGTAGTCGCTCTCCCCTTCGCCGGGCAGCAGCCCGGCGGCCACCAGGTAGCAGCCCAGGCCGAGGGCGGCCGAGCCGGTGGCCGGGTCCTCGGTCACGCCGACCGAGCCGCCGAACGCCCGGGCGTGCGCCACCCGGCCGGCGGCGTCCCAGGACAGCAGGTACAGGTCGGCGCCCAGGTCGCGCAGCCGGGCCAGGTCCGGGCGCGCCGCGCCCACCGCGGCGTCGGCGACCAGCAGGTACGTCCAGGGCAGCCCGGTGCCGGCGTCCCGGCAGGGCGCCCCGGCGATTACCGCGTCCCGGCCGAGGCCGGCGGCCGCGGCGTACGCCGCCGCGTCTCGCCGCGGACCCAGCTCCGGGCGCCCCCCGGTAAGCCGCACCCGGCTCAGGTCCTCGGCCACCCACAGCTCCAGGTCCCCCGCCCCGCAGCGCTGCACGACCCGCCCCCTGCCCACCTCCCCGTCCCGCGCCAGCACCCACGCGGTGCCCACCGAGGGGTGCCCGGCGAAGGGCAGCTCGGTGGCCGGGGTGAAGATGCGCACCCGGTAGTCGACCCCCGGGGCGTCGGCCGGCAGGGGGAACGCGGTCTCGGACAGGTTGAACTCGGCGGCCAGCGCCTGCAGCGCGGCGGTGGGCAGCCCCTCCCCCCCGCGGACCACCGCCAGCGGGTTGCCCGCGAACGGCCGGTCGGTGAACACGTCGACGATCTCGTAGCGCAACGTCTCGGGCACCCGGCGACGGTAGCCTGCCGCCATGAGCGGTCCGCCGACCCGGGTGTTCGCGGCGCGGCTGGCCGGCCTGTCCGTGTTCGACCCCACCGGCGACCAGGTGGGGCGGGTGCGCGACGTCGTCGTCACGCTGCGGGAGGGCCGGCAGGCCCCGCACGTCGTCGGCATAGTCGTCGAGGTCGCCCCCCGCCGGCCGGTGTTCGTGCCGATGACCAGGGTCACCTCGATCGACGCCGGCCAGCTCATCACCACCGGCCTGGTCAACCTGCGCCGCTTCCAGCAGCGGCCGACCGAGACCCTGGTGTTGGGCGAGCTGCTCGACCGCACCGTCACGCTGCTGGAGACCGGGGAGACCGCCACCGTCTTCGACGTGGCCATGGAGCAGCGGCGCACCCGCGACTGGGTGCTGTCGAAGGTGGCGGTGCGCAAGGGGGGCAAGGGGCACCGGTTCGGCCGGCGCGGCGAGACGCTGGTGGTCGGCTGGGACGAGGTCAGCGGGCTCACCCACCCCCAAGAGGGCCAGGGCGCGGCCAGCCTGCTGGCCGCGTTCGCCCAGCTGCGCCCCGCCGACCTCGCGCACGTGCTGCACGAGCTCTCCGACAAGCGCCGCGCGGAGGTGGCCGCCGCCCTCGACGACGAGCGACTGGCCAACGTGCTGGAGGAGCTGCCCGAGGACGACCAGGTGGAGATCCTCGGCCAGCTGGAGTCCGAGCGGGCCGCCGACGTGCTGGAGGCCATGGACCCCGATGACGCTGCGGACCTGCTGGCCGAGCTGCCGCCGGAGGAGGCCGAGCGGCTGCTCACCCTGATGGAGCCCGACGAGGCGGACCCGGTACGCCGGCTGCTGAGCTACCGCGAGGACACCGCGGGCGGGCTGATGACCAGCGAACCGGTGATCCTGCCCCCCGACGCGACGGTCGCCGAGGCGCTGGCCCGGGTGCGGCACCCCGACATCAGCCCCGCCCTGGCGGCGATGGTTTTCGTCTGCCGGCCCCCGCTGGAGACCCCCACCGGCCGCTACCTGGGGGCCGCGCACATCCAGCGGCTGCTGCGGGAGCCGCCCGGGGCGCTCGTCTCCGGCGTGCTCGACACCGGCCTGGAGCCGCTGGCCCCGGACGCCTCCCTGGCCACGGTGACCAGCTTCCTGGCCACCTACGACCTGGTCGCGGCCCCCGTCGTCGATGACGAGGACCACCTGATCGGGGTGGTCACCGTCGACGACGTGCTCGACCACCTGCTGCCGCAGGACTGGCGGGAGCGGGACACCCACGAGGTCGGCGGTGGCTGAGGACCGGCGGCGGGGCCGGCTGGACCTGCCGCGGGAGCCGCGCCGGACCCTGCCCCGCCCGCGCTACGACCCCGACGCGTTCGGCCGGTTCGCCGAGGCCTTCGCCCGGTTCCTCGGCACGGCCCGGTTCCTCGCCTACATGACGGTGTACATCGCGGTGTGGATCGGCTGGAACACCCTGGCCCCGGCGTCGCTGCGCTTCGACCCGTACGCGTTCCTGTTCCTCACCCTGCTGCTGTCGCTGCAGGCGTCGTACGCCGCCCCACTGATCCTGCTCGCGCAGAACCGGCAGGCCGACCGGGACCGGGTGCAGTACGAGCAGGACCGGGCCCGCGACGAGCGGTCCATGGCCGACACCGAGTACCTGGCCCGCGAGATCGCCGCCCTGCGGATCGCCCTCGGCGAGGTCGCCACCCGCGACTTCGTCCGCTCCGAGCTGCAGCGGGTGCTCGACGAGGTGGCCGAGCGGCGGGAGGAGATGCAGGTCGGCAGCGACCGGGACGGCGGGTGACCCGCCCAGGTGCCGGGTCGCGGCGGGACGCCGTGCCGCCCGACCGGGACCGGCACGTAGCATCGAGGCATGGCAGCCCCCACCGTCGAGCAGGTCCAGGCCGCGCTGGCGACGGTCAACGACCCCGAGATCCGCCGGCCGATCACCGACCTGGGCATGGTCAAGTCGGTCGACGTGGCCCGCGACGGTGCGGTGCAGGTGGCCGTCTACCTCACCGTGGCCGGCTGCCCCCTGCGCGACACCATCACCCGCGACGTCACCGCCGCGGTCGGGCGGGTGCCGGGCGTGACCTCGGTGGGGGTGTCCCTGGACGTGATGAGCGACACCCAGCGGCGCGACCTGCAGACCCGGCTGCGCGGCAGCGACCGGCCCGAGCGGGAGATCCCCTTCGCCCTGCCCGGGTCGCTCACCCGGGTCTACGCGGTGGCCTCCGGCAAGGGCGGGGTCGGCAAGTCCTCGGTCACCGTCAACCTGGCCGCGGCGCTCGCCGCGCGCGGGCTGTCCGTCGGCCTGGTGGACGCCGACATCTACGGCCACTCGGTGCCCCGGATGCTGGGGGTCACCGGCCGGCCCACCAAGGTCGAGCAGATGATCATGCCGCCGTCGGCGTACGGCATAAAGGTGATCTCTATCGGCATGTTCGTCGCCGACAACGCCCCGGTGGTGTGGCGCGGCCCGATGCTGCACCGCGCGCTGCAGCAGTTCCTCGCCGACGTCTACTGGGGCGACCTGGACGTGCTGCTGATGGACCTGCCCCCCGGCACCGGCGACATCGCGATCTCGGTGGCGCAGCTCGTGCCCAGCGCGGAGGTCCTCGTCGTGACCACCCCGCAGCAGGCCGCCGCCGAGGTGGCCGAGCGGGCCGGGTCGATCGCCAGCCAGACCCACCAGCACGTCGCCGGCGTCGTCGAGAACATGTCCTGGCTGGCCTGCCCGCACTGCGGGGAGCGGATGGACGTGTTCGGCTCCGGCGGCGGGCAGGCGGTGGCCGACGGGCTGTCCCGCACCTTGGGCTATCCGGTACCGGTGCTCGGCGCGGTGCCCCTGGACCCCCGGCTGCGGGAGGGCGGGGACAGCGGCGTGCCCCTCATCCTCGCCGACCCGCAGGCCCCGGCGGCCGGCGTGCTGGGCGAGGTCGCCGGCCGGCTGGCCCAGCGCGCCCGCGGCCTGGCCGGCCGTCCGCTGGGCCTCACCCCGGCCGCCCGCTAGGACCACGCTAAGACCGGCGCCGGCCGGCAACCGTCAGGTGGCGTCCGGGTCGTACGGCGGGCGCTCCCCGGCGGCCAGCGGCCGGTCCACCCCGGCGGGGGCCGGCGGTGCCGGCTCCGGTGCGGTCTCGTCGTCCCACAGGTGCCGGCGGACGAAGGTGCGCGGGTTCAGGTCGGCCAGGTCGATGTCGCGCAGCTCCGGGCCCAGCTGCTCGGACAGCTCGCGGCGGGCGTTGGCGGCGTACCCGCGCAGCTCACGAAGCGCCCGGCCCGCCTTCGCCGCCATCGTCGGCAGCCGCTCCGGACCGAAGATCAGCAGGGCGGCGACGCCGAGCACCACCAGCTCGCCGGACCCGATGTCGAACACCCGTCCAGCCTAGGCCGGGTCGGGCTGGCGTGGCGGCGCGCTCACCGGGTCAGCTGCTCCTGCTGCGCCCCGAGGGTGACCGACACCGTCTGCGGGGGACCCCCGTTCCGGGAGTAGGTGATCGCGACGGTGTCGCCCGGGTTGTGCGCCCGGACGGCGACGATCAGCTCGGCGGCGGTGGCCACCGGCCGGTCCCCCACCTTGAGGATCACGTCGCCGGCGCGCAGACCGGCCCGGTCCGCCGGCCCGCCGGGGGTGACCGGACGCAGGTTGGACGGCACCTGGGTGGCGATCCGGGCCCCGTCGCCCTGAAACGCGGGGTCCGGGACGACCCCCAGCACCGGGTAGGTGGCCACCCCGTCCTTGATCAGCTGCTCGGCAATCCGGCGCGCCTGGTTGATCGGGATGGCGAAGCCCAGCCCGATGCTGCCCGACTGCTGGCCCAGCCCGGGCCCGAGGGTGGCGATGGCCGAGTTCACCCCGATGACCCGGCCGCCGCCGTCGACCAGCGGGCCCCCGGAGTTGCCGGGGTTCACCGCGGCGTCGGTCTGCAGGGCGCTGACGAAGGAGTCGGTGGCGCCCTGGCTGCCCCGCGCGGTGACCGGTCGGTCCTTCGCGCTGATGATCCCCGAGGTGACGGTCCCGGCCAGCCCCAGCGGGGAGCCGATGGCCACCACCGGGTCCCCCACCTGGACGGTGTCGCTGTTGCCCAGCTCAACCGCGGGCAGGCCGGTGGCGTCGACGCGGAGCACGGCCAGGTCGTACGTCGCCGAACGTCCGGCGATCCGCGCCGGCAGCCGCTTGCCGTCGGGCAGGGTCACCACGATCTCCCCACCGCCGGCGGCGGCCTCCACGACATGGTTGTTGGTGAGCAGGAAGCCGTCCGGGCGGATCACGAAGCCGGAACCGGTGTCCCCGCCGCCGCCGGCCCGCACCCGGATCTCCGCCACGCTGGGCAGCAGCCGCTGAGCGATGCCGGCCACGCTGTCCGGGGGGCGCGCCGTCGTCCCCGCCGGCGGCGGGCCCAGGACCGCCTGGCCGACGGGCCGGCCGCGGTCCACCAGGCCCGCGCCGACGAAGCCCCCGACGACGCCGGCCAGCAGGCCGGCCAGCA
>JBMOMH010000153.1:0-8677 GCA_049323135.1 Actinomycetota bacterium
GTAGCCGGGGGTCGGCCCCCGCCCCAGCCGCCACACCGCGGGCACGCCCCGCAGGGACTGCTTCCGGCCCCGTTGCTTCCCGGGTCGGGGCCGGTCAGGCTCCCCGGTCGGCGTGCCGGTCTGCTCCTGGCGTCCGGTATCGGTCACTTCCTGGGTCGGCGTGTCGCCTCCTGGGTGGCGGTATCGCCTCCTGGGTGCTCAACGGCCCAGGAAGCGTCACGACGATCAGGAAACCTGATCGTCGTGAGCACGGGCCGACCGGTCAGACCTCCAGGACCAGGGGGACGATCATCGGGCGGCGGCGGTAGGTGTCGCTCACCCAGCGGCCGACGGTACGGCGGACCAGGCGCTGCAGCTGGTGCACCTCGGCGACGCCCTCGGCGGCGGCCCCGGCCAGCACCTCCTCCAGCAGCGGGACAACCGCGGCGATGGCCGCGTCGTCCAGGCCGGAGCCGCGGGCCTGCAGCTGGGGGCCGCCCACCACCTTGCCGGTCTGCGAGTCGACCACGACGACGATGGACACGAAGCCCTCCTCGCCGAGGATGCGGCGGTCCTTCAGTGACGCCTCGGTCACCTCCCCCACGGACAGCCCGTCGACGTACACGTACCCGCACGGCACGGCGCCGGCGATCCGGGCCCGACCGTCGACCAGGTCCACCGCCACCCCGTCCTCGGCGATGACGACCCGGTCACGGGGCACGCCGGTGGCCACGGCCAGGTCCGCGGTGGCGCGCAGGTGCCGCCACTCGCCGTGCACCGGCAGGACGTTGCGGGGCGCCACCAGGTTGAACACGTAGAGCAGCTCGCCGGCCGAGGCGTGGCCGGAGACGTGCACCAGCGCGTTGCCCTTGTGCACCACCCGGGCGCCCCAGCGGGTCAGCCCGTTGACTACCCGGAACACGTCGGTCTCGTTGCCGGGGATGAGTGAGGAGGCCAGGATCACCGTGTCCCCGGCCTCGACATGCACCGGGTGGTCCCGGTTGGCCATCCGGGACAGCGCCGAGAGCGGCTCACCCTGCGAGCCCGTGGACACCAGGACGAGCTGCTCGGGCGGCAGGTCGTCGACCTCCCGCAGGTCGACGACCAGGCCTGCCGGCACCCGCAGGTAGCCCAGGTCCCGCGCGACCCCCATGTTGCGCACCATCGACCGGCCCACGAACGCCACCCGCCGGCCGTGCTCCTGGGCGGCGTCGACGACCTGCTGCACCCGGTGCACGTGGCTGGCGAAGCAGGCCACGATGATGCGGCGCTCCGCGGCGGCGAAGACCTGCCGCAGCACCGGGGTGATCTCCCGCTCGTGGGGTACGAAGCCGGGCACCTCGGCGTTCGTGGAGTCGACCAGCAGCAGGTCCACCCCCTCCTGGCCCAGCCGGGCGAAGCCGCCCAGGTCGGTGCGCCGCCCGTCGAGCGGCAGCTGGTCCATCTTGAAGTCGCCGGTGTGCAGGACCAGCCCGGCCGGGGTCCGCACGGCGACGGCCAGCGCGTCGGGGATGGAGTGGTTGACGGCCAGGAACTCGCAGTCAAAGGGCCCCAGCCGCTCGCGCTGACCCTCGCGAACCTCCAGCTCCAGGGCGGTCAGCCCGTGCTCCCGCAGCTTGGCGTCCAGCAGCGCCAGGGTCAGCCGGGAGCCGACGACCGGCAGGTCGGGCTTCTCCCGCAGCAGGTAGGGCAGCGCCCCGATGTGGTCCTCGTGGGCGTGGGTGAGCACCACCGCGTCGACGTCGTCGAGCCGGTGCCGGATCGGGTCGAAGTCGGGCAGGATCAGGTCCACGCCCGGCTGGTCGCTCTCCGGGAACAGCACGCCACAGTCGACGACGAGCAGCCGCCCGGCGTACTCGAACACCGTCATGTTGCGGCCGATCTCGCCCAGGCCGCCCAGCGGCAGCACGCGCAGGGCCCCCTCGGGCAACGGCGGCGGGGGCCCGAGCTCCGGGTGCGGGTGGCTCACCGGCTCGCCTTCACCGGGCAGCCAGCTCGACGCCGCCCGCGGCCAGCTCGGCGCGCAGCCGCGCGACCTGCTCGGCGGTCGCGTCCACCAGCGGTAGCCGAACCGGGCCACCGGGCAGCCCAGCCAGCCGCAGCGCCGCCTTCACCGCCACCACCCCTTGCATCCGCGTCATCACCCCGGTGTAGACCGGCAGCAGCTCCCGGTGGAGCCGGGCCGCCCCCGCGACGTCGCCGGCGGTGAAGGCGTCCACCAGGGCCCGCAACCGGTCCCCGACCAGGTGGCCGACGACGCTGACGAAGCCGCAGGCGCCTATCGAGAGCAGCGGCAGGTTGAGCTCGTCGGCGCCGGAGTAGACGGCCAGCCCGGTGCGGGCGAGCACCCAGGAGGTGGCCAGCAGGTCGCCCTTGGCGTCCTTCACTGCGACGACCCGGTCGTGCTGCCCCACCCGAACGAGCGTCTCGGTGTCGATGGGTACGCCGGTGCGGCCAGGGATGTCGTACAGCAGCACCGGCAGGCCGGTGGCGTCGGCCACCGCGGTGAAATGCCGGGCCAGCCCCTCCTGCGGCGGCTTGGAGTAGTAGGGGCTCACCAGCAGCAGGCCGTGCGCCCCCGCCTTCTCCGCCTGGCGGGCGAGCTCCACGCTGTGCCGGGTGTCGTTGGTCCCGACGCCGGCGAGCACCTGCAGCCGGTCGCCGACGGCGTCGAGCACGGCCCGCAGCAGCCGCTCCTTCTCCGCGTCGGTGGTGGTGGGCGACTCACCGGTGGTGCCGCTGAGGACCACACCGTCGTGCCCGTGGTCGGCGAGGTGCCCGGCCAGGCGCTGCGCGCCGGCGAGGTCGAGGTCACCATCCTCGGTGAACGGGGTGACCATCGCGGTGAGGACGCGACCGAAGGGGGCGTCGGGAGTGGTCGGTGCGGCCATGGCGCCCCACGCTACTCGCCGTGGGGCGGCCGGGTACGCCGTGCCCGGGTGCGAGCAGTCCCGCCGCCACCCGCTCGGGGGTCCAGGTGACGACGGGACCAGAGGGTGAATCGCCGGGCCGGCCCGGTGCGTTACAGCCGACCGGCCAAGCCCCGCAGCCTCAGGGGGCGACCCGCCCGTTGGCCTCGAAGGCCGCGTGGGTCAGCGGCATCAGCCGCGCCCAGTGCTCCTCCATCCGCTCGGCCACCAGCTCGATCTCCCGCTGCGGGAAGGACGGAAACCGGCTGGACGCCCGGCGGGTGCGCAGGGACAGCACGTTCATCAGGGACCGCGCGTTGAGGGTCACGTACATCGACGAGTACACGGTCAGCGGCAGCACGATCCGCGCCACCTCCCGGGCCACCCCGGCCTCCAGCATCCGCAGGTAACCGGCGTACGCCGCCCGACACACCTCCCGGGTGGTGGCGTCCACCACGGCGTGCTGCTGGGGGCTGCCCGGCACGAACTCGTACTGGCCGGGACGCCCCTGCTGGACCAGATGCCGGTCGGGGCCGGGCAGGTAGAAGACCGGCCGCAGCTGCCGGTACCGCCCGGACTCCTCGTTGTAGCTGGCGATCCGGTGGCGCATGAACTCACGGAACACGAAGATCGGCGCCTGGACGTAGAAGGTCATGGAGTTGTGCTCGAACGGGCTGCCGTGCCGGTCCCGCATCAGGTAGTTGATCAGCCCGGTGGACCGGCTGGGGTCCGCGTCGACGTCCTCGAGGGACTGCTCGCCGCGGGTCGAGACCCGGGCGGCGAACAGTACGTCGGCGTCGCGGGCGCTGGCCCGGACCAGCTCCACGGTCACGTCGCTGCGGAACTCGACCTCGACCTGCGGTGCCCCGGGCTCCGCCCCGGCGTCGGCTGCTGCCACCTGCCGTCCTCCCGCCGTACCAGCCCGCACCGCCCCACCGACGGCCCAGGACGTCGCGACAGCGTAGCCGTCCGCGCCGACCGGCCGGGGCCCTGACACCCCGCCGGCCGGGTGTGGTGAAATACCCCCGGTCCAGCAGCGTGGCCGCCTCTGCCGGCACCCCCAGAGGGAGAGCTGTGGACCTGAGCCTGTCCGACTACTCAGCGGGCGACGCGACCGTGGTCGTCGTCGCCGGCGAGATCGACCTGGACACCGCGCCCGCGCTGCGCGCGGAGCTGTTGCGCCTGCTCCACGCCGGGCGCGCCCGGCTGATCCTGGACTTCTCGGCGGTCAGCTTCCTCGACTCCAGCGGGCTGGGGGCGCTGATCGGCGCCCGCCGACGGGCCCAGCTCACCGGGACCCGGGTCGAGCTGGCCGCCCCCAGCGACCGGGTCCTGGAGGTGCTGCGGCTCACCGCGCTGGACCGCGTGTTCCCCGTGCACGCCAGCGTGGCCGACGCCCTGGCCGCCCCACCGGACGACCCCTCGTAGCGATCATGCAGCTGTGAAGCCCCGGCTGGGGGCTCACGCGTCGAAGTCCAGCACGACGGTGTCGCTGTCGGGGTGGGACTGGCAGGCCAGCACGAACCCGGCCTCCCGCTCGGCCTCCTCCAGGGCGTAGTTGCGGTCCATCCGGACCCGTCCCTCGACGAGCCGGGCCCGGCAGGTGCCGCACACCCCGCCCTTGCATGCGTACGGCGCGTCCGGGCGCACTCGCAGCGCCGCCTCTAGCACCGACTCGCCGTCCCGGGGCAGCGGGAAGGTCGACGACCGGCCGTCGAGCCGCACGGTCACCGTGGCGGCCCGCCCCGCGGCCGGCTCGGCCGCCCGGGGCGCCGGCGGTGCCGGCGCCGGTCCAACGTGGAACAGCTCGGCGTGTACGTGCCGGGGGTCCACCCCGAAGGCACGCAGCGTGGCCCGCGCCTGCTCCACCATGGGCAGCGGCCCGCAGAGGAACCACTCGTCGACCCCCCCGGGGGGCAGCAGCAGGTCGAGGAAGCGGGCCAGCCGCGGGCCGTCGAGGCGACCGTGGAACAGTTCGGGCTCGCGGGGCTCCCGGGACAGCACGTGATGGACGACCAGCCGGGTTGGGAAGCGGTCCTTCAGGTCGGCCAGCTCGTCGAGGAACATCACGCTGGCCGTGCTCCGGTTGCCGTAGAGCAGGGTGAAGGCGCTGGCCGGTTCGGTCTCCAGCGTGGTGGCGAGGATCGACAGCACCGGGGTGATGCCGCTGCCGGCCACCACCGCGGCGTACCGGCGGGCCTGCCCCGGGTCCAGGGGGGTGTGGAACCGGCCGACCGGGGTCATCACCTCCAGCTCGTCCCCTGGGCGCAGCCGGGTGAGCGCGTAGGAGGAGAAGACCCCGCCGGGGATGTGCCGGATCCCGATGCGCAGCCGCCCGGAGGCCACGCTGCTGCAGATCGAATAGTTGCGCCGCACGTCGCCCGGCTCGGCGGCCAGCCGGACGGCCACATGCTGGCCCTGCACGAACCGGTACTCCTCGACCAGCGCCGATGGGACGTCGAAGGTCACCGCGACCGCGTCGTCGGTGAGCCGGTCCACCGCGGCAACCCGCAGCCGGTGGAAGACGGCGTGCCGGGGGGCCACCGTGCGGGCGGGCGCGGTCACCTCACAGGGCCTTGACGTGCGCGAAGGGCTCCCCGCAGGCCCGGCAGGCGTAGAGCGCCTGGCAGGCGGTGGCGCCGAACCGGCTCACCTCGCGCACCTCGGCGGTGCCGCAGCGCGGACAGCGGGGGGCGAGGGTGAGCGGCACCGGACCGGGCCCGGTACGGGGCCCCGGCGGCGCGATGCCCGCGGCGGCCAGCTTGGCCCGCCCTGCCGGGCTGATCCAGTCGGTGCTCCAGGCCGGTGCCAGCACCGTCCGCACCGTCACGTCCGAGTAGCCGTGCTCGTGCAGCACGGCCGCCACGTCGGCGCGGATGGCGTCCATCGCCGGGCAGCCAGAGTAGGTCGGGGTGACGGTGACGGTGACCTGCCCGTCGGTGCCGACAGTGACCTCCCGCAGCACGCCGAGGTCCTCGACGGTGAGCATGGGCAGCTCGGGGTCCGGCACGCCGGCTACCAGGCTCCGGACCTCCGCCGCGACCCCATCGGGCGGCCCGGTCACCACGTGGCCCCCGGGTGGGAGCGGGGCAGGTGCTGCATCTCGGCGAGCAGGTAGCCAAAGTGCTCGGTGTGCCGGCCGGACCGCCCCCCGGTCGGGTGCCAGCCGTCCTCGGGTCGCCGCAGTGTCGCCTCGGCCAGCACGGCGTCGACGTACCGGTCCCAGTCCGGGCGTAGCCGGGCCGGGTCGACGGCGACCCCGGCGGCGGCCAGCCGCCGGACCAGCGGGTCGCTGTCGAACATCTCCCGGGTGTAGGGCCAGACCCGGTCCACCGCCTCCTGCATGCGCCGGTGGCTCTCCTCGGTGCCGTCGCCGAGGCGTAGCGTCCACTGGGTGGCGTGGTCGCGGTGGTAGGCGACCTCCTTGACCGCCTTGCCGGCCACCCCGGCCAGCGTCGCGTCAGCGCCGTGCTGCAGGGCGTCGTACAGCAGGTACTGGTAGGCGGCGAAGGCCAGCTGCCGGACGACGGTGACGCCGAAGTCGCCGATCGGCAGCTCGACCAGCAGCAGGTTGGTGAAGTCCCGCTCGTCCCGATGGAAGGCCAGGTCGTCCTCGGTCCGCCCGGCACCCTCGAGCTCGCCGGCGTAGGTCAGCAGCGCCCGGGCCTGGCCGAGCAGGTCCAAGGCGATGTTGGTCAGCGCGATGTCCTCCTCGATGGCGGGGGCGCGGCCCGCCCACTCCCCCAGCCGCTGGGCCAGCACCAGGGCGTCGTCCCCGAGGCGCAGCGCGTACGCCGCCACGTCCGTGCGGTCGGCGCTCACAGGTGGGCCACCCCTTCGGGGACCTGGTAGAACGTTGGGTGCCGGTAGGGCTTGTCCCCCGCCGGGGCGAAGAAGGGGTCCTTCTCCTCCGGCGAGGAGGCGGTGATCGCGGCCGCGGGCACCACCCAGATCGAGACGCCCTCCTCCCGCCGGGTGTAGACGTCCCGGGCGTTGCGCAACGCCATCGCGGCGTCCGGAGCGTGCAGGCTGCCCACGTGCTGGTGGGCCAGGCCGCGGCGGGCCCGCACGAACACCTCCCACAGCGGCCAGCCCCCGCTCCCCGTCACGCCACCGCCCCGGGTCACGCCACCGCTCCCCGTCACGCCCCCGCTCCCCGTCACGCCACCGCTCCCAGGCCGGCGTGCTTGGCGGCGTACGCTGCCGCCGCCTCCCGCACCCAGGCCCCCTCGGCGTGCGCGCGGACCCGGTGCTCGAGCCGCTGCCGGTTGCACGGGCCGTCCCCGGCCAGCACCCGGGCGAACTCGTCCCAGTCGATGGGCCCGATGTCGTGGTGGCCCCGCTCCGGGTTCCAGCGCAGCTGTGGGTCGGGAAGGGTCAGACCCAGCACCCCCGCCTGCGGCACCGCCATGTCCACGAACTTCTGCCGCAGCTCGTCGTTGCTGTGCCGCTTGATCCGCCAGGCCATCGACTGCGCCGTGTGGGTCGACTGATCGTCGGGCGGTCCGAACATCATCAACGCCGGCCACCACCATCGGTCCACCGCGTCCTGGGCCATGGCCCGCTGGGCCGGCGTACCTCGGGCCAGGGTGTAGAGGATCTCGAAGCCCTGCCGCTGGTGGAAGGACTCCTCCTTGCAGATGCGGACCATCGCCCGGGCGTAGGGCCCGTACGAGCACCGGCACAGCGGCACCTGGTTGACGATCGCGGCGCCATCGACGAGCCAGCCGATCGCCCCGACGTCGGCCCAGGTGAGGGTGGGGTAGTTGAAGATGCTGGAGTAGCGCTGCCGCCCGGTGTGCAGCGCGTCGAGCAGCTCGTCCCGGTCGACCCCGAGGGTCTCCGCCGCTCCGTACAGGTAGAGCCCGTGCCCCGCCTCGTCCTGCACCTTGGCCATGAGGATCGCCTTGCGGCGCAGGCTGGGCGCCCGGGTGATCCAGTTCGCCTCCGGCTGCATGCCGATGATCTCGGAGTGGGCGTGCTGGGCGATCTGCCGCACCAGGGTGCGCCGGTAGGCGTCGGGCATCCAGTCCCGCGGCTCGATCCGCTCGTCCGCGGCGATCGTCGCCTCGAACGCCCCCTCGGCGGTGTCGGTGGGGACGGCGGTCGACATGGCAGGACTCCCGAGAGGCAGCGGGGCGACACCGGACCTTCTCAGGCTAGCACCGGCCTGTGACGCTACCCCCGCAGGTCGGTCGGGAAACTGTCACATCCGCTGCTGCGGGAGGATGGACGGGTGGTCGCCGCGGGGTGGCCGGTGGAGCGCCGGCGGGTGCTGCGCGACGCCCTGGCGATCGGCCTGGCCACCGGGTCGTACGGCGTGTCCTTCGGGGCCCTGGGCGTGGCCAGCGGCCTGTCGGTGGTGCAGACGGCCGCGCTGTCCGTGCTGGTGTTCACCGGCGCCTCGCAGATCGCGCTGGTCTCCGTGCTGGCCGCCGGCGGCGGCGTCCTGTCCGGGGCCGCCGGGGCGCTGCTGCTGGGGGTGCGCAACGCGTTCTACGCCGTCCGCCTGGCCGGCCTGCTGCAGGTGCGCGGGATCCGCCGGCTGGTCGGCGCACAGCTGGTCATCGACGAGTCCACGGCGATGGCGTTGGGCCGCGCCGCGCCCGGCGCCGCCCGGCTGGCCTTCTGGGGCACCGGGCTGTCGGTGTACCTGTGGTGGAACCTGGGCACGCTGGTCGGCGCCTGGGGGGCGCATGCCGTCGGGGACCCGGCCGCGCTGGGCCTGGACGCCGCGGTCCCGGCGGCGCTGCTGGCCCTGCTCTGGCCCCGGCTGGTCGGCGCCGCCA
>JBMOMH010000154.1:0-8527 GCA_049323135.1 Actinomycetota bacterium
CGGCGACAACAACGGCACGTCAGCCACACGAACCTGCCTGCGGGGGAAGACGCAGTCACGGACCCCACAAGCCTCTCGATCACGAAGAAAAGATCAAGCAGGCGCGCCGACGACCTGAATGGTTACGAACGTGTTGGGAAAGCGATCATGCGGCTCTGCCGGGCTGCCAGGGGCGGCGGCCCGGGGCGGGCGCCAGTCGCCGGGTCATCAGCCCGATCATGGACCACTTGACCATGGCCTCGGCGTGTTCGGGCAGGCGTTCGTAGTCGCGGTCCAGGCGGCGGCAGCGCACCAGCCAGGACAGGGTTCGCTCCACTACCCAGCGCCGGGGCAGGACCTGGAAGCCGCGTTGCCCCTCGGGCTTCTTCACGATCTGCAGGGTGATCCGCAGCAGGCGGCGGGCGACGTCCACGCATCGGCCGGCGTAGCCGCCGTCGGCCCACACCAGCACGATCGAGGGCATCGCCATCCGGGCCTTGTCCAACACCAGGCGGCCCCGGTCACGGTCTTGCCCGCTGGCCGCGGTGACCAGGACCACGAGGAGCAGGCCGAGGGTGTCGACGACGACCTGCCGCTTGCGCCCGGTGACCTTCTTGCCCGCCTCGAAGCCCCGCGTGCTGCCCCCCACCGTGTCGGCGCCCTGGACCGACTGGGCATCGACGATCCCCGCCGAGGCCATCGGATCCCGACCGGCGGCATCGCGGGTGGCCGCGCGCAGCGCATCGTGGATGCGGTCGGTGGTGCCCTCGGCGTTCCACCGCTTGACGTACCAGTACACGGTGTCCCACGGCGGGAAGTCGTGCGGCAGCTGCCGCCACGAGCAGCCCGTGCGGTTGACGTACCAGATGGCGGGGGCGCGGATGCCGTCGCGGGCGACGCTTGCGCGACGGCTGCGGAAGCAGTCGACCGACAGCGTGGACTGGGCGATGAAGGAGCTCGTCGCCGTCGGCGCGGTGGTGGTCGAGCGGCGCCGGCGCGGTCGGGAGAACGTGACCAACCGCTAGCACCTGATAAGCGTCCCGCCGGCGGCTCGTGCGGCCGGTACGGCGGGTGGCCGCATGGATGCGGCTCGACCCAGGAGTTCCTACCCGGGAGAAGCCACCCCCTCCTTCGCGTCCCCCGCGCACCCGGTCGGCACCCGCGGTCCCCGCAATCCTGGCCCTGGCCGCCGACCCAGACACTCGCAGCCCAGCCCGCCTGCTGTGCCCAGGCCCGTGGTGGGAGGTCGCCGAACGCGTCGTGGTCGAGCTGGATGCCGATGCCGACGGCCATCGCGTGTGCCTCCAGCGTTTGGCACGTGAACGGCTCGCGGCCGAGGGCGTCCGGCTCTCCGTGGCGCGTCGGGCGTGCCTATTGCTCGGCCCTTCAGTGCGCTGTGCGCAGGAGGCAGGCTCATGAGGAGCGGCTCAGGTCGTCGGGTCCTTGGCGTGGCAGGTCGGGGAGTGTCGTGGACTGCTGGCTACGACGCGTGGCGGTGGCGGGCCAGGTACTCCTCCAGCGCCTTGCGGGCGACGGCGGACACCTGGGTGCCCTCCTTGTGGGCCTGGGCCTCGGCCTCCTCCCGCAGCGCCGGCGGGAGCCGGAACGTCACCTGCGGCGAGGTGCTGGCCCGCCCGGTCAGCGACGGCCGCCCACGTGAGGTCTTGGCGTGCACGTCGGCGACGGCGGCATCGACGTACGCCTGAGTGATCCGCCGGCCCTTGCGGTCGCGGATCTCCTCGCGGTCGAGGTCGAGGTCAGGCCCGGGCGCGAGCTCGTACCGGGGTTGCTTCTTGGTCGCCATCAGTTCCTCCGAAATCCGTGGGACATAACGTGGATGATCAGCAGGTAGTCGGGCAGGTCGATCCCGATCACCTCCAAGACCACTCCGCGGTCGTCCGGGCCGATCCACAGCAGGCGTTCGTCGAGGTCGCCCTCGGCAGGGATCCGCTGCGGGTCACCGGCGGCGTTCATGGCCGCCAGTACGTGTGCCTTGCCGATGCGGTGCTTGCGGGCCGACTGGGTGAGCCTGACCCGCCGCACGCGAACATTATTGCAGGGCAGAAATTCTGGAGCAAGTCGACACTCGGACGAACCGCCCTGGCACTGGGCCGGGGGTTGAACAGGGACTGGGATGCCGGATCAAGCAAGGCGTTCTCGAAGGCGGCGGCGCGCAGGCCAACGACATCCGGGTGGTGGGCCTTCGCCAAGGGTGACCGCAAGATCGAGGTGATGCGCCCGCACCTGGCCCGGGCCGCGGCGACGGGACGGTCCCAGGTCGCGGCGATCGGGGTGGCGCAGGAGTTCGCGCCGGTGTTCACCGGCACCCAGCGGCACAGTCGTGGGGGGTCGGCGCCGTCGTTCTCCTTCGCCAAGGTCGACCGCCGGGTGACCTGCTACTACTTCTACGTCTGGGACGACGACTTCGGGCCGGCGTTCCTCAAGGTGTGCGCCTACTTCCCGTATCCGATGAAGATCTGGCTCAACGGGCACGAGTGGGCCAAGCGGCAGGCCGTGCAGGCCGGCCTGGGGTTCAGCGAGTTGTCCAACGGGTTCGCCGCCACCGAGGACGCCGGTGTCCTGCAGGACATCTGCGACCGGCTCGGCCCGGGCACGATCCGGGTGTTCTGCGAACGGTGGTGGGCCCGGCTGCCGCCCCCGCTGACCCGCGCCGACCGGGCCGCCGGCTACTGGTGGGACCTCTCGATGCGCCACGTCGAGGTCTCCCGCACTATCGTGTTCGACGCCCCGCGGCACGGACGGGCGTTCTTCGAGGCCTTGGTGGCCGACAACCTGGATCTGGGCCGCCCGGACCACGTCGAGCTGATCTTCGGCCGCCAGGTCCGCGCCACCACCACCGGCCCGTTCGCCACCCGCGTGGTCACCCGAGGGGTCGACGTCACGGTGAACCCCTACTACAAGCACTCCCGGATCAAGCAGTACCTCAAGGACGGGCGGGCGCTGCGGATCGAAACCGTGGTCAACTCACCCACCGACCTCGGCGTCCTGCGCCCCCTGGAGCACCTCGACGAACTACAGGCCAAGGCCCGGGACGTCAATCGCCGGCTGCTCGATACTGAGCGGGTCGGCCAGGGCTGTGTCCTCGCGAGCCCAGCCTTCGCGCGGGTCGCGTCCCCGTCCCTGGAGGGCGGGCAGAGGGCCCCGGCCCTGCGGTTCGGCGACCCTCGGGTCATGGCCCTGGTCGGCGCCCTGATGATCAGCCTCAACGCCGTCACCGGCTTCACCAACCGGAGCCTTCGCGCCCAGGTAGCCGGACTGCCCGGCGTCGGCGATTCGATCAGCCAGGCCAGCTACGACCTGCGCCGGCTGCGGCTGAAGGGACAGATCGTCCGGCTGCCGCACTCCAACACGTACGTCTTGACCCCCGACGGGGTGCGCGTCGCGGTGTTCTACACCAAGCTGCACGACCGGCTGCTCCGGCCGCTGCTGGCCGCGCACGCCCCACCGGCACCGCTGGACCTGCGCCAAGCACTGCGCACCATCGACCGGCACGTCGCGAACTACGTGCAGCAGGCCCGGATCGCCGCATAGAACTCGGCTCACCTGTCAACCCCCTAGCGACCAAGGGTCGCTAGCCTCCATCAAACCCGAAGCGACTCAAAGCGGCTGGTCATCGCCGAGGCGAACCCGCAGCCTGCCTGGTCTCATCTCGGTGTCCGAGGGGGGACTTGAACCCCCATGCCCTTGCGGGCACTAGCACCTCAAGCTAGCGCGTCTACCTATTCCGCCACCCGGACCTGGACCGTCGGCAGCGGCCGACGCCACCGACGTACCCGTCACGATACCAAGCCGGCGGGCCCGGTCGCGGTCGACACCGCCGGCCCGGCGACCCCCCAGGCCAGGGCAGGATGGCGCCGTATCCACCCCGCCCAGGAGGCCCCGTGAGCGAGCCAGCCACCGCCGAGCAGGAGGTCCTGGACCTGTGCCGCGACCTGATCCGGATCGACACGAGCAACCGGGGCGGGGTCGACGGGGCCCGGGAGCGGCCGGCCGCCGAGTACGTCGCCGCCCGGCTGGCCGAGGTGGGCCTGGCCCCGGAGCTCCTCGAGTCCGCGCCCGGGCGGGCCAGCGTGGTCGCCCGGGTCGCCGGCCGCGAGCGGTCCCGACCGGCGCTGCTGGTCCATGGGCACCTCGACGTGGTGCCCGCCGACCCCGCCGACTGGCAGGTCGACCCGTTCGCCGGGGAGGTCCGTGACGGCTGCCTGTGGGGCCGCGGGGCGGTGGACATGAAGGACTTCGACGCGGTCGCGCTGGCCGTGGTGCGCGACCGGCTGCGCACCGGCCGGCCGCCCGCCCGGGACCTGGTGCTCGCCTTCGTGGCCGACGAGGAAGCCGGGGGCGGGTACGGCGCCCGGTGGCTGGTCGACGAGCATCCCGACCTGTTCGACGGGTGCACCGAGGCCATCGGCGAGGTCGGCGGGTTCAGCGTCACCATCTCCGCGGACCGGCGCCTCTACTTCGTCGAGACAGCGCAGAAGGGCATGGCGTGGCTGCGGCTGGTCGCCTCCGGCCGGGCCGGCCACGGGTCGATGGTCCACCCGGACAACGCGGTCACCGCGCTGGCCGAGACCGTGGCCCGGCTGGGCCGGCACGAGTTCCCGCTGCGGATGACCGCCACCGTGCAGGCGCTGCTCGAGCAGCTCGCCGCGGCCCTGGGGGTCCCGTACGACCCGGCCGACCCGGAAGCCTTAGTGGCCCGGCTCGGCCCGGTGGGGCGCCTCGTCGGGGCCACCCTGCGCAACACCGTGGCACCGACCATGCTGGCGGCCGGGTACAAGGTGAACGTCATCCCGCAGGTGGCCACCGCCTACGTCGACGGCCGGTTCCTGCCCGGCTACGAGGACGAGCTCCTCGCCGAGGTCGACTCCCTGCTCAGCCCCGGCGTCCGCCGGGAGACCCTGCACCGGGACATCGCCCTGGAGACCTCCTTCGACGGCCCGCTGGTCGACGCCATGGCGGCCGCGCTACGCGCGGAGGACCCGGGCGCCCAGCCGGTGCCCTACTGCCTGTCCGGGGGGACCGACGCCAAGTCGTTCTCCCGCCTCGGCATCCGGTGCTTCGGCTTCTCCCCGCTGCGGCTGCCCCCGGACCTGGACTTCGCCGGGATGTTCCACGGCGTCGACGAGCGGGTCCCCGTGGACGGGCTGGCCTTCGGCGTGCGGGTGCTCGACCGGTTCCTCGACGCCTGTTGACGGCGAGTGAATGATCCGTGACCTCCCGTCGGCCGGCTCGTTAGGGCGGGCAGAACCCCGGACCCACCGGGGCGGGGAGGAGCAGGGGGACGACATGTCCGGATGGCGATGGAACGTAGCGGCTCTCGTCGGGGCGGTCACCGCAGGCGGCTGGCTGGTCTCCGCCGGCCCGGCTGCGGCCGCGGTGGCGGCGCCGAGCCCGTCCGGGGCCCCGGTGGCCATCTCGGTCAGCGCACCGATCACCGTGTGCGGGAACGTGCTGGCCGGCCCCGGAGGCACCGCCGCCGGGCAGTGCCCGGCCAGCGGGACCACGCTGAGCCCCACCGTCTCCGGCGGTGGCGCCAGCCCGGCGCTGTCTGCGTCGGTCACCGCGCCGGTCACGGTGTGCGGCAACGCGGTGGCCCTCGGCGGTACGGCGGGGGGGGCCTGCCCGCCCGCCCCCGTGGCCGCCGGTACCGCCCCGCCCACGTCGCCGGCCGGCGGGTCCGGCTCCGGGTCGGGGGGCGCCGTCGCGGTCACGGTTCCGGTGACCGTCTGCGGCAACGCCGTGGCCGTCGAGGGCTCGGCCACCGGCGCCTGCCCCGCGCCGCCCGTCGCGGGCGGCGACGTGCCCCCCGCCGTACCGACCACCGGTCCCAGCGCGACCCCCACCCCCACCGTCGCCACCGAGGTCGCCGGGGTGAAGCTGCGGGCCGTGCCGGCCGCCGCGCCCACCGGGACGCTGCCCCACACCGGCGCCACGGTGGGCTGGCTGCTCGCCCTGGGGGTGGCCCTGCTGGCCGCCGGGGCGGGCCTGACCCGGGTCCCGGTCAGGCCGTCCGGGTCACCCGCATGATCCGGCGGCGCAGCCGCGCCCGCCGGCTGCCGTCCGGGTAGAGCCGCAGCCAGGCCAGCTCCCAGTGCCCGTACTCGGCGCGGGCGGTGAGGATCCGCCGCGCGGCGCCCCGGCTGGTGCCGCGCGGCAGGTACAGGTCCTCGAACTCGTACTCCACCACCGCGCCCCATTGTGCCCGGCCGCGATAGCGTCGCAGCCATGTCCGACGATGACGCCACCCGAGCCCGCCACGCCCTTGAGTCCCTCAAGCAGGCCCTCGACGGCCACCTCGAGGCAGTCCTGGCCCGCTCCGGGGAGGCCGACCCGGAGGTCCAGGCGGCCTACGACCGGCTCCGGGAGGCCGCCGCCCGCTACGACGACACCCTGTTCGACGGCTACGACGAGGTGACCCCGTTCCTGTTCGGCGAGGAGCCCACGGCCCTGCCGGTGGAGGGGCCCGCCGACGCCACGCCGCGGGTGGCGGTGCTGCTGCGCCGCGACTACGCGCTCGGCGAGGGCGTCGCGGTGGAGGAGGCGGCCGCGACGGTGGGGGCCCTGGTCGAGGAGCACGGCGTGGACGGCTTCGACGAGCGCGCCGAGGAGGCGGGGCTGGAGCCGGTCGGCGGCACCGTGTGGGTGGTCACCGCCACCGACGCCGGCCCGTTCGCCTCGCCCTTCACCGCTGCGGTCGCCGACCGGCTGCTGCAGCGGCTGGACGAGGTGTACGAGGACTGACCGGCCCAAGCCGTGTCGGCCCGTCAGGGGCGGTGCGGCGGCCGCTCCGGGTAGCCCAGCTCCGGGGCCGACACGTCGTCCAGCGCGGCCCGGATCTCGGCCGGCAGGTCCACCTGCTCGCAGGTGAGCGAGCCGCGCAGCTGCGCAGCGGTCCGGGCGCCCACGATGGCGGCGCTGACGCCCGGGCGGTCGCGCACCCAGGCCAGGGCGACGTCGACGGGGGAGACGCCCAGCCCGTCGGCGGCGGTCACCACGGCGTCGACGATGCGCCGGGACCGGCCGTCCAGGTAGCGCCCGACGAAGTCGGCGAAGTGGGGTGAGGCGCCCCGCGAGTCTGCCGGCGTACCGGTGCGGTACTTGCCGGTGAGCACCCCCCGGCCGAGCGGGGACCAGGCCAGCACGCCCAGGCCCAGGGCGCCCGCCGCGGGGAGGACCTCGCGCTCCACCCCCCTGGCCAGCAGGGAGTACTCCACCTGGGTGGACACCAGCCCGGCCCGGCCCGGCCAGCACCGCTGCCAGGTCGCCGCGTACGCCGTCTGCCAGCCGCTGTAGTTGGACACCCCGGCGTAGCGAGCCCGCCCGCTGTGCACCGCCGTGTCCAGGGCGGCCAGCGTCTCCTCCACCGGCACCTGGTCGCTCCAGGAGTGCACCTGCCACAGGTCCACGTGGTCGGTGCCCAGGCGGCGCAGCGACCCGTCCAGCTCGGCGAGCAGCGTCCGCCGAGACACGTCGACGACCCGGGCCCCGGTCCGCCGGGAGATCCCGCCCTTGGTGGCCAGCACGACCTCCTCCCGGGCGACCACGCCCCCGAGCAGCCGGCCGATGACGCACTCGCTGTCCCCGTCGGCGTACCCGGCGGCCGTGTCCAGCAGGGTGCCGCCGGCGGCGCGGAAGGTCAGCAGCATGTCCCGCGCCTCGTGCTCGTCGGTGTCCCGCCCCCAGGTCATGGTGCCCAGGCCGAGGCGGGACACCCGCAGCCCGCTGCGCCCGACGTACCGCTGCTCCATGAGCGGGCAGGCTACCGGTCGGGTCCGGCCGGCCCGCTAGAGTCGGCCCCCGGGCCGGCGGGACCGCGCCGCCGAAGACCACTGGGACAGGCAGGGAGCGGCCGTGCGGCTCGGCGTGAACCTCGGCTACTGGGGGGCCGGCAACGACCGGGACAACCTCGCCCTCGCCCAGGAGGCCGACCGGCTGGGGTACGCCGTGTGCTGGGCGGCGGAGGCCTACGGCTCGGACGCGGCCACCGTGCTGGCCTGGGTGGCCGCCCAGACCCACCGGATCGACGTCGGGTCGGCGGTGTTCCAGATCCCCGCCCGGTCCGCGGCGATGACCGCCATGACGGCGGCCACCCTCGACGCCCTCTCCGGCGGCCGCTTCCGGCTGGGCCTGGGGGTGTCCGGGCCGCAGGTGTCCGAGGGGTGGCACGGGGTCCGCTTCGACCGGCCGCTGGCCCGGACCCGGGAGTACGTCGAAGTGGTCCGAATGGCGCTGCGCCGGGAGCCGCTGCGCTACACCGGCAGCCACCTCACCCTGCCGCTGCCGGACGGCCCGGGGCGGCCGCTGCGGCTGACCGTGCACCCGGTGCGCGCCCACCTGCCGGTGTACCTGGCCGCGGTGGGACCGAAGAACCTCGAGCTGGCCGGGGAGATCGCCGACGGGTGGCTGGCCGTGTTCTTCGCCCCCGAGCACGCGGCGGACTCCCTCGACCACCTGCGCGCCGGCCGGGCCCGGGCCGGCCGGGCCGGCGGGGACCTCGCCGGCTTCGACGTGGCCGCCACCGTCCCCC
>JBMOMH010000155.1:0-8456 GCA_049323135.1 Actinomycetota bacterium
ACCTGGGTGCGGGCCTGCGCCTGGGCCAGGGCCGTCGCGGGCGGGGCCCCGGCAGCCAGCGTGGCGTGCAGGGCGAGCATCAGCCGCCGGGTGTCCGCGTCGTCCACCGCGGTCACGGCGGCCATCCGCGTCGTGGTGCCCAGGGCCAGCACCGCGGCGGCGAACCCCATCAGCTCGTCTCCCGGGCGGACCGCCGAGAGGGCCCCCTCGCAGGCGGAGAGAACCAGCCGCCGGGGGGCGGCGGTCAGCCGCTCCAGGTCGTAGACGGTCAGCGGCCCGTCGGCGAGCTGCAGGGACGAGAACAGCGGGTTGTCCGCGCGGAACTGGCCGTGGGCGGCGACGTGGGCCAGCGCCGCCCCGTCGAGGGCGCGGCGGACCGCGTCCACCGTGGCCGCGGCGCCGGTGAGCACCTCCGCCTGCGGGTAACGGCGGCGCAGGGCGCGGACCTCGGGTGCGGCGTGGGTCAGCCCCGGGCCCGCGACGAGGACCGTGCGCCCGGGTGCCGCCCGGCGCTGGGCGTCCCGGCGGCGCGTGGCCAGCCACACCGCCGTCGACGGGACGGTGGTGACCGGCTGCCCGACCAGCGACGGCAGCGTCGACCAGGGCAGGGCGTGCAGCGCCATGGTGGGCGCGAGGACCAGCCCCCCCGCCGGCGGCCACCCACCAGCGGATGCCCGCAACGGGGCCAGCAGCTGTGCGTCGAGCCGGGCCGCGGCGTGGGCGGCAGCCTGCCGGGCCGCGGCGAGGGACGCCGCAGACCCGTGCCGGCGGGCCAGCCGGTGCAGGGCGAACCGCAGCGCCTCCTGCTCGACCAGCGCCTCGTCATACCGGCCCAGGTCATGCAGCCGCACCCGCCCGCCGGCCACCACGACCGCGTGCAGCAGGCCCGTGTCCGGGCCGCGCACGTACTCCACGAGCACCCGTCGGCCCAGCTGGGCGACCAGCTCCGTGCGCACCGCCACCAGATTCCCCGGGTCGGGGCCGGTCCGGCCGCCCGGGGCGTGGCGGGAGCGGTCGCGGACCGCGGCCTCCAGGCGCACCTGCTGGGACCGTAGCCGGCGCAGGTCCCCACCCTCCGCGGCGGTTCGCGCCAGGGCCGCCGCGACCTGCCGCAGCGCGGTCAGGTCGGCGGCCAGCCGGCTGTCCTCCGGTGGGCGCACGGCGGGGTGGCGCAGCGTCCCGGCCCGGTACCGCTCCGCCCACCCCAGGACAGCGCGCGGGTCCCGGTCCTGCAGGGCCAGGCGCAGGCCGAGCGCGGCGAGCTCCTCGCCGTGGCCGGCGGCGTGGGCCCGCAGGTCGGTCGCCCCGAGGGAGGCCGCGTGGCTGCCGACCACGGCCAGGCCGGCCCGCAGCGCCGCGCGGGCCCCTCGCCGGTCCCCCCGGGCCAGCCGGCGCAGCGCCTCGCCGTGCCAGGCGGTGACCCGAAGCTGGGCTGGGCCCTCCCGCCGGGCGCTGGCCCCCACCCCGGGCAGCGGGTCCCCTAACAACCGCTCGGCGTCGAGGGCCCGGCCCCTGTGCAGCAGCACCTGCGCGGCCAGCACCCGGCTACGCGCCGCCTCCGCGGCCAGCCCGGCCGCGGCGAGCCGACGGGCCCCTTCCGCGGCCTCACCGGCCAGCCGGGCCGAGCGCTCCCCGCCCGCCCACCGGGCCTGCCGGTCCAAGTCGGCGGCGAGCAGGGCCCAGCCGGGGCGGCGCTGCCGGCGGAACCGGTGGGCCGCCGCACCCGCGGACGCCCGGGCGGCGGCGAGGTCCCCGTCGAGCAGCTCGGCGCGGGCCCGCAGCAGCAGCGCCTCGGCCAGGTCGAAGCGGTAGCCCTCCCGGTCGAGCCGGTCCGTCGCGGCCGCCAGGGCCGGCCGGGCCTCCCCGGGCAGTCCGGCGGCGAGCAGCACCTCGGCCCGGTCCACCAGGGCGGTGGCGGTGCGCCCCCCGACCCGTTCGGTGACCGTGATGGCCTCGTCGACGAGGGCGAGCGCCGTGGGGAGGTCCCCGCGGCGCAGCGCGGCGAACCCGAGGTTCTGGCGGGCCGCGGCCAGCAGCACGTCCAGGCCGTGGGTGGCCGCCAGCGCCGCCCCCCGGGTCAGGTCGGCCTCGGCGGCCCGGTGCTGACCGAGGTAGGCCCGCAGGATGCCCCGGTGCACCAGGGTGCGCACCTGCCAGGCCGGGTCCGGGTCCCGCCGTACGGTGCGCCACGCGCGGCGGTAGCAGTCCAGCGCCTCGGCGCTGCGGCCCAGCCGTTGCAGCACCAGCCCCCGCTGCGTCAGCAACCGCCCGGCGTCCACGCCACGCAGGGCGGTCGCGGCCAGGTCGGCGGCGGCCAGGGCCGCGTCCGGGTCCCCCTGGTCGGCGTAGAGCACCACCAGGCTCATCCGGGCCTCGGCGGCCCGGCGGGCCAGGCCGGCCCGCTCGGCCACCCGGACGGCCCGGTGCAGCAGGCGGCTGGCCGCGGGGGCACCGGCGGAGTACTTCGTGGCCAGGGCCAGGGCCCGCAGCGCGACCGCGGTGACCTCGGGGTCCCCCGACCAGGCGCGCAGCACGGCCTCGGCAGCGGCGGCGGCCGCCGAGGGGTCGCTGCCGGCGAGCCGGCGAGCCGCCTCGGCGGCGGCCAGCCCGCTGGCCCGGCCGTCGGCGGCGTCCAGGTCAGGGTCGCTGGCCCGTCCGCAGCCCCCACTCACGAGGGCAGGGTGTCAGACGACCAGCCAGCTGGTCACGACCGTCGGGCCGCCGCCGGGCCGGCACACCAGGCTCACCGGCCCGGCCGGGACCCCGTCGACCCGGAACCGGCCCAGCTCGTCTGCTCGGGTCACCACCGGCGTCGCGTGGTCGGCGCAGCGCACCTCCACGGTGGCCGCCGCGGGGGGGACCAGCTGTCCCACCAGGCGGCGGCGGTCGCCGTACGCGGCCACCTCGACCTCGACGGTCAGCTCGGGGGCCTGGAAGGTGAGCAGCCGGGGGCCGTCACCGCTGCGGACCCCCGCGCCGGCCAGCCCCGCCCGCTCGGTGTCCGCGACCAGCTCGGCCAACTCGGCCTCCATGGTCCGCCAGGTCCAGCTGGCCCGGCCCGCGGCGAGGACGGTGCTGGGCACCGGGTCTACCTCGTCGAACAGGGCGCGCAGCTCGCCGAGCAGCGCGGTGTCCGTAGCCTCCCAGGGAAACGTCACGACCCCACCCCCTCGGCCATCTCGGGGGCGGCCAGGTGCCGCCGCAGCTGGTCCAAGCAGCGCATCCGGGTCGGCCCGATGCTGCCGACCGGCATGCCCAGGGCGGCACTCACGTCGGCATAGCTGGCGTCCGGGGAGCCGGCGAGGGTGCGCAGCAGCGTCTGGCAGCGGGGGGGCAGCAGCTGCAGGGCCTGCCACAGCAGCCGCCGCCGCTCGTCGGTGAGCAGATGCCCCTCGGGCGAGTCCTCGGCCGGACCCGCGCGATCCACCCCGGCCGTGTCGTCGGGAAGCTCCCGCCCGGCGCGGGCAAGCACCCGTAGGCATTCCCGGCGGGCGGTGGTGACCAGCCACCCGCCCAGGTGCTCGGGCTCGCGCAGCCGGCCCAGATGCTCCACCAGGCGCAGCCAGGTGGTCTGGCTGACGTCGGCGGCGTCCGTGGCGTCGAGGCGGTGGGCCCGGGCCACCGACCACACAAGCGCGGCGTAGCGGCGGACCAGCTCGTCCCATGCCGACTGGTCCCCGCCGGCGGCGGCCCGCACCAGCTCGACGGTGCCCGGAGGGGAACCGGCCGCCCGCGGCTGCGGCGGCAGGCCCGCGGACGGCGGCAGCGGGTCGGCCACGGCAGGACGATACCCCGTCAGCAGCACCGTGGGTCGGGTCATGACGGGTGTCCCGCGGTCACCACCACGCCGAGGTCGGGCAGGATCCGCCCGTGCGGATCGAGCACCCGGTCGGCGGCGGTGGCCGCCGGGACGCCGTCGGCGGCGGCCCGGGCGGCGATCGCGGCGGCCACCACAGGGGCGGCGAAGGAGGTGCCGCTCCACGTCGCGTAGCCATGGAACAGGTCCGGGTCGACATCGGTGGTCGGTGGCTGCGCGGCCTGGGGACCGTCGAAGCAGACGAAGCTGCTGGTGACCAGCTCGCCGACGGCGCAGGCGTCGACCCACCAGCCGTAGTTGGTGAACGTCGCCGCCTCGACGCCGTCCCGGTCCAGCGCGGCCACCGCGACCACCGACTTCAGCGCGGCCGGCCAGAACGGCCGGTCGCTGGCGTTGTTGCCGGCAGCGGCGACGAACACCGTCTGGCGGCCGAAGCGGGCCAGCGCCGCGGCCAGCAGGGGAGACGGCCGGTCGTCCCAGGTGTAGCCCCCGAGGGAGAGGTTGACCACGTCCGGGCCCCCGCCGTCGTGCCGGTGCAGCCCGGCCAGGGTGCGCAGCAAGGCCAGCTCGTCGCACACCCCGTCGCTGCCCAGCACTCGGCGGATCAGCAGCCGCGCCTGCGGGGCCCCTCGCAGCATGACCCCGGCGATGAACGTGCCGTGCCCGGCCTGCGCGTCCAGCCGGTAGTCCAGGTTGGCGTCGAGGACCTCCGCGGTGCCGGGGTCGGGGGGGTACCAGTCCCGGCCCACGAACCAGGGGTGCGGGGCCAGCCCGGTGTCCAGGACGGCGACGGACACCGGGTCCCGGCCGGGTGCCGGGTCCGGCGGCGGGGGTGGCGCCGGCGGGGTCCGGGGGGGTTGGGGCTCGTCGGCGGGCCCCCCGTCGTAGTTCGGCTCGCCGCGCAGCAGGTGGTTGGGGCTGACGGCGAGGCGGCGCCGGCGGGTGTCCCCGGCGAGGTCGGCCACCAGCTCACCCACCTCCACCCGGGCCTCCGGGCGCAGGTGCACCTGCACCACGCCCGCCGCGTCGTGCCGTTCCTGCCCGGCGACCCAGCGGGCCGCCCGGTCGGCGAGGGTGCCGGCGTCCGCGGCGGAGACGAGCAGCTGGTCGCGGCGCAGCAGGCAGGGCCGCGCGGGGTGGTACTCCCGCTCGACCACGTCGGGGTGGCGCTCCAACAGGCGGGCGAGTCGGGCGTGGTGGTCCAGGCGCATGGGTCGACCTCCGGGGGCAGCGCGTCACCAGCAGCGCAGCGCGAGCGTACGGCGGGGGCGCCGCCGGCGGGGTGCATACCGGATCAGGTCGCCCCGGCGCAGCCGCTCGGCCGGCCCTGTGGGCAGCGCGGTGACCGGCTCCCGGCGACGCCCCCCGACGGCCTCGTCGGTACCCCGCCGGGGCGGCCCCCCCGGCGGGCCGGCGGCCCGAGCCGTCGCGGACATACCGCGCCATGGGATCCCCTGCATCGCCCCCATAGCTCGCCCCCCGAGTCCGCCGGCCGGGCCGACCGGCCCGGGACGCCCGTGCACGGAGCGTCCACCGGGAAGGAGCACGATCCCGCCCGGCTGATACATCGGTCCGCCGGGACGGGTCAGATCAGTCCCGGCGACGGCTGCCGAAGAGGATGTCGTCCCAGGAGGGCACGCTGGCCCGCCGGGCCGAACGGCCCCGCAGCGGCCGCCGTCCCGGGCCCCCCGCATCCCCGTTCGCGGCGACCGCCTCGTCCTCGGCTGCCGGGCCGCCGGCCACCCCCTGCTCGGCTCCCTCCGGGTCGGCCATCCGCTCGGCTCCCTCCGGGTCGGCCATCCGCTCAGCCAAGGGGCCGGATGTCGGGTCCCCGTCTGCGTCCCCACCGCGGACGGCGACCAGACGGGGGCCCGGCCACCCCCGCCCGCGACCCGCGCCACGGGCCGCCGGCGCCTCGGCGGGGTGAGGCTCCCCGGGGCTGGGTAGCGGCCGGTCCTCCACCAGGGCCCGCGCCGCGTCGCTGGCCGCGCTGACCACCCGGACCGCCGGGTCGAAGATCCACTCCGCAACGCGAGTCCGGCCGCCCTGGCGGAAGTCCAGGTGCACCGTCCACCGACCGTCGTCCCGTCGCCAGGCGTCCCACTCGACGGTTCCCTCGTCGACCCCTTGGGCCGCCAGCCGGTCCGCGACGAGCTCCCCGAGGGGGGCGTCCGGCGCCCCGTCGGAGCGGCGGCGGACGGCCGCCCGCTGGGCAGCCTGGGCCATGTGGGCGCGCTCGGCCAGCACCGGCCCGGCGTACCGCTCGACCCGGTGCACGGGCAGGCTCGCCGCGGCGGCGACGTCCGCCGGGGTCGCGCCTGCGCGGATGCGCGCCTGGATCTCGCGCGGTCGCAGCGAGCTGTCCAACTCGATCTCCAGCTGGCCTAGGTGAGGTCGGTCCCGGCGGAGGGCGGTCTGCAGGCGGTCGTCCAGGGGCAGCCGGTAGTGGCTGCCCTGCCGGCCGCCGAGCACGAGGTGGGACCCATCGGGGGCGATGGCGACCAGGCGCAGGTCCTCCATGGCGTCCTCCCGTACGGCAGGCTCCGGCTGGAGCGAGTCTGGCGTGCCGAAGCGCCCTGATCGAGCACCGCGCCCGGCGGGTCGCGGACTTCTTTCTGACCCTAGCCGGCCGGTGGGCGACCGCCGGTCCGCGAACCTGGTCCAGCGTCTGGCAACATCGTCGGGTGACCCGGTACGACGCCCTGCTCGTCGTGTCCTTCGGGGGCCCGGAGGGCCCCTCGGACGTGCTGCCGTTCCTGCGCAACGTCACCCGTGGCAAGGGCATCCCCGCGCACCGGCTCACCGAGGTCGCCGAGCACTATCTGCGGTTCGGCGGGGTCAGCCCGATCAACGCACAGAACCGCACCCTGGTGGCCGCCGTGGCCACCGAGCTGGCCCGCCGCGGCCTGCCGCTGCCCGTCTACTGGGGCAACCGAAACTGGGCTCCGCTGCTGCCCGACACGCTGCGGCAGATGGCGGCGGACGGGGTCCGCCGGGCGCTGGTCCTGCTCACCTCCGCCTACGCCTCCTACTCCGGTTGTCGGCAGTACCGGGAGGACCTGGCCGCCGCCCGCGCCGAGGTGGGCCCGACGGCGCCGGAGCTGGACCGGGTGCGCCAGTACTACAACCACCCGGGGTTCCTTGGCCCGCAGGTGGCAGCCACCCTCGCGGCCCTGCAGAGACTGCCCCCCGACCGGCGCGGGGACGCCGAGCTGGTCTTCGTCACCCATTCGCTGCCCCTGTCGCTGGCCGACAGCAGCGGCCCCGCCGGAGGCGCGTACGTCGCCCAGCACAGGGAGGTGTGCCGCCTGGTGGCCGCTGGGGTCGCCGAGCGCGACGGGCGGACCCGTCGGTTCGACCTGGTCTACTGCAGCCGCTCCGGACCCCCCGCCCAGGCGTGGCTGGAACCCGACGTCAACGACCACCTCGCCGCCCGGGCGGCCGAGGGGGCCCGTGCGGTCGTGCTTGTGCCCATCGGGTTCCTCAGCGACCACATGGAGGTGCGCTTCGACCTCGACGTCGCCGCCGCGGGGACGGCCAGGGAGCTAGGGCTGGCCGTGGCGCGGGCGGCCACCGTGGGCGCGGACCCGGTCTTTGTGGCCGGCGTCGGCGACCTGGTTCAGGAGCGGTGGGCGGAGGTGGCACCGGCGGAACGGGCGGCGGTCGGCGTCCTGGGGCCGGCGCCGGACCACTGCCCCCCGGGCTGCTGCCCCAACCCGCGCGGTGCGCGGCCGGCCGTCGGCGAGGCGGACCGCCCGCCGTCCCCGACCGTCGTCGCGGCGCCGTAGCGGCCGGGACCGCCCATGCCATCCACCAGTCCGGACCCCCGGGCGCTCCTCGACCTGGCCGTGGCGGCCGCCCACGCCGCCGGGCGCCTGCTGGAGGCCCGACCCGACCGGGCGCTGACCGTCGACACCAAGTCCACCGCCACCGACGTGGTCACCGAGATGGACACGGCCGCCGAGCGCCTCATCGTCGAGACCCTGCTCACCGCCCGCCCCGACGACGGGCTGCTGGGCGAGGAGGGTGGCGGGCGGCCGGGGCGGAGCGGGGTCCGCTGGGTCGTGGACCCCATCGACGGTACCGTCAACTACCTCTACGGCATCCCCCAGTACGCGGTCAGCATCGCCGTCGAGCTGGTGTCCCCAGGGCCGGCCGCGCAACACACAGGGGCCGGACACACGGGGGCCGGACACACAGGCGCCGGGGATGTCGTCGCCGGTGTGGTGCACCAGCCGGCCACCGGAGCGACGTACACGGCGGTCCGCGGCGCGGGCGCCTTCCGGGACGGACGGCGGCTGTCGGTCAGCGGCCAGGACGACCTCGGGCAGGCCCTGATCGCCACCGGGTTCGGCTACGCCGCGGGCCGACGGGCCCGGCAGGCCGAGGTGCTGCGGGCGGTGCTCCCCCGGGTCCGCGACATCCGACGGCTTGGGTCCGCGGCCCTGGACCTGTGCCTGGTGGCCTCCGGCCAGGTGGACGGGTACTACGAGCGAGGGTTGCAACCCTGGGACCTGGCGGCCGGGGCGCTGGTCGCCCGGGAGGCCGGGGCACGGGTGGAGGGCCTGCACGGGGGCCCGCCGGGGGAGCGCCTGGTCCTCGCCGCCGGGCCGGCGCTCTTCGCCGCACTGCACGACCT
>JBMOMH010000156.1:0-8324 GCA_049323135.1 Actinomycetota bacterium
CCGGGTCAAGCGGTCAGCTGATGCTGTCGACCGCGGCCTTGACCTTGTCGGCCACGGCGCCCGGGAGAGGAGCGTAGCCGAGCTTGGTCGCGAACTGCTGGCCGTCTCGCACCGCGTACTGCAGGAAGGACTTCACCAGCTTGCCCTTGGCCGCGTCGGCGTACTTGGTGCAGACGATCACATAGGTGACCGTGGAGATCGGGTACGCCGTGGGGCTGCTGGGGGTGTAGTTGATCTGTGCCTTGAGGTCGTTGCCACTGCCCACGAACTTGATCGAGTCGAGGGCCGTGCTCACGGTCTTGGCGTCGAGGGCGACGTAGCTGCCGGCGTTCTGCACCAGCGCGGTGGGGAGCTTGTTCTGCAGGGCGTAGGACTGCTCGGTGTAGGTCACCCCGCCCTTGGTCTGCTTCACGCCGGCGACCACGCCGTCACTGCCCTTCGCACCCTGGCCAGCCGCCCACTTGACGGTGGTTCCGCTGCCCGCCGTCCAGGTGTCCTTGGCCGTCGCCGTCAGGTACTCGGTGAACACCTGCGTGGTGCCCGACGCGTCGGAGCGGTAGTAGACGGTGATCGGAGTGCTGGGCAGGGTGACACCCGGGTTGTCCGCCTTGATCTTCGCGTCGTCCCACTGCTTGATCGCTCCGCTGAAGATCCCCGCGATGCTGCCCGCGGACAGCTGTAGCCTGCTGACCCCATCAAGGTTGTAGGTGACCGCCACGCCGCCGGCGCTGACCGGGATGTGGATGGCCTGGCCGCCGCAGCGGGCGTCGGCCTTGCTCTGCTGGTCGGCCTTCATGAGGACGTCCGAGCCGCCGAAGTCGATGGTGCCGGCGGCGAACTGCTGGATCCCAGCTCCGGAGCCGACGCCCTGGTAGTTGACCTGGGCACCGCTGCAGCGGCCGGCGTACTGGCTGATCCATTGCTGCTGCATCGGCTGCTGGAAGGTGGAACCGGCGCCGGAGATCGAACCGGTGGCGCAGCCACCGCCGGCCGCCGGGCTGGTGCCTCCGGCCTGTGGCGTGGTCCCGGTGTTCGTGTCGGTGCCGCACGCGGCGAGCGCGAGCACACCGACGACCGCGACGCCGGTGAGGCGTGCGTACCGCGAGAGCTTCACTGGTGGTCCCCTCCGTCGGGCTGCGGCCGGCCGGTCGGGCGGCCGGTCGGGCGGCGGTCTGCCGCCGTCGTCGGGGACGCTAAGGAGACCAGGTGACCGGTTGGGCGGTCGCAGGTGAACGACGGATGAACCGCCGGCGTCGGTCCCCGGGCCGGCCGGCGGCCCGGGGGCGACTGGCCGGTGAACGGCTCACCCGGGGTGCGTCTCGACGGCCACCACCCGGCCCTCCGCGCAGTGCAGCACCGCGAAGCCGCCGGGGGCCAGGCCGGTCGGCGGAGCCGGTACGCCGAACCGCCGGCACACCCCGGCGAGCAGCTCGGGCAGCACCGGGCGGTGGCTGCAGACCAGCGCCGGCTCGCCCGCCGCGACCAGCCGGGTGGCCCGCGCGACCGCCGCCGCCCGGCCGGCCAGGTAGCCCTGCTCGCTCCACCCGGGGTCCGCCTCGACGGCACGCCGCCAGCGGCGGGCCAGCGGCCGCACCGTCTCCAGGCAGCGCACGCTGTCCGAGCTGAGCAGGCGCAGGGGGCCGTACGCGGCGAGCACGCCGGCGAGCTGCTCGGCCTGGGCCGCCCCGGCAGTGTCCAGTGGCCGCAGCGCGTCCGCGGCCGACCAGCCGGCCCGGGGCACGGCCGTGGTGTGCCGCAGCAGCACCAGCGGGGTGGTCGCCACCGGGGCGGCGAGCATGGCGGCCACGATGTCGCCATCCCGGGGGTGGGTGAGCCGGGCCAGCGCCTCCCCGGGGGGCAGCCAGTCCAGGGCGTCGACCTCCCGGGTGGGGGTGAACGCCCCGTCGCGACCGGGCAGCGGCGCCCCCACCCAGTACCGGACCTCCTTGGGTGCCCCGGCCACCAGGTAGCGCTGCACCGGCAGCGGGCGGCCCAGTGCCACCGCGCAGCCGGTCTCCTCCCGGACCTCCCGCACCGCGGCCACCAGCGGGTGCTCGCCCCGGTCCAGCTTGCCCTTGGGCAGCGACCAGTCGTCGTACCGGGGCCGGTGCACCAGCCCGAGCAGCAGCCCCGCGGCCGGGTCCCGGCGGACCAGCACCGCCCCGGCGGCCTGCACCGCCCCGCCCGCCCCGGCCGGCTCGGCCGGACCGGCCGCTCCCGTCGGCCCGCTGGCCACCGGCTACCCGCCGTCCAGCCAGCGCCGCCACCGCCGCCGGCTCACCTCCGGCCACAGCGCCAGCAGGTCGGCCCGCGCCCGCGCGGCGGCCGCCCGCTGCGCGCCGTGCAGCAGGCCCAGGGCGAAGCCGGCCCGCCCGCCCAGTCGGGGGGTGGCGGCCAGCTCGGTGACCGCCTGGCTGGCGACCGCCGCGTCCTGGTGCTCGCCCAGCAGCTCGGTGACCTGGGACAGCCGCCGGGCCAGCCGCCGAGCCGGCGCCCCGAACACCGGGACGCAGGCCTCCGCGGCGTACCGGGCCCGCTTCGCCGCGATCCGCGCCTCGTGCCAGGGCTCGTCGGGGCCCTGCAGGTCCAGGTCGGCCACCCGGCGGGCCAGCCGCCGCCACTCGGCGGCGACCAGCGGCGGCAGCGCCCGGGCGGCGGGCTGGGCCGCCCCCGGGCCGGTCGGCGGGTCCGCGCAAGCCGCGACCAGGGCGCCCAGCAGCGCCACGTACCGGGGGCTGCGCAGCGCGGCGCGCGCCTGGTCGCGTCCGCTGGCCAGGTCCGCGGCCAGCTCCCGGCGGACCACCCGGGCCGCCGCCGGGGGACCCGGGTCGTCTGGCGCCGCGGCGGCCAGCCGGTCGAGGTCCCGCTGCAGCCGGGCGAGCAGGACCTCCCGGTCCCGGGCCGCCCCCAGCTCGCCGGCCAGCCAGGCCAGCTCGGCCCGCAGCCGGTCCACCGGCCCGGCGTCGAGCAGCGGCCGGAACGCCTTCAGCGTGCTGCGCAGCCGCCGGGCGGCCACCCGCATCTGGTGCACCGCGTCGGGCAGGTCGCGGCGGACCCGCGGGTCCTGCTGCTGCAGGGCGCGGACCTGCGCGCGCAGGTGGGCGCGGACCGCGTCCCGGGCCGGGTCGCCGGGCCGCACCGGGTCCGGCGCGGGTACGTCGGGGGGCGCGGTGGCGGCCGGGCCGAGGGCCCGGGCGGCCTTGGCGAGGAACTCCCCGCCGACGGCGCCCGCGGCCAGCAGCTGCCGGGCCACCGCGTCGAGGACGGCGGGGCCCCCGCCGCGGTCCTCCACCTCCACCTCGCGGAACCGGGCCGCCTCGTGGTCGCCGTCCACCACCGACACCGTGTCGTCCACGACCTCGGCGAGCAGCCGGCCACCCGGGTCGCGCAGCGGCACGGTGCGCCGCTCCGTGACCAGGGTCGCCACCGGGACCAGCGGGGCCTCCCGGGCGAAGGCGGTGACCAGCTCGCGCAGCGGCCGGGGCGGGGCCGCCGGCCGGCCGGCGGACAGCGGCAGCGCCAGCTCGTCGCGGGCCCCCGTCGGTCCGCCGAGCACCGGCAGCTTCAGGTGCCAGCCGGCGTCGTCGCCCCCGGTACGGCGGCGCAGGGTCACCCCGTCGCGGGCCAGCCGCAGGTCGGCGGTGTCGTAGTAGGTGGCGGTGAGGCGGGTGACCCGCGGCGGCGCCGGGGCGGCGCCGTCCAGGTCGGGCAGCGCGAACCCGGCGGGCACCATGAACTTGCGCTCGACCTCGCGCACCGCGGTGGGGTCGGGGCCGCGGGCCGGGTCAGCCATCGACGGTGCGCGCCCGGCGGCGCTTGACCTCGATGAGGTGCTCCTGCAGGTCCCGCAGCGGGGTGCCGTCCGGGGCGCGGTGGCGGCGCACCCACTCCCCGTCGGCCGCGAGCTCCCACGCGGCCGTGTCCGGGGCAAACGCCAGGTCCAGCAGGTCCGCCAGCTCCTGGCGGTGCTCGGGCTGGGCGAGGGAGACCAGCGCCTCCACCCGGCGGTCCAGGTTGCGGTGCATCATGTCGGCGCTGCCGATGAACACCTCCGCCTTGGCGCCGGTGCCGAACACGAACACCCGGGAGTGCTCGAGGAAGCGCCCGAGGATGCTGCGCACCCGGATCGTCTCGGACAGCCCGGGCACGCCGGGGCGCAGGGCACAGATGCTGCGCACCCAGATGTCCACCGGGACGCCGGCCTGTCCGGCCCGGTACAGGGCGTCGATGACCGCCTCGTCGACCAGGCTGTTCAGCTTCAGCCGTACGGCGGCCGGCTCGCCGCCGCGGTGCCGCTCCACCTGGCGCTCGATGCGCTCGACGATGCCCCGGCGCAGCGCGTGCGGGGCGACCAGTAGCCGCCGGTAGCGGGTGTTCAGCGAGTAGCCGGACAGGTAGTTGAACAGGTTGGACAGGTCCTCGCCGACCGCCGGGTCGGCGGTGAGCAGGCCGAGGTCCTCGTACAGCCGGGCGGTCTTCGGGTTGTAGTTGCCGGTGCCGATGTGCGCGTACCGGCGGATCCCGTCGGGCTCCTCCCGCACCACCAGCGCGGTCTTGCCGTGCGTCTTCAGCCCGACGAAGCCGTAGACCACGTGGCAGCCGGCCTGCTCGAGCTGGCGGGCCCACTTGATGTTGGCCTGCTCGTCGAACCGGGCCTTGATCTCCACCAGGACGAGGACCTGCTTGCCGGCTTCCGCCGCGTCGACGAGCGCGTCGACGATCGGCGAGTCACCGCTGGTGCGGTACAGCGTCTGCTTGATGGCGAGCACCCGCGGGTCGGCGGCGGCCTGCTCGATGAAGGCCTGCACGCTGGTGGCGAACGAGTCGTACGGGTGCTGCACCAGCACGTCGCCGCGGCGCAGCGTGGCGAAGATGCTGGCCTGGGCGTCCTCCACGTCCACCAGGTCCCGGTGCGTCCCCGGGACGAAGGCGCGGAACTTCAGGTCCGGGCGGTCCAGGTCGGCGATGTTGTGCAGCCCGGTCAGGTCCAGCGGTCCGGGCAGCGCGTAGACGTCGTGCCCGTCCACGCCGAGCTCCCGCTCGACCAGGTCACGCACGTGCGGGTCGACGGACTCCTCGACCTCCAGCCGCACCGGGGGGCCGAAGCGGCGGCGCATCAGCTCCCGCTCCAGCGCCTGCAGCAGGTTCTCCGCCTCGTCCTCCTCCACCTCCAGGTCCTCGTTGCGGGTGACCCGGAAGGTGTGGTGGCCGAGCACCTGCATCCCGGGGAACAGCTGGGACAGGTGCGCCGCGATGACGTCCTCCAGCGGCACGAAGCGGGCGGCGCCGGCCTGGGTGAACCGGGGCAGCAGCGGCGGCACTTTCACCCGGGCGAAGTGCTCCTGGCCGGTCTGCGGGTTGCGGACGACAACGGCCAGGTTCAGGGAGAGCCCGGAGATGTACGGGAACGGGTGCGCGGGGTCGACGGCCAGCGGGGTGAGCACCGGGAAGACGCGCTCCCGGAACAGGGTGTGCAGCCGGGCCTGCTCGGCCTCGTCCAACCCGTCCCAGCGGACCAGCTCGATGCCTTCGGTGCGCAGCGCCGGCACGACCTGCTCGTGGAAGACCTGTACGTGCCGGCGGGCCAGCTCCCGGGTGCTGCGGCTGATCGCGTCGAGGACCTCCCGCGGGTGCAGGCCGCTGGCCGCGCGCACGGCCAGCCCGGTGGCCATCCGGCGCTTCAGCCCGGCCACCCGCACCATGAAGAACTCGTCGAGGTTGCTGGCGAAGATGGCCAGGTAGCGGACCCGTTCCAGCAGCGGGACGTCCGGGTCCTCGGCCAGCTCCAGCACCCGGCGGTTGAAGGCCAGCCAGCTCAGCTCCCGGTCCAGGAAGCGGTCGGCCGGCAGCTCGGGGGGCCCCAGCGGGGCCGCCGCCGCGGTGCGGCCGGTCGCCAGCTCCACGCTCATGTCGACCCATCCTGCCACCGCCGGGTGAACGCGGGCTCAGCCTGCGCGACCGGGCGCCGGCGGCGGGCCGGAGCGGAACATGGTGTCGGTGTCCCAGTGGGTGAAGCCGAGGTCGGCGTACAGGCGGATCGCAGGGACGTTGTCGGCGTCGACGTACAGCATCGCCGCGGGCAGCCCCTGCTGGCGCAGGTGCGCCAGGCCGGCCAGGGTGAGCGCCCGGCCGAGGCCGTGGCCCTGCTCCTCGGGGAGCACGCCGACGACGTACACCTCGCCGATCGGCTCGTGGCCGTGGCCCCCGTTGGTCGCCGGGGACCCGTGCACCTTGGTCCAGTGGAAGCCGACGAGGCGGCCGGCGCGTTCGGCGAGGAAGAAGCCGGCCGGGTCGAACCAGGGCTCGCCGAGCCGGCGGCGCAGGTCGGCCACCGACCACCCGCCCTGCTCGGGATGGTCGGCGAAGCTGCGGGCGTTCAGCGCCACCCACGCCTCGTCGTCCCCGCCGGGCCGGAAGGTGCGCAGCGTCACCCCTTCGGGCCAGCGGGGTGCCGGCAGCGGGGCGAAGAGGGAGCGGCGCATCTGCCACAGGCTGCGGCTGCGCCAGAAGCCCATGGTGGCGGCCAGCCGGGCCGCGGCCGGGTGCTCCCCGTGCGCCCACAGCCGCAGCCCGCGCGGAGGCGACTGGGCGAGTGCGGCGGCGACGAGGGCCCGCCCGTGGCCACGGCCGCGGCGGGCGGGGTGGACGACCAGCTCGGCGCTGCCCCCCTCGACCGGGTCGGTGACGTCGAGGTGCGCGTAGCCGGCCAGCGTCCCGTCGGGCTCCCGCAGCAGCAGGTTGCGCGCCGGCAGGTCCCCGCCGTAGCGCAGGTGCAGGCTGACGTGCTCGGACAGGGGGCGTACGCCGTCCGCGGCGGTCGCCGCGTCGACCAGGTCGGTGACCTCGGCGACCTCGGCCGGGTTCAGCCGGCCGCGGACCTGGACCGCTGCGCCGGAGCTCACCGGCGGGGCGCGGTGGGGGCCCGGTCGCCCTTCGGCCGCCCGGCGGGGGCCGGCCCCGCTGTCGGGCCGGTCCGCTCGGCCGTGGGGCCGGCCGGGGTCCGTTCGGCGGGCAGCACGAACCGGTACCCGACGTTGCGGACCGTGCCGATGAGCGCCTCGTGCTCGCCGCCCAGCTTCGCGCGCAGCCGGCGTACGTGCACGTCCACGGTTCGGGTGCCCCCGAAGTAGTCGTAGCCCCAGACCTCCTGCAGCAGCTGGGCGCGGGTGAAGACCCGCCCGGGGTGCTGGGCGAGGTACTTGAGCAGCTCGAACTCCTTGAAGGTGAGGTCGAGGACCCGGCCGCGCACCTTCGCCGTGTACGTCGCCTCGTCGATGGTCACGTCGCCGCGACGGATCTCGTCGGGGGTTTCCGCGGCCAGCGACGCCTGCCACCGCCCGACGGCCAGGCGCAGCCGGGCCTCCACCTCGGCCGGCCCCGCGGTGTCCAGCAGCACGTCGTCCACGCCCCACTCGGCGGACACCGCCGCCAGGCCCCCTTCGGTGACCACGGCGAACAGCGGGCAGTCGGTGCCCGTGGTACGGAGCAGCCGGCACAGGCTGCGGGCGTGGGGGAGGTCCCGGCGGGCGTCGACCAGCACCGCGTCGGCCGGGGGGGCGTCGAGCAGGGCGGCCACCTCGGCCGGGGCCACCCGGACCTGGTGCAGCAGCAGGCCGAGGGCGGGCAGCACCTCCGAGGACGGTGTCAGCGCGTTGGTCAGCAGCAGCAGCGACGCCACGCGGTCCCACCTCCACCGGGCCGGCGGGCCGGCGCGCCCGTGCGGGCGCCCGGTCCCGGAAACGACGAACGGGAGCCGGGGCTGGTCCAGCCGACGTCGCCCGGATCCCGTCTGCGGGCAGGATAGACCACGTGTCCTGTCCTCTGCCGCGCCCGGTCGGCCGCTGATGCCCCGGCTGCGCTACTGGGCGGCGGTCCGGGAGGCCGCCGGGGTGGCCGAGGAGGCGCTGCCCGGGGAGACGCTGGCCGACCTGCTCGCCGCGGCGCGGCGGCGGCACGCCGACCGGCCTCGGTTCGGGCCCGTGCTCGGCGCCTGCGCGTTCCTCGTCGACGGTGACCCGGTGGGCACCCGGCCCCGCGCCGGCGTCCCGGTGCCCCCCGACGCCGTGGTCGACGCCCTCCCCCCCTTCGCCGGCGGCTGACCCGCCGGTGCCCCCGGCGGGGCGCCGACCGGTTGATCATGTAGACATGGTCAACCGGGGCCTTGCACGGCCTGCGGTCCATGGGAGGCCCCGGTACGCCGTGCAAGGCGACCGGGGACCGGCAACACCGGGCGGCCCGCCCGCGGTCTGGCACGATGCCCCGGTGGCTGGCCTGCTCCCCGCCGCGGTGGCCGCGGTCCTCGCGCTCGCCGCCTGGGCCGGCCT
>JBMOMH010000157.1:0-8322 GCA_049323135.1 Actinomycetota bacterium
TCAGCCTCCTCCGAATCGCCGGCTGGACCAACATCGCCCAAGCGCTCCGACATCACGCCAGAGACACCACCCGGCCCGTCAACCTGCTGCTGACCTCATGAAACACGACTTTGCCGGAGCCCTGGGCCGCCGCCCTCTCCAATCCGGCCAACCAGGGCCGCGCTGCAGGCCAGCTCGACCTTGCGAAGGCGCTCATGGAGGTGTACGGCAAGCGATCCGACCTTCCTGGCCCCGGACAAGGTGTGGGCGGGTCTTCGGCAGGCTCGTCCGGACCTGGCCCGCTGAGCTAACCTGCCTGATCCCGGTCAGTCAGCCGCGCGGTAGCGGGCGACCAGCTCCCGCTTGAGCACCTTGCCGGAGGGCCCGAGGGGGAACTCGGTCACGAACCGCACCTGGCGCGGGTACTTGTGCCCGCCCAGGTGCTGCCGCGACCAGGTCACGATCTCCGCGGCGAGCTCCGCGGACCCTTCCGCGTCCCCGGCCGGCCGGACCACCGCGCAGACCTCCTCGCCGTACGTCGGGTCGGGCAGCCCGATGACCGCCACCTGAGCCACCGCGGGGTGGCGGGCCAGGACCTCCTCGACCTCCCGCGGGTATACGTTGAACCCGCCGCGGAGGACCATGTCCTTCTTCCGGTCCACGATCGTCACGAACCCGTCGGCGCCCTTGGTGCCCAGGTCCCCGGTGCGGAACCAGCCGTCCACCAGCGCCCCGGCCGTCGCCTCCGGGTTGTTGTGGTAGCGGGTCATCACGTTGTGCCCACGGATGACGATCTCGCCGAGCTCGCCCCGGGGCAGCAGCTCGATGCGCTCCTCCACCTCGGCCCGGGCTACCTCGACGTCGACCCCCCAGATCGCGTGCCCAACGCTGCCCGGCCGGCGCCCATACACCTGCTGGTTGAACGTGGCCACCGGGGAGGTCTCCGACAGCCCGTACCCCTCCAGGATGTCCGCGCCGAACACCTCCGCGAACCGGTCGATCACCGCCACCGGGAGGGACGCCCCGCCGGAGCAGGCGATCCGCAGCGGTACGGGGGTGGCGCCGTGGGCAACCGCGTCGAGCAGCCCCAGGTACATGGTGGGCACGCCCTGGAACACGGTCACCCCGTGGGCCGCCATCAGCTCCAGCGCGGCTGTGCCGTCGAAGCGGGGCATGAGGACCACGGTGGCGCCGGCCCGGAAGCCGGCGTTCATCGTGCAGGTCTGCCCGAAGGAGTGGAACAGGGGCAGGCAGCCGAGGATCACGTCCTCCCCGGGGCGCAGGGCGACCACGTCGGTGGCCGCCAGGGTGGCGTTGAGGACCAGGTTGAGGTGGGACAGCACCGCCCCCTTCGGCCGCCCGGTGGTCCCCGAGGTGTAGAGGATGACCGCGTCGTCGGAGGGGTCGCCGGCCAGGTAGGAGTCGACCGGGGCCAGCGCGGCGGCGGCGTCCTCGACCCGGTCCAGCGCCGCCCCGGGGGCGGCGCCCGGGGGAACCATCGTGGCCAGCAGGGGGATGCCGGCCAGCTCGGCGGCCTTGGCCCCGGTGTCCACCAGCGGACCGGCCGCGGCTAGCAGACGGGCCCCGGAGTCCCGCAGGACGTAGGCGATCTCGTCCGCGGTGAGCAGGGCGTGCACGGGCACGACCACCGCGCCGAGGGCGAGCGCCCCGTAGTACAGCCGGGGGAAGTCGGTGACGTTCGGGACGAGCAGGGCGACCCGGTCCCCCGGGCCGACGCCCCGGTCCCGCAGCACCGCGGCGTACCGGCGCGCCTGCGCCCACAGGTCGGCGTACGACGTGCGCTCCGTCCCGAGGATGGTGGCCGTTCGGTCGGGGTAGCGCTGGGCGGCCTCGGCGAGGACCGCCGCCAGGGACAGGCTCATCGGACCACTTCCCTTTCGTGCTTCCTGTCGTGGGTTCCTGCGGGTGCGCCCATCCTGCCCCCTGGCCCTGGCCCGCCGTGGCCCGGTTCGCCGGTGACCTAGCCTGGGCCGGTGCTGCTGCTGGCCCTGGACACGGCGACCCCCGCGGTGACGGTGGCGCTGCACGACGGGGTCTCCCCGGTGGCCCGGTCCACCGAGTTCGACGGCCGCCGGCACGGCGAGCTGCTCGCCCCGGCGGTCCGCCGGGTGCTGGCGGCTGCCGGGGCGCGGCGCACCGACCTCACCGCCGTCGCCGTCGGGGTGGGCCCCGGCCCGTTCACCGGGCTGCGGGTGGGCCTGGTCACGGCGCTTGTGCTCGGCGAGTCCCTCGGCATCCCGGTGCACGGGGTGTGCACCCTGGACGTGCTCGCCGCCCAGAGCGGCCTCGGGGCCGGCCCGGACGGCGCCGCGGAGGAGTTCGTGGTGGCCACCGATGCCCGCCGCCGGGAGGTGTACTGGGCCCGGTACGCCGGGACCCGCCGGGTCGCCGGTCCCGCGGTGGGCCCCCCGGCCGGCGTGGGCTGGACCGGGCCCGCGGTGGGCGCGGGCGCGCTGGCCTACCCCGAGCACTTCCCGGGCGCCCGGGCCCCGGAGTACCCCGCCGCGGAGGTGCTCGCCGGCCTGGTGGTCGCCGGCTACCCCCCGCTGCCGCCCCGCCCGCTCTACCTGCGCCGCCCCGACGCCGTACCGCTCGGGGAGCGGCCCCAGGCCCGCCCCTGATGGTCACCGCGCCAACCCCGTCCAGCCCGCCCGGCGGCCCCTGGCGGCTGCGCCGGCTGCGCTGGTGGGACCTGGCCGCCGTCCTCGAGCTGGAGCCGGTGCTGTTCCCCGCCGACGCCTGGTCGGCGGCCACCCTCTGGGCGGAGCTCGCCGGGGTCCCGGCGACCCGCCACTACCTGTGCGCCGAGGACCCGGCTGGCGGCCCGGGAGGAGGCCTGGTCGGGTACGCCGGGCTGCGGGCCGTCGACCGGGTCGGCGACGTCCAGACCCTCGCCGTGGCCCCGGCCGCCCAGGGCCGGGGCCTGGGCCGGGCGCTGCTCGCCGAGCTGCTCGCCGAGGCCGCTCGGCGGCGCTGCCGGGAGGTGTTCCTCGAGGTCCGCGCCGACAACGCGGCGGCCCTCGCCCTGTACCGCGGCGCCGGCTTCGACCGGGTGGACGTTCGCCGCGGCTACTACCCCGGGCACCCCCCCGTCGACGCCCTCGTCCTGCGGCGGCGGCTGCCCCGGCCGGTGGGGACACCGGCCGGGATACCGTCGTCGCCGTGACCGCTGACGTGGCCCGCGGCGACGCCCCGCTGGTGCTGGGCCTGGAGACCTCCTGCGACGAGACCGGGGTCGGTCTGGTGCGCGGGGACCGGCTGCTGGCCAACGTGGTGGCCAGCAGCGTTGAGGAGCACGCCCGGTTCGGCGGCGTCGTCCCGGAGGTGGCCAGCCGGGCGCACCTGGAGGCGCTGCTGCCGACGCTGCGCCGGGCCTGCGCCGAGGCCGGGGTCGCCCTGCGGGACGTCGACGCCGTCGCGGTCACCGCCGGTCCGGGACTGGCCGGGGCGCTGCTCGTCGGGGTCGCCGCCGCCAAGGCCTTGGCCCTCGCCCTGGACGTGCCGCTGTACGGCGTCAACCACCTCACCGCGCACGTGGCTGTCGACCGGCTCGAGCACGGGCCGCTGCCCTCCCCCTGCGTGGCCCTGCTGGTCTCCGGGGGGCACTCCTCCCTGCTGCTCGTGACGGACCTCGCCGCCCCGGTGACCGGGCTCGGGGCGACCGTGGACGACGCGGCCGGGGAGGCCTTCGACAAGGTGGCCCGGCTGCTCGGCCTGCCGTTCCCGGGCGGCCCGTACGTCGACCGGGCGGCGCGCGAAGGCGACCCCGCGGCCGTCGCGTTCCCCCGGGGCATGACCGGCGCGCGGGACCCGGCGTACGACTTCTCCTTCGCCGGGCTGAAGACGGCGGTGGCCCGCTGGGTGGAGGCCCGGCAGCGGGCCGGGCAGCCGGTGCCCGTCGCCGACGTGGCCGCCTCGTTCCAGGAGGCGGTGGTCGACGTGCTCACCACCAAGGCGCTGCGGGCCTGCCGCGACCACGGGATCGGTGACCTGCTGGTTGGCGGCGGGGTCGCCGCCAACTCCCGGCTGCGGGCGCTGGCGGCGGAGCGCGCCGCGGCGGCCGGGGTGCGGCTGCGGGTGCCGCGACCGGGGCTGTGCACCGACAACGGGGCGATGGTCGCCGCCCTGGGCGCGGTCCTGCTCGCCCGGGGGGTGTCCCCCTCGCCACCGGAGCTGGGGGCCGAGCCGGGTCTGCCGGTCACCGCCGTACCGGGCCAGGTTGCGGAGGGCGCCGCATGATCGTGCGGATGTGGGAGGTGCGGGTCGTGCCCGGCCGGCTGCGGGAGTTCTGCGACCTGCTCACCGAGGGGCTGTGGGGACGGCTGCGCGGGGTGGACGGCTTCCTCGGTGGGGAGCTGTTCGCCTCCGCGGACGGGGAGGATCGGGTCGTGGTGCTCACCCGCTGGCGGGACCAGGCGGCCCTGGAGGCGGCCGCGGGACCCGGCTGGCGCACCACCGCACTGCTCACCGCCGCCGAGCGCGGCTTCGTCGTGCGGCCCCCCCATGTGTGGCACTTCGTCCCCGTCTCGGCGGTGCCCGGGTGACCTCCTGGCACTCAGGTTGACGGAGTGCTAACCGCCGGCCTAGGGTGCACTTGGCACTCTCCACCGGGGGGTGCCAGTGCGACGGGGTTGGTCTGGCACCCGCGACGACAGGCCATCCGGTCGCTCCCATCCCGCCATCTGCGATGAACGAGGAGGGGGAGGTCGGATCGTGACGACCGCCACCGAGGCCAAGGTTGCCATCAAGCCGCTCGAGGACCGGATCGTGGTGAAGCCGCTGGACGCGGAGCAGACCACCGCTTCCGGTCTGGTGATCCCGGACACGGCGAAGGAGAAGCCCCAGGAGGGCACCGTCCTCGCCGTCGGGCCCGGCCGTTTCGAGGACGGCCAGCGCCTGCCGCTGGACGTCAAGGTCGGCGACACCGTGCTCTACAGCAAGTACGGCGGAACCGAGGTGAAGTACGCCGGCGAGGAGTACCTGATCCTCTCCGCGCGCGACGTGCTCGCCGTCGTCGAGCGCTGACGCCGGGCGTCCCGCTCGACGCTGCACACCCGCGTCACCCAGCGACCGCCCCGGTCGGCCCGCTCGCGCAGGCCCCGGGGCGGTCGCGTGTGACCGCCGACCCCACCAACCAGCCACCATCGGCCGAGACGAGGACTGCTCATGGCAAAGATCCTGGAGTTCGAAGAGGACGCCCGGCGGGCGCTGGAGCGCGGCGTGGACGCCCTGGCCAACGTCGTCAAGGTGACGCTCGGGCCGCGGGGCCGCAACGTCGTCATCGACAAGAAGTTCGGCGTCCCCACGATCACCAACGACGGGGTGACCATCGCCCGCGAGGTGGAGCTGGTCGACCCCTACGAGAACCTGGGCGCCCAGCTGGCCAAGGAGGTGGCGACCAAGACCAACGACGTCGCCGGGGACGGTACGACGACCGCGACGGTGCTGGCCCAGGCGATGGTCCACGAGGGGCTGCGCAACGTCGCGGCCGGGGCGAGCCCGGCGGCCCTCAAGCGGGGCATCGACCGCGCGGTGGAAGCGGTCGGCGCCCGGCTGCTCGAGGTGGCCCGGCCGGTCGACACCAAGGAGGACATCGCGGCCATCGCGACGATCTCCGCGCAGGACGCGGCCATTGGCACGCTGATCGGTGAGGCGATGGACAAGGTCGGCAAGGACGGGGTCATCACCGTCGAGGAGTCCACCACGATGGGCGTGGAGCTGGACTTCACCGAGGGCATGCAGTTCGACAAGGGCTACATCTCCCCGTACTTCGTGACCGACCAGGAGCGCATGGAGACCGTCCTCGAAGACGCCTTCGTGCTGCTGCACAAGGCGAAGATCGCCGCGGTCAACGACCTGCTGCCGCTGCTGGAGAAGGTCGTCCAGGCCGGGCGTCCGCTGCTCGTGGTCGCCGAGGACGTCGAGGGGGAGGCGCTGTCCACCCTGGTCGTCAACAAGATCCGTGGCACGTTCCACTCCGTGGCCGTCAAGGCCCCCGGCTTCGGGGACCGGCGGACCGCGATGCTGGCGGACATGGCCGTGCTCACCGGCGGCGAGGTCGTCTCCGAGGAGCTCGGCTTGGCCCTGGAGTCGGTGGGGCTGGACGTGTTGGGCCGGGCCCGCCGGGTGGTCGTCACCAAGGACACCACCACGATCGTGGACGGGGCCGGGGATCCCGCCGCGGTGCAGGAGCGGATCGCCCAGCTGCGGCGGGAGATCGAGCAGACCGACTCCGACTGGGACCGGGAGAAGCTGCAGGAGCGGCTGGCCAAGCTCGCCGGCGGCGTCTGCGTGATCAAGGTGGGGGCGGCCACCGAGGTGGAGCTGAAGGAGCGCAAGCACCGCGTCGAGGATGCCGTCTCCGCGACCCGGGCCGCCGTCGAGGAGGGCATCGTCGCCGGGGGCGGCTCGGCCCTGGTGCACGCCGCCGCGGTGCTCGGCGACGGCACCACCGACGGGCTGGGGCTGACCGGTGACGAGGCGACGGGTGCCGCCATCGTGCGCAAGGCTGCGGTGGAGCCGCTCCGTTGGATCGCGACGAACGCCGGGCTGGAGGGGTACGTCACCGTCGCCCGGGTCCGGGAGCTGCCCGCCGGCCACGGCCTGGACGCCACCACCGGGCGGTACGTCGACCTGTTCGCCGCCGGCATCGTCGACCCGGTCAAGGTCACCCGCTCGGCCCTCGGCAACGCCGCCTCGATCGCCGGGATGCTGCTGACCACCGAGGCGCTGGTGGTCGACAAGCCGGAGAACGCCCCCGCGGCGGGCCACGGCCACGGGCACGGCCACGGCCACGGGCACAGCCACTGACCCCCCGGTCGGGTCGGCGCCGGGGCTCAGCCTGCGGCGCCGACCTGCCGATGGGGTAGCCGTGATGACGGCAACGGCGGCCCGCGCCGGGTCGGGCGTCTGCGTGGCCGTGTGCGACGACGCCCCGATGGCCCGGGAGGGGCTGCGGCGCACCCTGACCGGACTGCCCCAGGTGGGACGGGTCGTGGGGCTCGGCCTCGGCGAGGAGCTGCTGGCCCGGTACGACGAGCTGCGGCCCGGGCTGGTGTTCCTCGACGTGCGCATGCCCGGGCTGGGCGGTCTGGAGACGTTGCGGCGCGTGCTTCGGCGGGATCCCGCCCTGCCGGTCATCATGGTCACCGTGACCGAGGACCGCGACGGGGTGGCCCGCGCCGTGGCCGGCGGAGCCCGCGGCTACCTGGTGAAGGGGGCCGGTCGTGAGGAGGCGGGCGCGTTGGTCGCGGCGCTCTTCGGCCGACCCGACCATCTGGTGCGGGCGGCTGGGACATCGCCGCCGGCCGGCACCGCCCCGGCGCTGACCGACCGTGAGCTGCAGGTCCTCGCCGGGATGGCCCGGGGGCAGAGCAACCGCGAGATCGGCCGGGAGCTCTACCTCGCCGAGGACACCGTGAAGACCCATGCCCGTCGACTGTTCCGCAAGCTGGCGGCCGCCGACCGCGCCCAGGCCGTGGCCGTCGGCTTCCGCTGGGGCCTGCTCCGGTGACCGGGTGAGCACAGGGTGAGTGAGGGCGCCCCGGTAACGGCGGTGCCGCCCGGGGCGATGGACCAGGTGACGGACGTGCCGGGCGGACCGGACGTGGCCCAGCTCGTCGCGCGGGCGACCGCCGGGGAGGCCGCGGCCACCGAGGCGCTGCTCGGGTACGTCCGTCGGGTCGTGCTCCGGTACAGCCGGGCCCGCCTGGGCCGGGTGCCCGGAGCAGAGCACGCCGCCGACGACGTCGCCCAGGAGGTCTGTCTCGCTGTGCTGTCCGCCCTCCCGCGCTACCGCGACCTCGGCCGGCCGTTCGAGGCGTTCGTCCTGGCCATCGCCGCGCACAAGGTCGCCGACGTACACCGGGCCGCCGGGCGCGCCCCGGTGCCCACCGAGGTGCTGCCCGACGGGCCGGGGCTGGAGGACGGGCCGGAGGAGCGGCTGCTGGCCCGCGGCGACGGCGAGCGCGCCCGGGAGCTGCTCGAGCTGCTGCCGCCCACCCAGCGGGAGCTGCTGGTGCTGCGGGTCGCCGTCGGGTGGTCGGCCGAGGAGACCGGCCGGGCGCTGGGCATGTCGCCCGGCGCGGTCCGGGTGGCCCAGCACCGGGCGCTGCAGCGGCTGCGGGCCCTCGCCGCGGGGCAGGAGGCGTGATGTCCGGCGACGCGCAGGAGATGCGCCGGGTGCACGCCGACGACGAGCTGCTGGACCTGCTCGGTGCTCGCGCCGAGCTGCCGGGCCCCGTCCCCGCCGGCGACCCCGCGGCGGCCTTGCTGGCCGCCCTGGCCCGGGACGTGGACCGGCCCGTGCCGGACTATCCGGTC
>JBMOMH010000158.1:0-8294 GCA_049323135.1 Actinomycetota bacterium
CGTGCGCCAGCCCGGTGGTCGGGGCGACCCGCACATCGGCGCCGGCGCTACGGAGCCGGCGCAGCACCTCGCCGAACCGAGCCGCGCCGGCCCGCCCCCCGGCGGCGGGGTTGACAACGGCGGTGAACGCCCGACCGGCCATCAGCCGACCAGCACGCCGGGGTTGAGGATGCCCTGCGGGTCCAGGACCGCTTTGACCGCGCGGACCACGGCCACCCCCAGCGGGCCCACCTCGGCCGCGTACCAGGGGGCGTGGTCCACGCCCACGCCATGGTGGTGGCTGATCGTGCCGCCCACCGCCACGATCGCCTCGCTGGCCGCGGCCTTCGCCCGGGCCCAGCGCCCCAACGGGTCAGCGCCTGGCGCGCAGGCCACCGTAAAGTACAGCGAGGCGCCGGTCGGGTAGACGTGGGAGACGTGGCCGAGGACCAGGGATGGCGCCCCGTCCGCGGCCAAGGTGTCGGTGACGGCCGCCCGCACCGCGGCGTACAGCGCCGGCAGCCGGGACCAGAAGGCGGCGGTCTCCAGCGTCTCGACGAACACTCCGGCGTCGAGCAGGGCGTCGCGCAGGTACGGCGCCCGGTAGCGGCCGGCCCGCCAGGCCTCGCCCGGGGCCGTCCCGAGCTCTGTCCCGCCCGCGGCGCGGAGGCGGCCGGCGAGCGCGGCCCGTTCCCGGCGTACGGCGGTCGCCGGGCCCTCGTGCCCGAGCACGAGCAGGCAGCCGCCCGGGCCGACGCCCGCACCCAGCTGGTCGGGGTCGGCCAGGCCCACCGCGGTCTCCGCCTCGTCGGAGAGCCGCAGCACCGTGGGCAGCGGCCCGCCCTGCGCCAGGCCCCGCACGGCGGTCAGCCCGCTGGCGAAGTCGGGGAACCGCCAGCCCTCGTACCGCCGGGCCTCCGGCAGGGGCCGGACCCGGACGCCGAGGGTGGTGACCACGCCCAGGGTGCCCTCGCTGCCCAGGACCAGCTGGCGCAGGTCCGGGCCGGCCGCCGAGGCCGGTGCCCGGCCGAGGTCGAGCGTCCCGACCGGCGTGGCCACCCGCAGCCGGGTCACCATCTCGTCGAACCGGCCATAGCCCGCCGAGGCTTGGCCGGCCGAGCGGGTGGCGGCGAACCCACCGAGGGTCGCGTACTCGTAGGACTGGGGGTAGTGCCCGAGCATCAGCCCGTACGGCGCGAGCAGCGCCTCGGCCTGGGGCGCCCGCACGCCGGCCTCGAAGTAGGCCACCCGCGACTCGAGGTCGACCTCGAGCAGGCGGTCCAGGCGGCGCAGGTCCATGGCCAGCAGCGCCGCGTGACTGGCGCGGTGGCCGGCGAGGCCGCCAACCACCGACGTGCCCCCGCCGCGGGGTACGACGGCGACCCGGTGAGCACTGCAGAGGCGCAGCACCGCGACCACGTCGTCGTGGGTGGCCGGCAGCGCCACGGCATCGGGCACACCCTCCAAGGCCCCGGCGCGCAGCCGCACCAGGTCCGGAGTCGAGCACCCCAACGTGTGCCAGGCGCGGGAGGCCGGGTCGGTGCGCAGCGCGCCCGCGCCCAGGACGGCGGTGAGCTCGGCGCGCACCTGCTCAGGCAGGACGCTGCCGGGGATCGGGAGGTGGGCCGGGTCGACGCTGGGGACCGCTGGCCCCGAAACCCCGAGGACCTGGTGCAGCAACCGCAGCACCGGCTCGGGCAGCGTCACGATGGCATCGGTAGCTCCCCACCCCGCCCAGCGCGGGTCCCCAGACATTGCTACAGTGTTACAGATGCCGTCGCAACGTCACAAGAGCCGGCTGCCGCGGCTGCCGGAGCCGGGCAGTCCCGAGGACGCCGTGCTGGACGCGGCTCGCGACACCGTGCTCGCCGTGGGCGTCCGCCGTACGACGATGACCGAGGTGGCGCGGCGCGCCGGCGTGTCCCGGATGACCCTCTACCGCCGCTGGCCGGACGTCGGCACGCTGGTTGCGGACCTGATGACCCGGGAGTGGCTGCAGGCGGTGGCCGCCAGCGAGCCTCCCCAGCTGCGGACCGGCCCCGCGATGCCCGGCCGGGACCGCCTGGTCGCCCACGTGCTGGCCGCTGGCCGGGCCGTCCGGCGGCACCCGCTGTTCCGCAAGATCGTCGAGGTGGACCCGGACCTGCTGCTGCCCTACCTGCTGCGGCGCCGGGGCACCAGCCAGCAGGTGATCCTCCAGCTGGTGGCGGACCGGCTGCGGGACGGCCAGGCCGACGGGTCGATCCGCGACGCCGACCCGGCCCTGCTCGCCCGCACCGTCCTACTGGTCGCACAGGCCCTGGTCCTCTCCGGGCGCACCCTGGCCGACCGGGGCGGGGTGGGCGCCTTGGAGCGGCAGGTCGCCACCCTGCTCGACCGCTACCTGGCCCCCTAGCAGGAGGTGCGCCGGTGACCCGCGACGTACGGCACGACCCACCACCGGCCACCTCGCTGTCGGCGGCGCGGCGGGAGCGGGAGCTGGCCGGCCTGGCGGACGGGGAGGTGGTGGACCTGCTCGTGGTGGGGCTGGGCGTCACCGGAGCGGGCGTCGCCCTCGACGCGGCGAGCCGTGGGTTGACGGTCGCCGCCGTGGACGCGGTCGACCTGGCGTTCGGGACGTCCCGGTGGAGCTCGAAGCTGGTGCACGGCGGCCTGCGCTACCTGGCCCGGGGTGCGGTCGGGCTGGCCCGGGAGAGCGCGGTGGAGCGGGCCGTGCTCATGGCGCGGACCGCGCCGCACCTCGTCCGGCCGCTGCCCTTCCTGCTGCCCCTGACCGACGGCGTCGGCCGCCGCCAGGCGGCGCTGCTGGAGGCGGGGCTGCGCGCGGGGGACCTGCTGCGCTGGCGCACGGCGCTGCCTCCCGGGCGGCTCCCAAGAGTGCGCCGGGTCGACCGGGCCGCCGCGAGGGAGATGGTCCCGCGGCTGCGCGCCGGCCGGCGGGGCGCCCTGCTGTCCTGGGATGGTCAGCTCGTCGACGATGCCCGGCTGGTGGTCGCCCTGGCCCGCACCGCGGCCGGGTACGGGGCTCGGGTGCTGACCCGGGCCCGGGTGGTGGAGCTGGCGGGCACTGGCGCGCTGGTCGAGGACACCCTGACCGGCACCCGGTGCACCCTGCGGGCCCGGTCGGTGGTCAACGCCACGGGGGTGTGGGCCGGGGAGCTGGTTCCCGGTGTGGACCTGCGGCCCTCCCGCGGCAGCCACCTGGTGCTCGCCCCCGGCACGCTCGGTCCCATGGCCGCCGCGCTCACCGTGCCGGTGCCCGGGGAGCGCGGCCGTTTCGTGCTCGTGCTGCCCCAGCCGGACGGGCGGGTGTACGTCGGGCTCACCGACGAGCCCGTGTCTGGGCCGCTGCCCGCCGAGCCCGAGGTCCCCGACTCTGACGTCCGGTACCTGCTGGACGTGCTGGGCCGGGCGGTGGTGGCCCCCCCGGGTGTCGCAGACGTGGCCGGCACCTTCGCCGGGCTGCGCCCGCTGCTCGCCGGTGCGGCGGGCCGGACCGCCGACCTGTCGCGCCGGCACGCGGTGCTCACCGCTCGGGACGGCGTGGTCACCGTCGTCGGGGGCAAGCTGACGACGTACCGCCGGATGGCCGAGGAGGCCGTGGACGCCGCCGTCCAGGTGGGTCGGCTGGCCACCCGGGCCGGGCCGTGCCGCACCTCATGGCTACCGCTCGTCGGTGCCCGGCCGTGTCCCGCCCCCGATCCGGTGGACGTGCCCCCCAACTCCCTGGACTGGCTGCACCGGCGGTACGGGGCCGAGGCGTCCCTAGTGGCCAGCCAGGCCGAGGGGGACCCCGGCCTGCTCGCCCCCGTGGTGCCGGGTCTTCCGGTTCTCGGCGTGGAGCTGCTGTGGGCGGCGCGCCACGAGGGGGCGCTGGACGAGGCGGACCTGCTGGACCGGCGTACCCGGCTGGGCCTGGTGCCCACCGACCGGTGCCTGGCCGCGCCCGCGGCCCGGGAGGCGTTGCACCGGGCGTGACGGCGGTGGCCTGACCCTGGTTCTCGCGCTCGGCCCCAGCGCTAGCCGAGGACTCGGACCAGCCCGGCAAGAGCGGCCAGGGCGGCCGCCAGCCCGAAGACCAGGGTGCGGGTCTGGGCGGCCAGCCGGGCATCCAGGTGGCCGAGGATCTCGTGGCGCGTGGCGGCCAGCTCGGCCCGCCAGGTCTCCTGGCCCGCGGCCAGGTCCCGGCGCAGGCCCCCCGCAAGGGTGCCCAGGTCCCGGCGCAGCCCGGTCTCGACGGCGGCCAGGTCCCGGCGCAGCCTCTCCTCGACAGCGGCCAGGTCCTGGCGCAGCCCCTCGATGTCCTGCCGGGTGGCGACGTCGGCCCGGGGCAGCTGCTCCATGAGCACCGCCGCCGCCGCCTCCCCGAGGGCCTCGACGAGCCGCTCGTGCAGCCGGTGTCGCGCCTGCTCGTCGACCACCATGCTGCGCCACTCCCTCCGTCCGGTCCAGCCGGAGGGGTCCATGGTTGCCCAGAGACGGTCGCCGGCCACCAGCCGCTGACGCGGCTGTGGAGGACGGGACCGCGTACCGTCGGGGGGTGCAGGAGGACCCGGGAACCCGGCCAGGCGAGCGTGTGGGTGGGACGCCGACCACCAACCCAGCGGCGCCAGCGGCGTTACCGGGCCCCGTGGCCGCCGGGGTGGTGTTCCTGGCCGCGGCCTCCGTGCTGGTGCTGGAGATCCTCAGCCTGCGGCTGGTGGCCCCCTACCTGGGACTCACGCTGCAGACCAGCACCGCCGTCATCGGCGTGGCCCTGTCGGCCATCGCCACCGGCACCTGGCTGGGGGGACGCGCCGCCGACCTGGTCCCCCCACGGCGGGTGCTGGGGCCACTGCTCGTGCTCGGGGGTGGCCTGACCACGCTCGTCGTGCCCGTCGTGCGCTGGGCCGGCGCCAGCGTACGCGGCGGGGACGTGAGTGCCGTGCTGCTGCTGGCCACGCTGGCCGTCTTCGTCCCCGCGGCTCTGCTGTCCGCGGTGACCCCGATGGTGGTCAAGCTGCAGCTGGCCCACGTGGCGCACACCGGCCGGGTGGTGGGCCGGCTGTCCGGTGTGGGCACCCTGGGCGCCATCGCCGCCACGTTCGGCACCGGCTTCCTGCTGGTTGCCGCGCTGCCGACGAGCGTCATCCTGCTCGCCGTCGGTGCCCTCGTCGCTGTCGTCGGCGCTGCGCTCACCGCCACGCTGGGGGTACGCCGGTCCGGTTCCGGGCCTTCGGCCCTGGCCGGCCCGGTGGCGCTGCTGCTCGCCGGCTCCGGCGCGACCCTGCTCGCGCCGGACCCCTGCCGGCTGGAGACCGCCTACCACTGCGCCCGGGTGCTGGTCGACCCGGCGCGGCCCGGCGGTCGGACCCTGGTCCTGGACACGTTGCGCCACTCCTACGTCGACCTGGCCGACCCGACCTACCTGGAGTTCACCTACCTGCGCGCGGTCGCCGCCGCCGTGGACGCGGCGTACGACCCGCCCCGTCCGTTGCGCGCCCTGCACCTGGGGGCCGGCGGGGTGACCTTGCCGCGCTACCTCGCGGCGACCCGACCGGGGACCCGTAGCCGGGTGCTCGAGGTGGACCCGGGGGTGGTCGCCCTGGACCGGGCCGAGCTCGGGCTGCGCACCGGAGCCGAGCTGCAGGTCGACATCCAGGACGCCCGGGTCGGGCTGGCCCAGGAGCCGGAAGGCGGCCGGGACCTCGTGGTCGGGGATGCCTTCGGTGGGCTGGCCGTGCCCTGGCATCTGACCACCCGGGAGACCGTGGCCGACGTCCGTCGGGTCCTCGCCCCAGGCGGCCTCTACGCGGTGAACGTCATCGACTTCCCCCCACTGGACTTCGCGCGGGCCGAGGTGGCGACCCTGCGGGCGGTCTTCGCCCACGTGGCCGTGGTCGCCACCCCCGAGACGCTGGCCGGCCGCGCCGGGGGAAACCTCGTCCTCCTCGCTGCCGCCACGCCGCTGCCGGTCGACCGGTTGGCCGCCCTGCTCGCCGAACGCGTCCCGGAGCTACGGGTGACCGCGGATCCGGCCGTCCTCGACGCCTTCGTGGGTAGCGCCCGGGTCCTCACCGACGACTTCGCCCCCGTCGACCAGCTGCTGACGCCACCCCCCGGCTGACCCCACCGGGCGATGTCCACAGCTGGGCGTCCGGCGTCCCGTCGTCCACAGTCGCCGGGCTGACCCTCCCGCGGCGTCGGACCGCGGCCCAGGGTGGATGCATGTCCTCCGCCTCGGTTCCCATCGTCCGGATCGGCAGCCCGGCCGACCTGGTGCGCGCGGTCCCCTTCCTGGTCGGCCACGTCCCGCACGAGAGCCTGGTGGTGGTCGGCACCCGGCCACCTGCCGGTCGGATCGTGCTGACCGCACGGCACGACCTGCCACCCGCGGGAGAGGAGCGGGGCCTCGCCGACGTGTTCGCCGCCGCCTTCGCCCGCTCCGCGGTGCGGGAGGCCTACGCCGTCGTCTTCACCGGTCAGCCGGTCCAGCCCGGCCGGTCGGTCCGGCCGCTGCTGCCGCAGCGCCCGCTGGCTGCGGCCCTGCGGGCCGGGCTGGAGCGGCGCCGGATCCGCCTGCGCGACCTCCTGCTCGTCGGGCCGGACCGCTGGTGGTCCTACCGCTGCCGCGTCACCGGCTGCTGCCCACCGGAGGGCACCCCCCTCGGGCCGGCCCAGCCCGACGAGCTCGCGCTGGCCACGGTGCTGTCCGGGCGGGCGGTGCTGCCCGACCGGGCTGCGCTGGTTGCCTCGGTCGCCCCGCTTACCGGCCCCGCGGCCCAGGCCGCCCTGGCCGCCCAGCGGCAGGCTCGGCGGCAGTGGCGGGCGAGCCTGGCCAGCCGAGACCCGGCGGCGCTGCGGGCCGACGCGTTGGTCCGGGTCCGCACGGCGGTGCGCGGCCAGGTCGAGGGGCACCGGCTGGGGGAGGCCGAGGCGGCGCACCTCATCGTGGCCCTGGACGACCCGTGGGTGCGCGACGCCGTCGTCGCTGGCGCGGACCCGGCCGACGGGGTCGCCCTTGTCGGCCTGCTCGTCGACCTCACCCGCCGGGCCCGGCCACCGCACGCCGGCAACGTGGCCGCCACGCTGGCCTGGGCCGCCTACACGGTGGGTGACGGAGCCCTGGCCAACGTGGCACTGGACCGGGCGTTCGAGCGGCCCCCGCCGCCCCGGATGGCCGTGCTGCTCGCCCACGCCCTGGCCTACGGCCTGCCCGCCGAGCAGATCCGGAAGGCCAACCGGCAGACTCGGGTCCAGCTCGGGCTGGCGTGAGGGGCGATCCGCCACCGGCGGCGCCAGGCTCCTGCCCGGCGCCGAGTCCACACCCCGCCGGTTGGTCAGGGTTTCCCCAAGAGGGGCCGCCGAAGTTGCCGGGGAGGCGGTCCGCCTCGTACCTTTTGGGAGGCCCGCCGCCCGGCGAGCCTCGCGCTGCCGGCACGTCGAATCCTGCCGCCGGTGCTGCGACGGCACGGATCGACGCTGGCAGGAGCGGGGGACCCAAGGTCAGCGGCGCCGCCACCGGGCGGCGCCTTGGGGTGAAGCCACCAGGCGTGGCCGGGCTACCTCCTGCCCGAACCCGACAGCTCACCTCGCAGACGTCGGAGAGGCGAGTACATGCTGCGTTCCACTCGTGGGCGACACCGTCGCCGCAAGGTGCGCAAGACCACCCTGGCCGCGGCCGCCGTCGGCGCCACGGTCACCCTTCCGGTCCTCGGAGCCACCGGGACCGCCAACGCCGCCCCGACCAGCGACTGGAACCGGCTCGCCCAGTGCGAGTCGGGGGGCAACTGGGCCATCAACACCGGGAACGGCTTCTACGGTGGCCTGCAGTTCGCGCAGGGCACCTGGGCCAGCTTCGGCGGCACCTCCTATGCCGCCCGGGCCGACCTGGCGACGCCGGCCCAGCAGATCGCCGTCGCCGAGCGGGTGCTCGCCCGCCAGGGGTGGAACGCCTGGCCGGCCTGCTCCCGCCGGCTGGGCCTGACCAGCGCGGCGACCCCCGGGCAGCTGCCGGGGCTGCTGCCGGCCGCCCCCCGGGCGACCCAGGTGGTGCCCAAGGCCACGCCGCGGCACGCGCCCGAACCGGCGCAGGCCCGGGCCGTCCCGGCGCGCAGCCCCGCGCCTGCGGCCACGCCGGCTGGGGCCCGCTACACCGTCCAGGCAGGCGACTGGCTGTCGTCCATCGCCCCCCGGGTGGGCACCACCTGGCAGCAGCTGTACGCGGCGAACCGGGACGTCGTGGGCGCCGACCCGAACCTGATCTTCCCGGGTCAGCAGCTGGTCATCCCGGGCCGGTAGCACCGTGGCCGGTGGCGGCACGCCTCTGGCGGACC
>JBMOMH010000159.1:0-8231 GCA_049323135.1 Actinomycetota bacterium
TCGGATCGGGCGGGTGCGCCCTAGGCTGAGCCGGCAGGGCCGCCCCGACGGCGTGGCGGCACGAGCCCGGGAGTCACTACCGTGACGGACGGCGTGTTCGGCCGGTACACCGGCCACGAGCAGGTGGTCTTCTGCGCCGACCCCGCCTCGGGGCTGCGCGCGATCATCGCGATCTACTCGACGGCGCTGGGGCCGGCCCTCGGCGGCACCCGCTGCCACCCCTACCCCTCGGAGGAGGCGGCCCTCGCCGACGTCCTCGAGCTGTCCCGCGGCATGGCGTACAAGAACGCGCTGGCGGGGCTCGACCACGGCGGCGGCAAGGCGGTGATCATCGCTGACCCGCGCCGGGACAAGACCGAGGCGTTGCTGCGCGCGTACGGCCGGTTCGTCCAGTCCCTGGGCGGCCGCTACGTCACGGCGTGCGACGTGGGGACGTACGTGGAGGACATGGACGTGGTGGCCCGGGAGTGCCGCTTCGTCACCGGCCGCTCCCCGGCGTACGGCGGCGCCGGGGACTCCTCGGTGCTGACGGCGTACGGCGTGTTCCAGGGGATGCGGGCCGCGGCGGCGCACCGGTGGGGCGAGCCTTCCCTCGCCGGCCGCCGGGTGGGCGTGGCCGGAGTCGGCAAGGTGGGCCGGCACCTGGTCGACCACCTGGTGTCCGACGGGGCCCTGGTCACCGTCACCGACGTGGACCCGGCGGCCGTCGCCGGGGTGCGCGCGGTGCATCCGCAGCTCGCCGCGGTGGCCGACACCGCCGCGCTGGTCCGCGCCGACCTCGACGTCTACGCGCCCTGTGCCCTGGGCCACGCCCTCACCGACGAGGTCGCCGAGACCCTGCGGGCGCAGGTGGTCTGCGGTGGGGCCAACAACCAGCTGGCCCATCCGGGCGTGGAGAAGGTCCTCGCCGAACGAGGCTGCCTCTACGTGCCGGACTACCTGGTCAACGCCGGCGGGGTGATCCAGGTGGCCGACGAGCTGGCCGGCTTCGACTTCGAGCGGGCCCGGGCCAAGGCCGGGCGGATCTTCCAGACCACCCAGGCGGTGCTCGCCCGGGCCGCCGAGGAGGGCATCAGCCCGGCCCAGGCCGCCGACCGGCTGGCCGAGGCCCGGATGGCCGAGGTGGGCCGGCTGCGGGGCATCTGGCTGGGCGGCTAGGAGCCGGCGGCCGCCCTGGCCCCGGTACGGCGGCGGCGAGCTCGCCGGGCTGGCCCCGGGTGCGCTTCCCGACCCGCCGTACGGCGCGTGCCGGCTCCCCGGAACCGGGCCGGACCAGGTACCGTGGGGGCAGACATGACCGCGGTCGGCAACCCCGCCCGGCCGCCGGTTGGGTCCCCATGCCAGACCACACCAGCACCTGCATCAGCACCCACCAGTCCACCGTGCGAGCCACCCGGGACGAGCGTCCCGCTCAAGGGGGTCGAGCCAATGGGGCGCGGCCGAGCCAAGGCCAAGCAGACGAAGGTCGCCCGTCAGCTGAAGTACCAGACGACGGGGACCGACCTTGAGGCGCTGCGCGCCGAGCTCGTCGGATCGGGCAACGGCGAACCGGAGCGGCACGACCCGTCCGGGGAAACCCCGGCGGGCGACGAGCTCGAACCAGACGGGGACGACCTCGACCCGTACGACGACTACGCCGCGGACGACGGGGACGACCTCGACCCGGGGGGCGGGGCGAGCCACCGGCGCTAGCCGCCAGCCCCCGCCGTACGCGCCAGCCCCCGCCGTACGCGCCAGCCCCCGCCGTACGCGCCAGCCCCCGCCGGTTCTGCGGCTGGTCATCCTCATCGGGCCGCGGGTGCACCGTTCGTTGGCACGAAGCGCGGGGCGCACCTTGGCAGTCACATCAGCCGCGCTTGTCCTGCTGGCCTCACCAGTCACACGCCAACACAGAGGGATGCGATGTTGTGGTAGGAAATGTGGGCTATAGGTCACATAACTTACCACAGCATCCACTCTCACAAGACGAGAGCGCTGACCATTGATGCTCACGAGGCTCCAGGGGCAACAGTTGCCGGCTAGCCGGTCAACCGGGGCGGTACCGCCCCACCAGCTCGACTCGGCCCGGCCCAAGCGGCCCGGCGACCACCTCGCCGCAGACCCAGGCCGCCAGCCCCCGGGCAGCCAGCAGCCGCAGCGCCGCGTCGGCGTCGGACCGGGCCAGCACCACCGCCATGCCCACCCCCATGTTCACCGTCCGCTCCAGCTCGGGCAGCGCCACCCCACCCACCCCGGCCAGCACCTCGACCACCGGCGGCGGCGACCAGGTGCCCCGGTCCAGCCGCGCGGTCACGCCGTCGGGAAGGACCCGAGCCAGGTTGCCGGCCAGGCCACCCCCGGTGACGTGGGCCATGGCGTGGACGTCGAGGGTGCGAGCCAGCTCCAGGCAGTCCAGGGCGTAGATCCGGGTCGGCTCGAGGAGCTCCTCCCCGAGACTGCGGCCGAACTCGGGCACCGGTCGGTGCACGTCCCAGCCGGCCCGTTCGAAGAACACGTGCCGGACCAGGGAGTAGCCGTTGGCGTGCAGGCCGCTGGCCGCCAGGGCCACCACGACGTCCCCGGCCCGGACCCGGTGCGCGCCCAGCAGGTCCTCCTCGTCCACCACCCCCGTGGCGGCGCCGGCCAGGTCGTACTCGTCCGGCCCGAGCAGCCCCGGGTGCTCGGCGGTCTCCCCGCCGAGCAGGGCGCAGCCGGCCTGGACGCAGCCCGCGGCCACCCCACCGACGATGGTGGCCACCCGCTCGGGCACCAGCCGTCCACAGGCCAGGTAGTCGGTGAGGAACAGCGGCTCGGCGCCGCAAACCACCAAGTCGTCCACCACCATGGCGACCAGGTCCAGGCCGATGGTGTCGTGGCGGTCGAGCCGCTGGGCCACGGCCACCTTGGTGCCTACCCCGTCGGTCGAGGTGGCCAGCAGTGGGCGGCGCATCCCAGCGAGCGCGTCGGCCCGGAACAGCCCGGCGAACCCGCCCAGCCCGCCGACCACCTCCGGCCGGGCGGTGCGGTCCACGGCCGCCCGCAGCAGCCCCACCGCCCGCTCCCCGGCCGCGATGTCCACCCCGGCGGCTGAGTAGGTTGCGCCGCCGGGCACCCCGGCGGCGGAGTAGGTTGCGCCGCCGGGCACCCCGGCGGCGGGGTACGGCGCGCCGCCCGGTCCGGCCGAGGTCACCTCAGGGCCGCCGCAGCGCGTCCGCGCCACCGACGCCGGCCAGCAGCACCGGCGCCGGCTCGGCCGGCTCGGCCCCCGCCGGCGCCAGGGGGTCGAGCCCCTCCAACAGGTACTTGCCCAGCAGGCCCTCCGCCGGCGGCGCCACCGGGTAGACCCCGTCGAAACAGGCCCGGCAGAGCCGCCCGGCCGGCACCCCGGTGGCCTCGACCAGCCCGTCCAACGAGACGTAGCCGAGGCTGTCCGCCCCGATGGACTCGCAGATCTCCGGCACCGACAGCGACCCGGCGATCAGCTCGGCCCGGGTGGCGAAGTCGATGCCGTAGAAGCAGGGCCACTGCACCGGAGGGCTGGAGATCCGCACGTGCACCTCGGTGGCGCCGGCCTCCCGGAGCATCCGCACCAGCGCCCGCTGGGTGTTGCCGCGCACGATCGAGTCGTCCACCACGACCAGCCGCCGCCCGGCGATCACGTCGCGCAGCGGGTTCAGCTTGAGCCGGATGCCCAACTGGCGGATGGTGTCGCTGGGTTGGATGAACGTGCGCCCGACGTAGGAGTTCTTCACCAGCCCGACGCCGTACGGCATGCCGCTGGCCCGGGCGTACCCGATGGCGGCCGGGGTGCCCGACTCGGGGACGGGGATCACCAGGTCGGCCTCGGCCGGCGCTTCCACGGCCAGCCGCTCCCCCACGGCCACCCGGCTGCTGTGCACACTGCGACCGGCGATCTTCGTGTCGGGGCGGGCCAGGTAGACGTACTCGAACAGGCACCCCTTGGGGTCGGCGGGGGCGAACCGCCGGCTGCGCAGCCCGTGCTCGTCGATGGCCAGCAGCTCCCCCGGGTCGACCTCGCGGACCAGGGATGCCCCCACGATGTCCAGCGCCGCCGTCTCGCTGGCCACCACCCAGCCGTGCTCCAGCCGGCCGAGGACCAGCGGGTGGATGCCCTGCGGGTCGCGGGCGGCGTACAGGGTCGTCTCGTCCATGAACACCAGGCAGAACGCGCCGCGCAGCAGCGGCAGCACGGCCAGCGCCGCCTCCTCCAGCGGCCGGTCCGGCTGGCCGGCCAGCAGCGCGGTGACCAGGTCGGTGTCCGTGGTGGCCACCGGCGTGGCCCGGCCGGCAGGGAAGGGCAGCTCGCCCCGGTCGGTCGCCTCGGCGACCCGCCGGCGCAGCTCCGCGGTGTTGGTCAGGTTGCCGTTGTGGGCGAGGGCGAGGGATCCGGTGCCGGTGGCGCGGAAGGTGGGCTGGGCGTTCTGCCAGATGCTGGACCCGGTCGTGGAGTAGCGGGTGTGGCCGACCGCCAGGTGCCCCTGCAGCGACTCCAAGGCGGCCTCGGTGAACACCTGGGCGACCAGCCCCATGTCCTTGTAGACGAGGATCTGCCGGCCGTCGCTGACCGCGATGCCCGCCGACTCCTGGCCGCGGTGCTGCAGCGCGTACAGGCCGAAGTAGGCCAGCTTGCCGACCTCCTCGTCGGGGGCCCACACCCCGAACACCCCGCAGGCGTCCTGGGGACCCTGCTCTCCGGGGAGGAGGTCGTGCGTCAGCCGACCGTCACCACCAGGCACCCGGGCAGTCTATGCCGCGGCGGGGGTGGGTACCGTCAGCCCCGCGGCGACCACCACCGCCGGCCGCGCCAGGTGAGGAGGGCGACCCCCGGGCATGCCAACCATCGCGCTGGGCCCCGAGCACCGCGCCCGGTCCCTGGCCCGGATGGCGGAGGAGACCTTCGACGTGGTGGTCGTCGGGGGCGGGGTCGTCGGCTGCGGCGCGGCCTTGGACGCGGCGACCCGGGGCCTGTCGGTGGCCCTGCTGGAGGCCCGGGACTACGCGGCTGGCACGTCCAGCCGGTCCAGCAAGCTGATCCACGGCGGGCTGCGCTACCTGGAGCAGCTCAACGTCCGGCTGGTCCGCGAGGCCCTACGTGAGCGGACGCTGCTGCTGGACCGGCTGGCCCCGCACCTGGTCCGCCCGGTGCCGTTCCTCTTCCCGCTGACCCACCACGGCTGGGAGCGCTGGTACGTCGGGGCGGGGCTGCTGCTGTACGACACCCTCGGCGGGTCGCGGGGGCTGCCGATGCACCGGCACCTGACCCGGCGGGAGGCCCGGCGGGTCGCCCCGTCCCTGCGGCCGGACCGGCTGGTCGGCGCGGTGCGCTACTACGACGCCCAGGTCGACGACGCCCGGCACACCCTCTTCCTGGCGCGCACCGCGGCGGCGTACGGGGCGGCGGTGGCCACCAGCCTGCCGGCGGTCGGCCTGCTCCGGGAGGGCGAGCGGGTGACCGGGGTGCGTGCCCGAGACGCCGAGACCGGGGCGGAGCTGCTGGTCCGCGCCCGCCAGGTGATCAACGCGACCGGCGTGTGGACCGACGACATGCAGGAGATGGTCGGCGGGCGGGGCCGGCTGCGGGTGCGGGCGTCCAAGGGCGTGCACCTGGTGGTGCCCCGGGACCGCATCGACCTGGACACCGGGCTGATCACCCGCACCGAGAAGAGCGTGCTGTTCGTCATCCCCTGGGGTCGGCACTGGATCATCGGGACCACCGACACGGACTGGAACCTGCACAAGGCACACCCCGCGGCCAGCCGGGCCGACATCGACTACCTGCTGCGCCACGTCAACGACTGGCTGCGCTCCCCGCTGAGCATGGAGGACGTGGAGGGGGTGTACGCCGGGCTGCGGCCGCTGCTGGCCGGGGAGTCCGAGGAGACCAGCCGGCTGTCCCGGGAGCACCTGGTCACCGCGCCGCTGCCCGGTCTGGTGCTCGTCGCCGGCGGCAAGTACACGACCTACCGGGTGATGGCCAAGGACGCCGTCGACGAGGCCGCCCGGCACCTGGATGCGCGGCACCGGATCCCCCCCAGCGTGACCGACCGGATCCCCCTGCTCGGCGCGGAGGGCTACCACGCCCTGGTCAACCAGCGGTTCGACCTCGCCGAGCGCAGCGGGCTGCACGTCGCCCGGGTCGAGCACCTGCTGGGCCGGTTCGGCTCGTGTGCGACCGAGCTGCTCGCCCTGGTCGCCGAGCGCCCCGACCTCGGCGCGCCGGTCCCCGGCGCCGACGACTACCTGCTCGCCGAGGCCCGGTACGCCGCCAGCCACGAGTCGGCCCGGCACCTGGAAGACGTGCTGACCCGGCGGACCCGGATCTCGATCGAGACCTGGGACCGGGGGCTGTCCGCCGCCGAACCGGTGGCCCGGGTGATGGCCGAGGTGCTCGGCTGGTCGGGGGAGCAGACCGCCCGGGAGGTCGAGCACTACCGGCTGCGGGTGCAGGCCGAGCGGGAGTCCCAGGAGCAGGTCGACGACACCTCCGCCGACGCCGCCCGCCTCGGCGCCCCCGAGCTGTTCCCCCGCTACCCCCACGACTGACGCCCGCCCCGGCCCCCGCCCCGCCCCCCGCCCCGGCCTCCGCTGCATGAAGGCGTCCTTCTAACCCCAAGTGAGTAGTGAAGGACGCCTTCATCCGTAGGGGGCGTCGGGGGGGGCGTCGGGGGGGGCGTCGGGGGGGTCGGCGGCGTCGGGGTCGACCCAGTCGAGGGTGCGCTGCACGGCCTTGCGCCAGCCGGCGTACCCGGCCTCGCGCCGGTCGGCCGACCAGGTCGGCTCCCACCGGCGGTCCTCCCGCCAGTTGGCCCGCAGGTCGTCGGTGCCCGACCAGAAGCCGGCGGCCAGCCCCGCGGCGTACGCCGCCCCCAGCGCGGTGGTCTCGGCGACCGCCGGCCGGACCACCGGGACGCCGAGGATGTCCGCCTGCAGCTGCATGCACAGGTCGTTGGCGGTGACCCCGCCGTCGACCTTGAGCAGGTCCAGGACCACCCCGGAGTCCTGCTCCATGGCCAGGGCCACGTCCCGGGACTGGTAGCAGATCGCCTCCAGGGTCGCCCGGGCCAGGTGGGCCGCCGTGTGGAACCGGGCCAGCCCGACGATCGCCCCCCGGGCGTCGGCCCGCCAGTACGGCGCGAACAGCCCGGAGAACGCCGGCACGAAGTAGACCCCGCCGCTGTCCGGGACCTGCCGGGCCAGCGCCTCGCTGTCCGCTGCGGCGCCGATGAGGCCCAGCTGGTCGCGCAGCCACTGCACCGCCGAGCCGGTCACGGCCATCGACCCCTCCAGGGCGTAGACCGGCGCGGCGGCGCCGAGACGGTAGCCGACGGTGCTGAGCAGGCCGTGCCGGGAGGCGACCGGGGTGGTGCCGGTGTTGAGCAGCAGGAAGTTGCCGGTGCCGTAGGTGTTCTTCGCCTCGCCCGGCGCGAAGCAGGCCTGCCCGACCGTGGCCGCCTGCTGGTCGCCCAGGTCGCCGGACAGCAGCACCTCGGCGCCGAACGGCCCGCCCGCCCGCGTCGTCCCGTAGCCCGCGGGGTCGGCCGACGGCCGGATCTGCGGCAGCATCGCGCGGGGTACGCCGAAGCAGCCCAGCAGCTCGTCGTCCCAGTCCAGGGTGCGCAGGTCCATCAGCATGGTGCGGCTGGCGTTGGTCACGTCGGTGACGTGCACCCCACCGTCCGGGCCCCCGGTCAGCTGCCACAGCAGCCAGCTGTCCGTCGTACCGAACAGGGCCTCGCCCCGGTCCGCGGCCGCCGCCAGCCCGGGGACGTGCGCGAGCAGCCAGGCCAGCTTCCCGCCGGAGAAGTACGTCGCCGGGGGCAGGCCGGTCTTCCGGCGGATCAGCTCGCCGCGGCCGTCCCGGTCCAGCGCGGCCACGATCCGGTCGCTGCGGGTGTCCTGCCAGACGACGGCGTTGGCCCACGGGCGTCCGGTACGCCGGTCCCAGACGACGGTGGTCTCCCGCTGGTTGGTGACGCCGACGGCGGCCAGGTCGGACCCGCGCAGGCCGGCGCGGGCCAGCCCGCCCTGGACGACCTCCTGGGTGCGGGTCCAGATCTCGACCGGGTCGTGCTCGACCCAGCCAGGCCGCGGCAGCAACTGGGCGTGCTCGAGCTGGTGGCGGCCGACCTCCGCGCCGGCGTGGTCGAACACCATGAACCGGGTGCTCGTCGTGCCCTGGTCGATCGCCCCGACGTACCCGCCCATACCGCTCCCCTCGCCCTGTGCGGTCC
>JBMOMH010000160.1:0-8188 GCA_049323135.1 Actinomycetota bacterium
CCCGGTCCCCCTCGCCCAGCGCGGGCAAGGGGCCGCGGACGAGCAGGGCGTGCGGCAGCACCCGGCCCCCGGTCCCCACCAGGCTCACCACATCTGGGCTCACCACATCTGGGCTCACCACATCTGGGCTCACCACATCTGGGCTCACCACATCTGGGCTCACCACATCTGGGCTCACCACATCTGGGCCGCCGGCCGCGGGGGGAGGGTCCAGCAGCAGGTGCGCCGCGCTACCCCTGGCGTACGCCACCTGCCCCTCGCGGACCGGTCCGTCCACCAGGTCGACCACACCGGTCGACGCGACCACGGGAACCCAGGCCTGCCCGGTGGCCGGCACCGGGACCGGTTCGCCTGGCAGCGTCGCGCAGCGCACGGGCCGGACACTCCTTGGCCGGGGCTGCGGCCCCGTGTCGTGGATGTGGCGGTCGCGGCACGGTGTCGTACCCGACCGCTGCCCGGACGGTAGCCCCCGCCGCTAACCTCCCGGCATGGGCACAGTTGCCAAGGCCGTCCCGAGCCCTTCGCCGGAGTTGCCAGGGCCCGGGCTGGGGGTGGACGCCGCGCACGGCCTGGCCGTCCGCGAGGTGCTGGCCCTCCCGGCGCTGGCCGGGGCCCGCGTGGTGGCTGGCGCGCGCGGCCTGGACCGGGTGGTCGCCCGGCTCAACGTCATGGAGGTCCCCGACATCCTGCCGTGGGTCAAGCCACACGAGCTGCTGCTCACCACCGGCTACCCGCTGCGCGGCGCGCCGGACCGGCTGGCCGACCTGGTCGCCGACCTGGACGACCGGGGGCTGGCGGCGGTGGCGGTCAAGCTGCACCGGTACCTGGACCGGCTGCCCACCCCGGCGCTGGTGGCGGCCGACCGCCGCGGGCTGCCGCTGATCGAGCTGCCGGACGGGGTGGCCTTCGACGACGTGCTGAACCAGGTCCTGGGGCAGGTGCTGGACCGGCAGACCGCCCTGCTGCGGCGCAGCGAGGAGGTGCACCGGGCCCTGGTCAACGTGGTGCTGGCCGGCGGCGGGCTGCAGGAGCTGGCCGGGGAGATGGCGGCCGTGCTCGACGGGCCGGTGCTGGTTACCACCGCCGACGGGCGGGTCGTCGCCGAGGACGGGCCGGTGGCGGACCTGGCCCGGGTCCGCGCCTGCGCCTGCTTCGACCCGTCCGGCCGGTTCCGGGTGGAGCGGGAGTCCCGGGGGGTACACGGGCATCCGGACCTGGCCGGCAACCACGCGGTCGTCCCGGTGGTGGCCGGGTCGGTCGACCACGGCCGCCTCGTGGCGTTCAGCGGCCGCCGGCCGCTGGACCGCGGGGACGTCCACGTCCTCGAACGGGCCGCCACGGTGGCCGCGCTGGCGGTGACCAAGGCGCTGGCGGTGACCGCGGTGGAGGGCAAGTACCGCGGAGACTTCCTCCGGGACGTGCTGGCCGGGCGGGCCGGGCCCCCGGAGCGGCTGGTCGCCCACTGCGCGTCCCTCGGCTGGTCGGTGGACCGGCCGCTGGTCGTCGTGGTTGCCGAGCTGGACACTGACCCCGGCCCGCGGCCGGTGCAGGAGCGCTTCACCGCCGCGTGGCAGTCGGTGGTCCGCTCCCGGGACCCCCGAGCCCCGGTGGTCGGCTTCCACCGGGAGGTCGTCGCGCTGCTCGCCGTCCCCCCCGGGTCGGACCCCGACCGGGTGGTGCGCCCCGTGGTGCGGGAGGTGTCCGGGGACGGCGGCGGTGGTCGGCGCTCCTTCGCCACCGGCGTCAGCCGGGTCGTCACCGACCCGCAGCGGCTGCCGGAAGCCTACGAGCAGGCCCGCCGGGCGGTGCAGGTGGGGCGGCAGCTGCGCGGATCCGGTGCGGTCGCGCACTTCGACGAGCTGGGTGTGTTCCGCCTGCTCACCCTCGTCCCGGACCCGGCCGAGCTGGGCTCCTTCGCTGCGGAGGTGCTGGGCGGCCTCGCCGACCGCGCCGACCCCGAGGCGGCCGACCTGCGGCGGACGCTGCAGGTCCTGCTCGACGAGAACCTCAACGTGGCCGCCGCGGCCCGCCGCCTGCACTTCCACTACAACACGCTGCGCTACCGGATCGCGAAGCTGGAACGCCTGCTCGGCCCGTTCACCGGGGACCCGCACCTGCGCCTGGACCTCACCGTGGCGCTGAAGGTGCTTCAGCTGCAGCACCTGCCCTGAACCCGGGGACCGGGTTGTCCGGGTTCGGGGCCGGCGTTGGGCAAACCTGCCAGCACCGACGCCTCGTTTTCGGCACCCGTCACCGGTAGCGCCTCCCGGGCCGGCCTCTAGGTTTCCGCCAACGTGCTGCCGTCCACGCGGTTGGCGTGGACCGCGCCGGCGGTTTCCGACCGGCGCTCGCCCCAGGGAGGGTCGGACATGGCGATCGCCGGCTGGAAGCTCGCCCACGGAGGCAAGACGCCGCCACCCGGGGAGGTGGTCCGCCCCGACGAACGGCTGTCCTGGCCGCGCATGGTGGGCCTGGGCGCGCAGCACGTGGTGGCCATGTTCGGGGCGACCTTCGTCTTCCCGATCGTCATGGGGCTCAACCCGCAGCTCGCGGTGATGATGAGCGGCATCGCGACGATCTGCTTCCTGCTCATCGTCCAGGGCAAGGTGCCCAGCTACCTGGGCACCTCGGCGTCGTTCGTCGGCGGCGTCGCCGCGATCCGGGCGCAGGGCGGCACCTCTGCTCAGGTGACGGGGGCGATCCTCGTGGCCGGGGCGGTTCTGGCGCTGGTCGGGCTGCTCATCCACGTCGCCGGTCCGCGGCTCATCTACGCGGTGCTCCCGCCGGTGGTCACCGGCGCGGTGGTCATGCTCATCGGGTTCAACCTGGCCCCGGTCGTCGCCAACATCTACTGGCCGCAGGACCAGTGGGTGGCGCTGCTGGTGATGGTGTTCGTCATCGTCGCCTCGGTGGCGCTGCGCGGCTTCCTCGGCCGGATCGCGGTGTTCCTCGGCCTGGTCTTCGGCTACCTGCTGTCCTGGCTGTTCGACCGCGGCTTCGGGCAGATCACGTCGTACGACGCGGCCGCCGGCAAGGTCACCACCCACTGGCGGGTCGACTGGACCCTGGTCAAGGCGGCCGACTGGATCGGGTTCCCGCCGAAGACCGGGACCCTGGGGCCGGACGGCAGGGAGCTGGTGGGCTGGCACCTGCCGGACTTCAAGCTGGCGTTCATCCTGCTGGTGCTGCCCGCGGTGATCGCCCTGATCGCGGAGAACACCGGGCACGTCAAGGCGGTGGCCGAGATGACGCAGACGGACCTGGACCCGTCCATGGGCCGGGCCATCGCCGCCGACGGGGTGGGCACGGTGTTGGCCAGCTCGGTCGGCGGGTCCCCGACGACGACGTACGCCGAGAACATCGGCGTGATGGCGGCCACCCGGGTCTACTCCACGGCGGCGTACTACGTGGCCGCCCTGGTGGCGATCGTCTTCGGTCTGTCCCCGAAGTTCGGGGCCCTGGTCTCGGCGACCCCGGGGGGCGTCCTCGGCGGCATCACCGTCGTCCTGTACGGCATGATCGGGCTGCTGGGCGCCAAGATCTGGCGGGAGAACCAGGTGGACTTCGCCAACCCGGTGAACCTGGTCCCGGTGGCCGCCGGCATCATCATCGCGATCGGCAACACCAGCCTGCAGATCACCAAGGACTTCACCCTGGCCGGGATCGCGCTGGGCACCCTGGTCACCATCGCCGCCTACCACCTGGCCCGGGTGCTGGCCCCGCCACACCTGCGGGAGGCCCCGCCGCGGGGCGCCACCGTGGTGTACGACCGGCCCGGCATCTACCAGGAGCCGTGACCGGCCCGCTGGCTGGCCCCCTGGCCGGCCCAGGGCCGGGCCGGGAAGGCGGCAGGATGGCGGCATGAAGCCTGCGGCCTTCGGCTACCACCGGCCGGCGAGCGTGGCCGAGGCCCTGACCGTGCTCGACGAGCTCGGCGAGGAGGCCAAGGTGCTGGCCGGGGGGCAGAGCCTGGTGCCGCTGCTGTGCCTGCGGCTGGCCACCCCCGCCCACCTGGTGGACGTCAACGGGCTGGCCGACCTCGCCTACGTGCGGGTCACCGGCGACGTTGGGCGGCCCGCGGTCCGGGTGGGGGCGCTGGCCCGGCACGCGGACGTGGCGGCCGACCGGGCGGCCCGGGCCGCGCTGCCGCTGCTCGCCGAGGCGCTCGCCGACGTCGCCCACCCGACGATCCGCAACCGGGGCACCAGCGTGGGCAGCCTGGTGCACGCCGACCCGGCGGGGGAGCTGACCGCCGTGCTGGCCGTGCTCGGCGGCACCGTCGAGGTGGCCCGGCGTGGCGGCTCGCGGGTGGTGGCCGCGGCCGACTTCTTCCTCGGCCCCCTGGAGTCGGCGGTCGGCCCGGGGGAGCTGGCGGTCGCCGCCACGTTCCCCTGCCCCCCGGCCGGCACGGGCTCGGCCTGGCTGGAGGTGGCCCGCCGGCACGGGGACTACGCCCTGTGCGGGGTGGCCGCCCTGGTCACCCTGGACGACGCCGGGCGGGTCGGCGCGGCCCGCGCCGGCTACGTGTCGGGGGGTCCGACCCCCGTGGTGCTCGACCTCACCGACCCGGTCGTCGGCCGGCCGTACGACGCCGCGGACTGGGCGGCGGCCGGCCGCCTCGCCCGGGACCACACCACGCCCGGCGGGGACATCCACGCCTCCGCGGCGTACCGCCGCGCGCTGGTCGCCACGCTCACCACCCGGGCGCTGCGCCGGGCCGCGGAACGGGCCGCGGTCGGGCTCGCCGACCCCGTCCGGCGGCCGGCGTGACCGCCGTGACCCCGCGGGAGCCGCTGCACGCGGTGGACCTCGTCGTGAACGGCGTGCCGCACACCCTGCGGGTGCCGGCCCGCCGGCTGCTCTCCGACGCCCTGCGCCACGACCTGCGGCTCACCGGCACGCACGTGGGCTGCGAGCACGGGGTGTGCGGGGCCTGCACCGTGCTGCTGGACGGGCGACCGGTGCGCTCCTGCCTGCTGCTCGCCGTCAGCGTGGCCGGGGGGCACATCACCACCGTGGAGGGCTGCACCCGCCCGGACGGCACCCTCGGTCCGGTGCAGCAGGCCTTCCAGGACTGCCACGGGCTGCAGTGCGGCTTCTGCACGCCCGGGTTCGTCACCACGCTCACCGCCTGGGTGGAGGACCATCCCCACCCCACCGAGGAGGAGGCGCGGGAGGCCATCGCCGGGAACCTGTGCCGCTGCACCGGCTACCAGAACATCGTGGCCGCGGCGCGGCGAGCGGCCGAGCTGCGCTGGGCGGCCCAGTGAGCACCCGGGTCTTCGGCGAGCCGGTGCCCCGGCGGGAGGACCCCCGGCTGCTCACCGGGCAGGGCCGCTTCCTCGACGACCTGGGCCACGACGCGCTGGTCGCCGCCTTCGTGCGCAGCCCCCACGCGCACGCCCGGATCCGCGACATCGACGTCGCCGGGGCACTGGACGTCCCCGGCCTGGTCGCCGTGTACACCCACGAGGACCTCGACGGGCGGGTCGCCGAGCCGCTGCCGCTGCTCATCCCGCACCCCGCGCTCACCCATCCGCGCACCCCGTACCCGCTGGCCGCCGGCGAGGTGAACCACGTCGGGGAGGCGGTGGTCATGGTGGTGGCGGTGGACCGGTACGCCGCGGAGGACGCCGTCGACCGCATCAGCGTCGACTACGAGCCACTCCCGCCGGTGGTCGGCATCCCGCAGGCCCGGGCGGCCCGGCACCTGGTCCACCCCGACGTGCCCGGCAACGTGGCCGCGCACCTGGTGCAGGAGGTGGGCGACGCCCCGGCCGCGATCGCCGCCGCCCCGCACGTGCTCGAGCTGGACCTGGAGGTGGAGCGCAGCGCGTCGATGCCCCTGGAGGGCAAGGGTGTCTACGCCCGGTGGGACGCCGATGACGCCTCGCTGCGCGTCTACACCTCCACCCAGGCGTCGACCAGCGTGCGGGCCGCGCTGGCGGCCAAGCTGGGTCTGCCCGCGGACCGCGTCGAGGTCGTCGCCCCCGATGTGGGCGGAGGCTTCGGGGTGAAGATCGTGCACCCGTGGCCGGAGGAGATCCTGGTGCCCTGGGCGGCCCGCCGGCTCGGCCGGGAGGTCAAGTGGGTGGAGGACCGCCGCGAGCACTTCGTGTCCAGCGCGCACGAGCGCGCCCAGCAGCACCGGGTGCGGGTCGGCTTCGACGACGAGGGACGGCTGCGCGGGCTGGACGTGGTGTTCTGGCACGACAACGGCGCCTACACGCCGTACGGGATCATCGTCCCGATCGTCACGGCCACCCAGCTGCTCGGCCCGTACAAGCCGGGCGCCTACCGGGTGGAGCTCACCAGCCTGTACACCAACACCGTCATGGTGACCCCCTACCGGGGGGCGGGCCGCCCGCAAGGCGTGTTCGCCATGGAGCGGACCATGGACGCCATCGCCGACTACCTGGGAGTGGACCGGGCCGAGGTGCGGGCCCGCAACTTCATCCAGCCCGACGAGTTCCCCTACGACCAAGGGCTCATCTTCCAGGACGGGCGGCCGCTGGTCTACGACTCGGGGGACTACCCGGCCGCGCTGGCCAAGTTGCGCGCCCTGGTCGGCTGGGACGACTTCCCCGCGGTTCGGGCGGCCGCGCGGGCGCAGGGCCGCCGGGTCGGCATCGGGCTGGCCTGCTACGTCGAGGGCACCGGGGTGGGTCCGTACGAGGGCGGTCACGTCAAGGTCGAGACCGACGGGACGGTGATGGTCGCCACCGGGCTCACCACGCAGGGGCAGGGCCACCAGACGGTGCTCGCCCAGATCGTCGCCGAGGAGCTGGGGGTGCCCCTGGACCGGGTGTCGGTGACCACCGGGGACACCCGCCGGTTCGGGTACGCCGTGGGCACCTTCGCCTCCCGGGCGACGGTGACCAGCGGCAACGCGGTCGCCGCGGCCGCGCGCAAGGTGCGGGCCAAGGCGCTGCGCATCGCCGCGGAGGCGCTGGAGGCCGACGCCGGTGACCTGGAGATCGTGGACGGGACCGTCCGGGTGAAGGGAGTGCCGGGCCAGGAGCTGCCGCTGGCCACCGTGGCCGTGCTGGCCAACCCCCTGCGGTACGCCTTCGACGCGGAGGCGGCCCGGGCCACCCAGTTCGCCGCGCCGGCCGACCCCGACCGGCCCCCGGTGGCCGAGGGTGACGAACCGGGGCTGCACGGCACCGGTTACTACTCCCCGCCCCGGTCCACCTTCGCCAGCGGCATGCATGCGGCGGTGGTGGAGACCGACCCGGAGACCGCGGAGATCCGCATCCTGCGCTACGCCGTGGTGCACGACTGTGGCCGGCTGGTGAACCCCCGCATCGTCGAGGGGCAGATCCACGGCGGCGTCGCGCAGGGCGTCGGCGGGGCCCTCTACGAGCGGCTGGTCTACGACGAGCAGGGCCAGCTGACCAACGCCTCGTTCATGGACTTCCTCATGCCCTACGCCACCGAGGTGCCGCGGATCGAGATCGACCACCTGGAGACGCCCTCGCCGCTGAACCCGCTGGGCGTGAAGGGGGCCGGGGAGGCCGGGGTCATCCCCGGCATGGCGGTGCTGGCCGCCGCCGTCGAGGACGCCGAGGGCATCCCCATCACCCGGATGCCCCTGTCGCCCTCCGAGCTGTTCGAGCTGCGGGAGCGGTACGCCGCCGGCGAGCTGCCCGACCGGCACCGGCCGGGGCGGGCGGAGCCCGAGCCCCGATGAGGGTCACCGGCTACGGCGTCCTGCACGCCCCCCCCGAACGGGTCTGGCGGGCCCTCACCGACCCGGCGGTGCTGGCCCGGGCGATCCCCGGGTGCCAGCGGCTGGCGGCGGCCGGACCGGACGCGTACCGGCTGACCTTGCAGGCCGCGGCGCCCGTCGTCCAGGGCAGCTACGCGGGCGAGGTGCGCGTGGCCGAGCGGCACCCGCCGACCTCCCTGGTGCTGCACGTCGAAGGCGCCGGCGCGACCGGCACGGTGCAGGCGCAGGTGACGGTGCGGCTGCAGGCCGACGGGTCCGACGCCACCCGGGTCGACTATGCCGCCGACGCCGTGGTCGGGGGGGCGGTGGCCGGGGTGGGGCAGCGGTTGCTCGCCGCGGCGGCGCAGCGGATGGCCGGGGAGCTCCTCGAGGCGGTCGACGCGGCCCTCGCTGCCGCCCCCCCGGCCGCCGAGCCGGCCGGCGCCCGGGCTGGCGCCGGCCTACCAGTCGAGGCCG
>JBMOMH010000161.1:0-8049 GCA_049323135.1 Actinomycetota bacterium
GTCGCCGACGACGAGCACGGGCCGCGGCCGCTTCGGCACCTCAGCGGGTCCGGTCCGCCCAGGCCCGGGCGATGTCCGCGGCGACCGCGACGTTGTGTCGGACCACCGCGACGTTCACCTCCAGGCTCGCCCCGCCGGTGACCCGGCGGACATGCTCGAGCAGGAACGGGGACACCGCCTTGCCGTGGACGCCTGCCGCGGCGGCCGCGGCCAGCGCCTCGGCCAGCGCCGCCCGGTGCGCCTCCGGGTCCAGCTGCCGGTCGACCGGCACCGGGTTCGCCACCAGCAGCCCGGCCCGCACCCCCAGCGCATCCCGGGCGGCCATCACCGCGGCCACCTGCTCCGGACCGGTCACCGTCCAGTCCAGGTGGTGTCCGGAGTCGGCGACGTAGAACCCGGGGAACCGGTCGGTGCGGTAGCCCAGCACCCCCACGCCGAGGGTCTCCAACCGCTCCAGGGTCGCCGGCACGTCCAGGATCGACTTCACCCCGGCGGCCACCACGGTGATCGGGGTGGCCGCGAGGGTGGGGAGGTCGGCGGACTCGTCGAAGGTGCTGGCGGCCTCCCGGTGCACGCCGCCGACCCCGCCGGTGGCGAACACCCGGATCCCGGCCAGGGCGGCCAGGTGCGCGGTGGCCGCCACGGTGGTCGCCGCGTGCCGGCCCAGCGCGACCGCCGGTCCCAGGTCGCGCACGCTGGCCTTGGCCACGCCGTCCTCGCCAGCCAGCACGGCCAGCTCCTCGGCGGTCAGCCCGACCACCGGGCGGCCGGCCACGACGCCTACGGTCGCCGGCACCACCCCGGCGGCGCGCAGTAGCTCTTCCAGCTCCAGCGCCACGGACAGGTTCCGCGGCCGCGGCAGCCCGTGGGCGATGAGCGTCGACTCCAGGGCGACCACCGGTCGGCCGGCGGCGACGGCCTCCCGGACCGGCTCGGCCACCTCTAGCGGGGCCACGCGCGGCGGGGCCCCGCTGGACTGGGTCACCGCCCCCTCTGCGTCCGCACCGGCCACCGCGCCATCCAACCACCGTGGCGGGGGCACGAGGACCAACGCGGCGCCCGGCGGGGCCGGCGGACAGGACCCGTGAACAGTCCCCGAACCTTCGACGCCGTTCCGAGGGGTAGATGGGGTGCTACCGTTAGCGCTAGCATATGGGAGTGGCAGCCATCCATGTGCGAAACGTGCCGGAGCCGGTGGTCACCGCGCTGCGCGAGCGGGCCCGGCGACACGGCCACTCGATGCAGCAGGAGATCCGGCAGATCCTGGAGGAGGCGGCGACGGCGCGACCGCCTCGGGAGGCGCTTGAACCGGTTGCGTTGACCACGGTGCGCACGACGGTTACCTCCACCTGGCGGCGGGAGGACATGTATGGCGACGCCGGTCGCTGACCGCGCCGTGCTCGACACCAACGTGCTGCTCGCCGCGACGGATGAGGGGCGAGTCGAGCACGAGAGCGCGGTTGAGTCCCTCAACGCATGGCCGGGATCGGGTGTGGTGCTCTACACCAGCGGCCAGATCCTGCGGGAGTACCTCGCCGTGGCCACGCGTCCCGTCGCCCAGAACGGGCTCGGCATGGCGCGCTCAGCTGCCGTGGCCAACGTTCGAACGCTGCGGACACGACTGCACCTGCTGGCCGAGGACGAGAAGGTGAGCGAGCGCCTGCTGGACCTGCTCGACGCGGTCGAGTGCGTAGGCAAGCAGGTCCACGATGCGAACGTGGTAGCCACCATGCTCGTGCACGGCGTTGACACCGTCGTCACGATCAACACTGGTGACTTCGCGAGGTTCGCGGGGCACGTTCAGGTGGTCGGCCTCGGTCCGTAGGCGGACCCGGCGGCTAGGCTGCCGGACGTGTCTGATGCTGCTCCCGCCGACCCACCCACCACCGACGTGTTCGCCGACGTGCTGGCGGCCAACGAGCGCTACGCGGCCACCTTCCGGTTCGCCGACCTGGCGGCCCGGGCCGCCAAGGGGCTGGCCGTGCTCACCTGCATGGACTCGCGCATCGACCCGCTGGGGATGCTCGGCTTGGTGCCCGGCGACGCGAAGGTCCTGCGCAACGCCGGGGCGCGGGTCACCGACGACGTGCTGCGCACGCTGGTGCTGGCCGCCTACCTGCTCGACGTGCACCGGGTGATGGTGGTCGCGCACACCCGGTGCCGGATGGCCGGGGGCACCGAGGAGGACGTGCACGCCGCCATCGCCGCGGCCGGCGGCCCGGACACCCGCAGCATCTCCTTCCTCACCACCGAGGACCAGGAGGCGGCGCTGCGCACCGACGTGCAGCGGGTCCGGTCCTGGCCCTACCTGCGCGGGGTCGCGGTCGGCGGGTTCCGCTACGACCTGGGCACCGGCCGGCTGCACCGGGTCTGCTGACCGGCCAGGGGGCCGCCGGTCGTCGGCACGTGGTTTTGTCGGACCCGGCGGGTACGGTGCGGTCCAGGTAGGCCTGACCCGAGGGGGAGCCGTGGTCGCTGAGCCGCTGCCGCCGCCAGTCCCGCGGATCGACACGCCCGAGCAGGCCCGAGAGCTGGCCGAACGGCTGCTCGCGCCGGCCCGGGACCGACCCGTGGTCGTGGTGTCCACGCCGCACGGGGAGCCGGAGCCCTGGCTCGACGTGCCGCGGCTGGTGGCCGAGGCTGGCTCCCGGGCGGACGTCTGCGTCCTGGTCACCGGCCCCGCCTCCTGGGCCTTCGCCGAGGTCATGCCCGAGCGCATCGGGGTGTACGGCGGCGCCGGCCGGGTCTACCCGACCGGGCAGGCCTGGGCGGCAGACCCCGGCCGGTCCCCGCTGCGGTTGGCCCGTCACGCGCCGGAGGGGCCCTCGGTGACCGAGCGGCTGCTGGCCGACCTGCGCGGCGTGCTGGGGGTGCCGTCCGGTCCAGCCCGGCCCGCCGTGGTCCGCCCCGTGCCGCCCGCACCTCGGCCGCTGCCGGTCCCGCCCACCCTGTTGCCCGGCCCACCGGGACCGGCGCGGGTCCCTGGCCCGGCCCGGCGCCAGGGGGACCGCCCCTTGATCAAGCAGCTGCAGCTGTCGAACGACACCCTGCGGGCGGCGAACGCGACGCTGCGGGACGAGGTGGAGCGCGGGCGTGACCAGGTCGCGGACCTCACCCGGGAGCGGGACGGCCTCGCGGGCGAGGTCGAGAAGCTGCGGGCGGAGCTGGCCGAGGTGACCCGGGACCGGGACGCCCTGCGCGAGCGGTGCTCCCATCTGGACGCGGAGCGGCAGCGGTGGAAGCAGGAGGCTAGGGCGCAGCGCGACAGCCAGGACCCGACCGGCGCGGACGAGGACGCTTTCGCTGACCCGGAGGAGCAGTTCCGGCACGAGGTTTACCTGGCCTGGGCCCGGCGCATCCCGAAGGGGGAGAAGGCGTCCCGCCCTCTCCCGGCGTACGCGCTCGGGCCGCGGTTCCTGTCCTCGCTGCAGGAGACCGGCGGCGTCGACCGCGCCAAGGTGGTGCAGGTCGTGGTCGAGGTGCTCACCGGCCTGGCCGCCGAGCTCGACGGGCGGTGCTTGCACCCGCTGCGGCAGGGCGCCGGCGGTGACGAGCGCCCGGTGACCCGGGAGGACGGGGCGGTCTGCTGGCGGGTGGCCCTGCAGCGGGAGAGCCCGGCGGCCCGGCGGCTGCACTTCTGGCGGCGGGGCGGGGAGGTGGAGCTGTCCCGGGTCGTGCTGCACGACGACACCGACCCGTAGCTGGCCGGTTAGCTGAGCACCCGCCGGGTGAAGCTGCGCATGGCCTGCCAGCACAGCAGCAGGGTGCCGCCGACCAGGACGAGCAGGAACGCCCACGTCGGCAGGTGGCCCAGCTGCGGGGTCAAGGCGGCCCGCAGCCCCTCGCTGAGGTAGACCAGCGGGTTCACCAGCACGGCCACCTGCAGCCAGCGGACCTGCGCCAGCGCCGCCCACGGGTAGTACACCGCGCCGAGCATCGTCGCCGGCAGCAGGATCAGCGCGAAGAGCATCTGCATCTGCCGGGGGTCGATGACGGTGCCGAGGAACAGCCCGCCGGCCGCGGAGAGCAGCGCCCCGAAGACGAGGACGACGAGCAGCAGCGGCCAGCTGTCCACGTGCAGGCTCGGCCCCGCCCCCTGGGCGTGGACGAACCAGACGGCGGGGAAGACGAGCAGCCCGGCGAGGACGGCCTGGGCCGCCCCGGCGACGATCTTCTCCAGGGCCAGCAGCTGGATGGGCAGCGGGGCCAGGGCGCGGTCCTCGATGGACCGCTGCCAGGACAGCTCCATGACCAGCGGGAAGACCACCGCGGTGAGCCCTTGCATGACCATCGCCGAGCCGACCAGGCCGGGCACCAGGATGGTCGCAAAGGTGGGGGCCCCGGCGCCCTGCGGGAACGACCCGCCGGTGGGCCCGATCTTGGGCAGCACATAGGCGAACACGAAGACGAACAGCAGCGGCTGCAGGACGACGCGCACGAACGTGGTGAGGAAGTTGCGACGCAGCACCCGCAGCTCCCGGGCCAGCATCGCGGCGAAGGTCCGGGGAAGCGTGGGCCGGGCCGCCGGCCCGACCGGCGGGGGGGTCGCGGGGGGGTAGTCCGCGGCGGGGGCGGGGCGGGCGTGGGGGACGGTCATTCGCGGTACTCCCGGCCGGTGAGGGTGAGGAACACGGTCTCCAGGCTGGGCCGCAGCTGGCTGGCGTCGACGACGCCCACCCCGGCCCGCGCGGCCTGGTTGACCAACTCGCCGAGCAGGCCCTCGGCGTTGCGGGTGAAGACCCGCACCTGACGCTCCCCGGCGTCGACGCGGCTGGTCCCGGGCCGCTCGCGCAGCCGGTCCAGGCCCTCCGGTGGGCGCCCGTCGTACGTCACCGTGACCACGGTGTCCGCCCCCGCCCCCGCTTGCAGGCCGTCCACCGTGTCACAGGCGAGCGGCCGGCCGTGGTCCACGATCATCACCCGCTGGCACAGCGCCTCCGCCTCCTCCATGTGGTGGGTGGTGAGGAGGATCGTCTGGCCCTCGTCCTGCAGGCCGCGCAGCACGCTCCACAGGTTGACCCGGGTCTGCGGGTCCAGGCCGGCGGTGGGCTCGTCGAGGAAGAGCACCTCCGGGCGGTGGACTAGGGCCCGGCAGATCATCAGGCGCTTGACCTGCCCCCCGGACAGCTCGAACGGGCGGGCCCCGCGCCGGTCGCCGAGGTCGAACAGGGTCAGCAGCTCGTCGGCGCGCCGTCGCGCCGCCCGCCCGGTCATCCCGAAGAAGCGCCCGCGGAACTCCAGGTTCTCGGCGGCGGTCAGCTCCTGGTCCAGGGTGTTGCCCTGGCTGACCCGGCCGATGCGCCGTTTGACCGCCACCGGCTGGGTCACCACGTCCAGCCCGGCCACCTCCGCCCGACCGCTGGTGGGCAGCACCAGGGTGGTCAGCACGCCGATCGTGGTGGACTTGCCGGCTCCGTTCGGGCCGAGCAGCCCGAACAGCTCCCCCCGTTCCACGGCGAGGTCCAAGCCCTGCAGGGCCGGCACCGCGCCGCGCGGGCTGTGGTAGGTCTTGTGTAGGTCCACGGTGCGGATGGCGGGGTCGCTCACCGTCGTCCTTCCTCCCATCCTTCCGCCGCCGGGGCCGGGGTGGGGTCGGGGAAACCGGCGCCGATTTGGCCGAGGGCCTCGCGCAGCAGCGGGGTGAGCGGCACCGGCGGGTCGGCGCGCAGCCACTGGACGACCGCGACCCGCAGGGCCGCGCCGACCGCCGCGGCGACCAGCCGCGGGTACAGGTCGCGGTCCGGCCGGGTGCCGGTCCGTTCGGCGACGGCCGCGGCCAGCTCCCGCTCGGCCTGGTCGTTGGCCTTGAGGAACTCCCCGTACAGGGCGCGTTCGGCGGTCATCAGCCGGACGCCGGCGGTCCACTCCCGGTCCGGTGTCCGGTCGCCCCCGCCGACCTGCTCGAGCACCGCCGTGGTGACCGCGGCCCAGAGGGGCTCCGCGGGCGGCCGGGCGCGCAGCGCCGCAGCGATGCGCCGGGCCCGGTCCAGGTGCCGGGACGCCACCGCCTCGGCCTTGTTGGCGAAGTAGTTGTTGAAGGTGCGGGGGGAGACCCCGGCTTCGGCGGCGATGTCCTCGACCCGCAGGTTGTCCAGGCCCCGCTGCACCGCCAGCCGCAGCGCCGCGGCGCTCAGCGCCTCGCGGGTCGCCTGCTTCTTGCGCTCCCGCAGCCCGTCGCCCGGGATCGGCTCGGTCACGACCCCTTGTCTAGCAGCAACATGCGTGGAACGCAATCTTTCCTGGCTAGCAAGTTTACCTGTCCGCGGTCCGTACGGCGTGCGCCCTTCGCGCTGGGGATCGGTGGACCGGCTGCCGGGTCGGCCCGGGTCGGGCATGCTCGGGGCGTGACCGCGGGTGACCTTCGGCCGGGGCGGCTGCGCTCCTTCGACCCGCGGGCCGTCGGCCGGTGGGAGGCGGCGGCCTGGGTGGCCTACTACCGCCGGGAATGGGCGGCCTTCCTGGTGGCCGCCGTCCGGCTCACCCGGGCGGCCTTTGGGCTGGCCTGGCCGCAGACGCTGCACGGGGCGTGGCTTGTGCTGCTCGCCAACCGGCGCTGGGCGCCGTACCCGGACAACGACCCGGCCGCAGCCCGGCGGCACATGCGCCGGTTCTACCGGCTGCTCCGCGCGGCGTACGACGAGCCGTTCGACCCGGACACCGCCGCCGTGCTCGAGGTGGAGTGGTGGCGCGCGCACCGCGCCCAGCAGCGGGAGGGCCGCCCCGAGGGCGAGGCCCTGCTCGTCGACGCGCTGGCCGCGCTGTACGCCCACGTGTACGGCGTCCCCGCCGACGCGGTACGCCGCGCGGCCGTGGAACGGGCCGCCGCCCTGCGCCTCTCCGACCGGTGGGTCGACGCCGGCTGCGACCCGGACAGCCCGCTGGTCCCGGCCGCACGCGCCGCGCTGGTCCGGTCCTACGCCGCCCTGCTCGCCGCCGTGCACGTCCTGCCGGACCCCGCCCCCCCTCGGCCGGCCGCCTACCGGTACGACGACCAGGTTTCCTGATCGTCGTCCTCCTTCCTGGGCGGCCGAACACCCACAAGGCGATACCGCCACCCAGGACGTGGTCCGACGACCCAGGAAGTGCGACGAGGGTCCAGGCGCCGGGCTGCGCCGCCTACCGGCCGGCCAGCGAGGGGCGGTGCGGCCGCCGGCCGTCCCGGAGCCGGGCGGAGACGAACCGTTGGGCCTGCGCCCGGGCGGCCCGGCGGACCTCGGTGAAGTAGGTGTCCGGGTCCAGGGAGCCGCTAACCCAGCGGCGGCCGCGCGCGTCGGTGACCTTCTCCCGCTGCACCATCGCGCCACCTCCCTGCCGCCCAGGGTACGCCGGCCCGCCCCCGCCAGCGCGTCACCGGGCATCGCTCACTCCGCCTGCGCCAGGCCCGACCCGAGCAGGTTCGCCAGCACCCGGACCAGCTCCACGTCGGTGCGGCTGAGGTCCCCCGGCTGCGGGGCGTCCACCGTGAGCATGCCCAGGCGGCGCTCCCCGGCGGTGACCGCCGCGGCGATCACCGTGCGGTAGGAGCCCGGGACCGTCGGCCGCACCATCGGGTCGGTGGCCACGTCCTCCACGAACACCAGGTCTCCGCGGGCGACGAGGTCGAGCACCGCGTCGCCGTCCCGGGTGCCGGTGCGGAACTCCGGGCGGGGCAGGGCGGCGCGCCCGGCGTACACCTCCCTGGTCAGCCGGTCGCCCGCCGGGGCGAGCCGGTAGAAGGCGCTGCGCGACCCCGGTGCGGTGAGCCGGACCGCGGCGTCGACCACGGCTTGGCGCAGCTGTCCGGCGATGGTCGCCTGCGTCTCGGCGTCCGGCGCGTCGACCAGCTCCCCGAGGTAGCTGGTGATCGGTCCCAGGGCGCCGTTCAGGGCGGTGCCCAGCTCCTCCTGGGCCGCCACCGCCAGCTCCTCGGCCGAGCGGAGCCGGCGCGCGTCCCGCCGCTGCCGCAGCGCCCCGAAGCCGACCACCCCCGCGGCGAGCAGCGCCCCGGCGACCAGCAGCCCGGTACGCCGGGCGCCGGTGGCCGCCCCGGCTTGGGCGGACAGGAGGAAC
>JBMOMH010000162.1:0-8031 GCA_049323135.1 Actinomycetota bacterium
GCGCCGCCGCCGCGGCCGGTTCCGGGACCGGGAGCGTGACCGCGGCCCGCGGCGGGACCGTCCCGGAGGCGAGGGCGAGCCGGTGGTCGGCGAGGACGACGTCCTCAGCCCGGTGGCCGGGATCGTCGACATCCTGGAGAGCTACGCGTTCGTCCGGACCTCCGGCTACCTCCCCGGGCCCAACGACGTGTACGTGTCCCTGGCCCTGGTGCGCCGCTACGGGCTGCGCAAGGGCGACGCGGTGACCGGTGCGGTGCGCCAGCCGCGGGACGGCGAGCGGCGGGAGAAGTTCAACCCGCTGGTCCGCCTGGACACCGTCAACGGGGCCGACCCGGAGCAGTCCCGCAACCGGGTGGAGTTCGGGAAGCTGACGCCGCTCTACCCGCAGGAGCGGCTGCGCCTGGAGGCCGACCCCACCAACCTGACCACCCGCGTCATCGACCTGGTCGCCCCCATCGGCAAGGGCCAGCGAGGCCTCATCGTGTCCCCGCCCAAGGCCGGCAAGACCATGGTCCTGCAGTCCATCGCCAACGCGATCACCAGGAACAACCCGGAGTGCCACCTCATGGTCGTCCTCGTCGACGAGCGGCCCGAGGAGGTCACCGACATGCAGCGGTCGGTGAAGGGCGAGGTCATCGCCTCGACCTTCGACCGGCCCGCCGACGACCACACCACGGTGGCCGAGCTGGCCATCGAGCGGGCCAAGCGGCTGGTCGAGCTGGGCCACGACGTGGTGGTCCTGCTGGACTCGATGACCCGGCTGGGCCGGGCCTACAACCTGGCCGCGCCGGCCAGCGGCCGGATCCTCTCCGGTGGCGTGGACTCCACCGCGCTCTACCCGCCGAAGCGCTTCTTCGGGGCGGCCCGGAACATCGAGCACGGCGGTTCGCTCACCGTCCTGGCGACCGCCCTGGTGGAGACCGGGTCCCGCATGGACGAGGTGATCTTCGAGGAGTTCAAGGGCACCGGCAACATGGAGCTCAAGCTGGACCGCCGGCTCGCCGACAAGCGGATCTTCCCGGCGGTGGACGTGGACGCCTCGGGCACCCGCAAGGAGGAGATCCTCCTCTCGCCCGAGGAGCTGAAGATCGTCTGGAAGCTGCGCCGGGTGCTGCACGCCCTCGACCAGCAGCAGGCCATCGAGCTGCTGCTGGAGAAGCTGCGCCAGACCCGCAGCAACTACGAGTTCCTGCTGCAGGTGCAGAAGACCACGCCGATGACCGGCGGCGGCGAGGACTGAGCCGGCCCACCAGCCGGCAGGGCCGGCCGGCCGGAGGGTTCAGCGTCGGGCCCGCCCTGCCGATGCGGAGGGCGTGACCGCGCCCCTGCCCGTCGGCCCCCCGGGGCCGGCCGCCGCCCCCCTGCCGCGCCGGGTCCTCGTCATCGAGGACGACCCGGACGTCCTGGACCTGCTCGAGTCCCACCTGCACCGGTTGGGCTGGGTGGTCGACCGGGCGGAGAGCGGCGAGCAGGGCGTGTCCCAGGCGCTGGCCGCCCCGCCCGCGGTCGTCCTCGTCGACCTGATGCTGCCCGGCATGGACGGGCGGGCGGTGATCCGCGCCCTGCGGGCGAGCCGGCGGACCGCCGCCTGCCGGCTCATCGTCACCTCGGTGCTGGACCCCGACGAGCACGGGGTCGAGGCGGACGGGGTGCTGGGCAAGCCGTTCACCGCGCGGGACGTCCGACGGGCGGTGGGGGTCGCCTGATGGGTGCCGTGCGGGGTGGCGTTTCCCGGCGCCTGGTCGCCGCGTTCGCGGTGCTGCTCGGCTTCCTCCTCCTCGGCGGCGCCGGCGGGGTGGCCGCCGTCATGGTCAGCACCGGGGCGACCACCGACCTGGCCCAGGTGCTGCAGCCGGAGGCGGAGGCCAACCAGGTCCTGCTGCAGGTGATGACCGACGCCGAGTCGGGGCTGCGCGGCTACCAGCTCAGCGGCGACCGCCGCTTCCTGGCGAGCTACCAGGCCAGCCTGAGCCGCTTCCCGGTGCAGGTCGAGCAGCTGCGCCGGTTCGCCCAGGGCAACACCGTAGACCTGCGCCTGGTCGACCAGCAGGAGCAGACCGGACGGCGCTGGCTGGACCAGTTCGGTATCCCGGTGTCCACCGGACCCGGGGGTCCCGGCTCGGTGAGTCCCACGCTGGACGCGCGGGGCCGGCAGTGGTTCGAGGAGTTCCGCGCGGCCAACGCGGCGACGTCCACCGATCTGGCCGAGGAGCGGGCGGCCCGGCTGGCCGACGCGGCCCGGCTGCGCGCCCTCAGCCTGGCCGCGACCATCGCGTTCACCGGCGTCGCGCTCGCGGTCGGGATCCTCACCGCCAGCCGCACCGGACGTGCGGTTTCCGGCCCGCTGGCGGCGCTGCGGACCACCCTGGCGCGGCTCGCGGCGGGCGAGCACGAGGCCCGCGCGCCGGTCGTTGGGCCGGTGGAGGTCGCCGCCGTGGCGGTGAGCGTGAACACCCTCGCCGACGAGGGTGACCGGCTGCGGGCCGCGGCCGCCGAGCAGCTCCGGCTGGAGCAGTTGGCCCGGGAGGTGGGCCGGCGGATCCGCGACCACCTCGACCAGCCGCGCATCGCGGCGGAGGCGGTCCGCGCCCTGGGCGAGGCGCTGGCCCCGGACGTCGCCTATGTGCGGCTGCTGGACGGGGCCGACCTGGGTCCGGTCCGTCAGGTCTGGACCGCCCCCGGGCAGGAGCCGGTGCCCGGCGGGGACCTGGCCGTGGACGGGGTCCGGCCGTGGCTGGCGGCCCTGCACGAGTCGGGCACGTCGCTGGTGGTCGACGACGTGACCACCGAGCCCCTGCTCGCCGGCCCGGAGGGTCGGGCGCTGTGCGCGCGGACCGGCGCGGGGGCCCTGCTGGTGACCCCGCTGGCCGAAGGCGGGGCGTGCGTGGGCCTGGTGGTCCTCGTCCAGCGGGGCCGGCCCCGGCACTGGCAGCCGGCCGAGGTGCACCTGGTGGAGAGCGTGGCCGCCGACGTGGGCCGCGGCCTGCTGCACGCCCGACTCTTCGCCCAGCAGGCCGAGCTGGTCCGGCAGCTGCAGGAGCTGGACCGGGCCAAGTCCGACTTCCTCGCCACCGTCTCCCACGAGCTGCGCACCCCCCTGACCAGCATCGCCGGGTACGCCGAGCTGCTCGCGGAGGGGGAGGCCGGACGGGTGACCGCCAGCCAGCGGCAGATGCTCCAGGTCATCGTCCGCAACAGTGACCGGCTGCGGGTGCTCATCGAGGACCTGCTCACCCTCGGCCGGATCGAGGGCGGCAGCTTCCGGACCACCCGGGCGCCGGTGGACCTGCGCGAGGTGGTGGCCGGCGCCGTCCAGGCCCTGCGGCCCCAGGCCGCCGCGGGTGCGGTGACCCTCGAGGCCGCCGATGCGACCCCGGCGGACGGGCCGATGGTCGTCACCGGGGACGCCGGACAGCTGGAACGGGTGGTGCTCAACCTGTTGTCCAACGCGGTCAAGTTCACCCCGGCCGGCGGCCGGGTCCGCCTGGCTTTGCGGGCCGACGGCAGCCGCGCGGTGCTGGAGGTGGCCGACACCGGCATCGGCATTCCGGCCGAGGAGCAGGATCGGCTGTTCACCCGGTTCTTCCGCGCCTCCAACGCCACCGAGGCGGCCATCCAGGGGACCGGTCTCGGCCTGACCATCGTGCGCAGCATCCTCGTCCAGCACGGGGGGGACCTCACCGTCGTGTCGGCGCCGGGGGAGGGCACCACGGTGACCGGGCAGCTGCCGCTGGCCGGGGCCGCGGCCGACGGGCCGGCGCTGGCCGCCGGCTCTGGCATACTGGCGGGGTGAAGCCCGACATCCACCCCGCGTACGTCGAGACGACCGTCACCTGCACCTGCGGCAACACGTTCACGACGCGCAGCACCGCGAAGAACGGCGTGATCCACGCCGACGTCTGCGCGCAGTGCCACCCCTTCTACACCGGCAAGCAGAAGATCCTCGACACCGGGGGTCGGGTGGCGCGCTTCGAGCAGCGCTTCGGCACGAAGGCGACCGCGGGGTCCCGGTCCGGCACCCAGACCCGGGCGCGCGGCCGCTAGCTGCGGCGCCGCCCCCGGCCCGTGCCCGTCGAACCTTCCTTCCGCGACGCCCAGGACACCCTCGAGGGCCTGGTCGAAGGCCTGGCTGCCGAGTACGCCGACCTGGAGCGGCGGCTCGCCGACCCCGCGGTGCACGCCGACCAGGCGACCGCGCGGCGGCTCGGCCGGCGCTACGCCGAGCTGGGCCCGGTGGTCGCGGCGTACCGCCAGTGGCGGGTCACCTCCGGGGACCTGCAGGCCGCCCGGGAGCTGGCCGAGGAGGACCCGTCCTTCCGTGACGAGGTCGCCGCCCTCGCCGCGCGGCAGGCGGCGCTGGAGGAGGAGCTGTCCCGCCTGCTGGTGCCCCGCGACCCCGACGACGACAAGGACGTGATCCTGGAGGTCAAGGCGGGGGAGGGCGGGGAGGAGTCCGCCCTGTTCGCCGGGGACCTGCTGCGCATGTACCTCCGGTACGCCGAGCGGCGGGGCTGGCGCACCGAGGTCCTCGACGCCACCCCCAGCGACCTGGGGGGCTACAAGGACGTCACCCTCGCGGTGCGCGGCCGGGGCGAGGGCGTCTGGCAGCGGCTGAAGTACGAGGGGGGCGTGCACCGGGTGCAGCGGGTCCCGGTCACCGAGTCCCAGGGCCGCATCCACACCTCCGCCGCCGGCGTGCTGGTGCTCCCGGAAGCCGAGGACGTCGAGGTGCACATCGACCCGGCCGACCTCCGCGTGGACGTGTTCCGCTCCTCCGGGCCCGGCGGGCAGAGCGTGAACACCACCGACTCCGCGGTGCGGATCACCCACCTGCCCACCGGCATCGTGGCGTCCTGCCAGAACGAGAAGAGCCAGCTGCAGAACAAGGAGCAGGCGCTGCGCATCCTGCGCGCCCGGCTGCTGGCGCTCGCCCAGGAGGAGGCCGACCGGGAGGCCGCCGACGCCCGGCGCAGCCAGGTTCGCACCGTGGACCGCTCCGAGCGGGTGCGCACGTACAACTTCCCGGAGAACCGGATCTCCGACCACCGGGTGGGCTACAAGGCCTACAACCTCGACCAGGTGCTCGACGGGGACCTCGACGCCGTCCTCGACGCGCTGGTCGAGGCCGACGCCGCCGCCAAGCTCGCCCTGAACCGGTCCTGACGGGCTCCGGTGACCGATCGGTGACCGAGCTGGACCGCCTGCTCGCCGCCGCTGCCGGGCGCCTCGCCGCCGCCGGGGTGCCCTCGCCGCGGCACGACGCGGAGGTGCTGGCCGCCCACGTGCTGCGGGTCGCCCGCGGCCAGCTGGCCGCCGTCGGCCGGGTCGACGCGGCGGCCCGGGCCGCGTTCGAGGAGCTGGTGGCCCGCCGGGTGCGGCGGGAGCCGCTGCAGCACCTCACCGGCACCGCTGGCTTCCGGGAGGTGAGCGTGGCGGTCGGCCCCGGGGTGTTCGTGCCCCGTCCCGAGACCGAGGTCCTCGCGGGGGAGGCGGTTCGCCTGCTCCGCGCCCGGCAGGCGGCCGGCGAGCCCGCCCCGGTCGCCGTGGACCTGGGCACCGGGTCGGGGGCGATCGCGCTCGCGCTGGCCACCGAGGTGCCCGGGGCCGTCGTCCACGCCGTTGAACGGGAGCCGGCGGCGCTGGCCTGGGCAGCGGGCAACCTGGCCGGTTCGGGGGTCCTCCTGCACGCCGGGGACCTCGCCGATGCGCTGCCCGAGCTGGCCGGCGGCGTGGACCTCCTGGTCAGCAACCCGCCGTACGTCCCGCTGGAGGCCTACGAGTCGGTCCAGGTGGAGGCCCGCGACTTCGACCCCCCGTCGGCCCTGTGGGCCGGACCGGACGGGTTGGACGCGATCCGGGCGGTGGCCGCCACCGCGGCGCGCCTGCTCCGCCCCGGCGGTCACCTGCTCGTCGAGCACGCCGACGTGCAGGGCGTGGCGGTCCCCGCCCTGCTCGCCGCGGCGGGAGGATGGGGCGGCATCCTCGACCATCCCGACCTCACCGGTCGGCCCAGGTTCACCAGCGCGCGGAAGGAGCCGGGAGCGTGAGCCGTAGCTTCGACTGCGCCGACGCCGAGCAGCGGGCCCGGGGGCTCGCCGAGGCGGCGGCGGCGCTGCGCCGTGGCGAGCTGGTGGTGCTGCCCACGGACACCGTGTACGGGGTGGCGGCCGACGCCTTCTCGCCCACCGCCGTGGCGGCCCTGCTCGCCGCGAAGGGTCGCGGCCGGGACATGCCGGTGCCCGTCCTCGTCGGTGCCCTGCCCACCCTCGACGCGGTCGTCTCGTCGCTGTCCGGGCCGGCGCGGGCGCTGGTCGAGGCGTTCTGGCCCGGCCCGCTGACCCTGGTCACCCACCACCAGCCCTCCCTCGCCTGGGACCTGGGCGAGACCCGGGGGACCGTGGCGGTGCGGATGCCGCTGCACCCGGTGGCCCTGGAACTGCTGCGCAGCGTCGGGCCGCTGGCAGTGAGCAGCGCCAACCGCAGTGGGCTGCCCCCCGCCCCCGGCGTGGAGCAGGCCCGCAGCCAGCTCGGCGAGCAGGTCGCGGTCTACCTCGACGGGGGGCCGTGCCCGGACCCCGTGCCCTCCACCATCGTCGACGTCACGAGCGAGCCGCCGCGGGTGCTGCGGGAGGGGGCCCTGCCGCTGGCGCGGCTGCGGGAGGTCGTCCCCGAGGTCGCCCCACCGGCTGATCCGCCGGCCGCCCCACCGGCCGGCCCAGCCGGCCCAGCCGACCCGGCCGGCCCAGCCGACCCGGCCGGCTGAGCGCGACCGGTAGCGTCCGGGCGTGCGCGAGTACCTGCTCACCCTCTGCGTCGCCGCCGCGGCGAGCTTCCTGCTCACCCCCCTGGCCCGGCGCTTCGCGGTCCGAGTGGGCGCGATGACCGAGGTGCGCGACCGGGACGTGCACGCCATCCCCACCCCCCGGCTCGGCGGGCTGGCCCTGTTCCTCGGCTTCGGCGCGGCGCTGCTCGTCGCCAGCAAGCTGCCGCTGCTGCAGCAGGTGTTCACCACCTCCTACGACCCGGTGGCCCTGCTCGCCGGGGCGGCCGTGATCACCGGGGTGGGGATGGCGGACGACCTGTGGGGCCTGGACGCGGTGACCAAGCTGGCCGGTCAGGTCCTTGCCGCCGGCGTCATGGTGCTCTTCGGGGTCCAGCTCCTCTGGCTGCCCATCCCGCTGCCCGCGGTGGGCACCCTCTCCCTGGGCCCGGAGGCCGGGGTGGTCCTCACCGTCGCGGTCGTCGTGCTGACGATCAACGCGGTGAACTTCGTCGACGGGCTCGACGGGCTGGCCGCGGGCATCGTGGGGATCGCCGCGGTCGCCTTCTTCTCCTACAGCTACCTGCTCACGGTGGAGAAGAACATCGCCCGGGCGGCCACCGCGACCCTGGTCACTGCGGCCCTGACCGGGCTGTGCCTGGGCTTCCTGCCGCACAACTTCAACCCGGCCCGGGTCTTCATGGGCGACTCCGGCTCGATGCTCATCGGGCTGCTGCTGGCCGGGGCCACCGTCTCCATGACCGGCCAGGTCGACCCGGGTGCGGTCAACGCCACCGACGTGATCCCGACCCTGCTGCCGCTGGTGCTGCCGGTCGCGGTGCTGGCCGTGCCGCTGGCCGACCTGGTGCTGGCCGTGGTCCGCCGCACCCGGGCCGGCCGGGCCCCGTGGGCGCCGGACAAGCAGCACCTGCACCACCGGTTGTTGGAGATCGGCCACAGCCACGCCCGGGCGGTGGTGATCATGTACCTCTGGTCGGCGATCATCGCCTTCGGAGCGGTCACCGCATCCTTCGTCCGCGGCGCGCTCCCCCTGGTCGGCGCGGCGGGGGCGGCCCTGCTGCTGGGGGCGGTCACCGTGGCGCTGCCCCGGCTCGGCCGGGCCCGGCGGCTGCGCCGGCTGCCCTGACGTCCGGGCCGGCCCGGCCGCACCCCCCGGCCCCGAGGGTCAAGAGGAGGGCAAGGCCGGACTTTGTGATAGGTTTCACGAGCGCCCAGCCCTTCCCGATCCGAGCCCAGTCCCCGCCCGACCG
>JBMOMH010000163.1:0-8009 GCA_049323135.1 Actinomycetota bacterium
CAGACGCTGTTCGCCGACCCAGGCTTCGACGCCACCCCGGTCGCCCGGCTCGCCGCGGCGGCCGGGGTGCCCAAGGGCCTGGTGTTCCACTACTTCCCGTCCAAGCTGGCCCTGCTGGTGGCCCTGGTCGAGGAGCGGGGGCGGCTCGACGAGTTCGCCGCGGACCCCGTGCCGGCCGTCCCCGGGGACGCCGCGGCCACCCTGGAACGGGTGGCCGGGCGGTTCCGGGCCGCCCATCCGGCGGCGGCCGCGGTGCGCCACATCGCCTTCCGGGAGTCCCGGGCCCATCCCGCGGTGCGCGGCTGCCTGACCCGGCTCACCCTCGCCGCCGAGCGGCACGTCCGGGCCGCCTTGGACGCCGCGCTCGGCGTCGCCGACCGGTCCGCCCGGCCGGCGCGGGACGCCGCCGCGGCCGCCTTCGCCGCGGCGCTGCTCCACGACCTCACCCTGCAGGAGCTGGTGGGCCGGTCCCTGGACCTGTCCGGCATCGCCCGAGTGGTCGCCGCCGGGCTGCAGTCGGCCTCGGGGGTGGCCGGGCTGCCCTCCGCCCCGGGGGCTACCGGGCAGTAGGCTGCCCCGCGCAGGCGACCAGCAGGAGGAGGTCGGCGTGGGCGAGTTGGTGCGGCTGGACGTGGCCGGCGGGGTCGGGACGATCCGGCTGGACCGACCGCCGATGAACGCCCTGGACGGGGCGATGCAGGAGCAGCTGCGCGCTGCGGCCGAGGAGGCCACCGCCCGGTCCGACGTCCGGGCGGTGGTGCTGTACGGCGGCCCGAAGGTGTTCGCCGCGGGCGCCGACGTCAAGGAGATGGCCACCCTGTCCTACACCGACATGGTGGACCGGTCCGCGGCCCTGCAGGCCGCCTTCACCGCGGTGGCCCGCATCCCCAAACCGGTGGTTGCCGCGGTGACCGGGTACGCCCTCGGCGGGGGATGCGAGCTGGCGCTGTGCGCCGACTTCCGGGTCGCCGGGGACACCGCTCGGCTGGGCCAGCCGGAGATCCTGCTCGGCATCATCCCCGGCGCCGGTGGCACCCAGCGGCTGCCCCGGCTGGTCGGGCCGGCGCGGGCCAAGGACCTCATCTTCACTGGACGGCATGTGGCCGCCGACGAGGCGCTGGCCATCGGCCTGGTCGACCGGGTGGTCCCAGCCGACGAGGTGTACCAGGCCGCCGTCGAGCTGGCCACCCGCTTCGTCACCGGTCCGGCGTACGCCCTGCGGGCGGCCAAGGAGGCCGTCGACCACGGGCTGGACGTCGACCTCACCACTGGCCTGGAGATCGAACGGCAGCAGTTCGCCGCGCTGTTCGCCACTGAGGACCGGGCCATCGGCATGCGCTCCTTCGTCGCGGAGGGACCCGGGCGCGCCACCTTCGTGGGGCGCTGAGCCGGTGACCACCACCGACACCCCGGCCGAGCTGGTCGAGCGGGCCTGGCAGGACCCGAAGCTGGCCAACGTGCTCTACCACGACTGGGAAGCGGCGACGTACGACGCCAAGTGGTCGATCTCCTTCGACGAGCGCTGCGTCGCCTACGCCCGGGACCGGTTCACCGCGGCCGTCGGCCCGGACGCCGCCGGCGAGCCCCGGCCCTACCCGCGGGCCCTGGAGATCGGGGCCGGCACCGGCTTCTTCGTGCTCAACCTGCAGCAGGCCGGCATCGTGGGCCGGCCGCACGTCACCGACATCAGCCCCGGCATGGTCGCCGCCGCCCAGCGCAACGCGTCCCGGCTCGGGGTCACCCTCGACGGGACGGTGGCCGACGCGGAGCAGCTGCCCTTCCCGGACGGGTCCTTCGACCTGGTCGTCGGGCACGCCGTGCTGCACCACCTGCCGGACGTGGAGCGGGCGCTGCGGGAGGTGCTGCGGGTGCTGCGCCCCGGTGGCCGGTTCGTGGTCTGCGGCGAACCGACCCGGTGGGGGGACTTCGTGGCCCGGCGGCTGTCCCGGGCCACCTGGGCGGCGGCCACCCGGGTCACCCGGTGGCCCGGCCTGCGCGCCTCCTGGGCCCGGCCGCCAGCCGAGCTGGCCGAGTCCTCCCGGGCCGCCGCCCTGGAGGCGGTGGTCGACCTGCACGTCTTCGACCCCGGCCACCTGGCCCGTACGGCGCTGCGGGCCGGGGCGGCGGACGTGCGCACCCACACCGAGGAGCTGACCGCCGCGTGGTTCGGCTGGCCGGTGCGCACCTTCGAGTGCGCCGTCGCCCCCGGGCGGCTGGGCTGGGGCTGGGCCACCTTCGCCTACCAGGCCTGGCGGCGGCTCTCCGCCGTGGACGACCGGCTGTGGCGGCGTGTCGTCCCGGCCGGCCTGTTCTACAACGTGTCGGTCACCGGCACCCGACCCTGAGGCCCGTGTCCCGGCGTGCGCGCGGCCCTGGCCGGCTGCTCACCCGCGCCAACCTGGGCTGGGTCTGGCGGCACCGCGCCTGGACCCCCTGGCACCTGCGCTGCTACGCCCGGATGGCCTGGCTGCGCTGGCGCCAGCCCGGCGTGCGGATGGAGGGGCTGGTGTTCCTGGGCCGGCGGGTCGAGATCTACGCGCGGCCGGGGCTGGGCCGGGTCGTGCTCGGCCGCTGGGTGCACGTCGGGGACGGCACCCGCATCCGCTGCCACGAGGGCACCGTCCGGATCGGGGACAAGGTGGTCTTCGGGCAGTACGACGTCGTCAACGCCTACCTCGACGTAGAGATCGGCGCCGCGACCATCCTGGCCGACTGGGTGTACGTCACCGACTTCGACCACGCCTTCGACGACCGTTCGGTGCCCATCAAGGACCAGGGGATCGTGAAGAGCCCGGTGCGCATCGGCCCCGACGTCTGGGTCGGCACGAAGGCGTCGGTCCTGCGCGGGGCCGACGTGGGGGAGGGGTGCGTGCTGGCCGCGCACACCGTGGTCCGCGGCGAGGTGGCGCCGTACCAGGTGGTGGCCGGCGTCCCGGGGCGGGTGGTGCGCAGCCGGGGGGTCAGACCGGACGGCTAGCGCCAGCCGCTGCCGGCCCGGCTCCGGCCGGGTGCTCGGCGAGCAGCAGCAGGTCCAGGGCGCCGCGGGTGTCGTTGGTGGCGACGAAGTCCCCGGCTCGGACCGCGGCGACGACCCGGCGCAGCGACGCCGGCCATTCCGTCGGTGGGGTGGCCAGCTGGGCGTCCACCAGCGACCCGTGGCGGGCCTCCCACGCGGCCAGCCGCGGCCCGTGGGCCAGGCCGGCCACCCGGCGGACCGCGAGCGGCGGCCGGACCAGGGCGGCCAGCTCGGCCGCGTCGAGCTCCCGGGCGTGGAAGGGGTTGCCCGGCGGGAACGTACGCCGGTTCGGCGTGCTCAGGACCAGCCGCCCCCCCGGCCGGAGCACCCGGGCGCACTCGGCGAGGAAGCCGGGCTGGTCCCACAGGTGCTCGACAGTCTGCAGGCTCACCACCGCGGCCACGGTCGCCGTACCCAGGGGCAGGGCCACCAGGTTGGCCCGGACCGCGGCCACGCCCGGGTGGCGCGCGGGCAGCCCGGCCAGCACCACCGGGTCGTAGTCCAGCGCCAGCACCCGGGCCCCGGTCCGGGCGGCCAGCAGCGCCGCGCCGTACCCCTCCCCGGCGCCCGCCTCGAGCAGCACGCCGGCCGGGGGCATCCGCGGGTTCTCGGCCAGGAACCGGGCCGCGGCGCGGTAGCCCGCCTCATGCCTTCGGTACCAGTAGTTCTCGTGCCCGATGCCCGGCAGCGTCCGCTCGCCGGTCAGCGCCAGCCCGCTCACGTCCGGCAAGCCTGGCACACCCGAGGGACCCCGGTTTCCCCCAGGGCTACCAGCGGGTAACATGAGGGTGTCCGGGTCCCGACCCGGCCCGCCGCAGCGGGCCTGGCAGGCTGACCCGGTCCACCGTGACCGCAGGGAGGTCGGCCGCCGGCCATGAAGATCGTCGTCTGTGTCAAGCAGGTGCCCGACACGTGGGCCGAGAAGCGGTTGGACCCCACCGACCGCACCCTGGACCGGTCCTCGGGCGACCAGGTCATCAACGAGCTCGACGAGTACGCCGTCGAGGAGGGCCTGCGGCTGGCCGAGGCCCACCCGGGCAGCGAGGTCACCGTCCTGACGATGGGTCCGGCGGGGGCCGCCGAGGCGCTGAAGAAGGGCCTGCAAATGGGCGCCGACCGGGCCGTGCACGTGTGCGACGACGCGCTGCACGGGTCGGACGCCCCGGCTACCAGCGCGGTGCTGGCCGCCGCGGTCAGCCGGCTCGCCCCCGACCTGGTGCTGTTCGGCGCGGAGTCCACCGACGCCCGGATGAGCGTGCTACCGGCCATGGTCGCCGAGCGGCTGGGCTGGCCGCAGTGCACCCGGGCCGACCGGGTGGAGGTCGACGAGGGCGCGGCGACCCTGCGGGTGTCCCGGGTCACCGAGACCGGGCACGACCGGCTGGAGGCTTCGCTCCCGGCCGTGGTCAGCGTGGTGGAGAAGATCAACGAGCCGCGCTACCCCTCGTTCAAGGGGATCATGGCGGCGAAGAAGAAGCCGGTGGAGGTGCTCGGCCTGGCCGACCTGGGGGTCGACCCGGCCACCGTCGGGCTGGCCGGCGCCTGGACCGCGGTCCGCGATGTCACCCCCCGGCCGCCACGCCAGGGCGGCACGATCGTGAAGGACGAGGGGGACGGCGGCGTCCGGCTGGCCGAGTTCCTGGCCGCCGAGAAGTTCATCTAGCCCAGCCCATCCCGCAGACCAGCCATCCGAAGGGCAGCGTCATGAGCCAGGTCCTCGTCCTCGTCGAGCACGCCGAGGGACAGGTGCGCAAGGTCACCCTCGAGCTCCTCACCGCCGCGCGGACGCTGGGGGAGCCGGCGGCGGTGTTCGTCGGCCCCGGCTACGCGCAGGCCGCGCCCCGGCTCGGGGAGTACGGCGCCGCCACCGTCTACGTTGCCGAGGACCCCGAGCTCACGGCGTACGCCGGGGCGCCGGTCGCCGAGCTGCTGGCCCGGCTGGTCGCCGAGCAGTCCCCAGCCGCCGTGCTGTGCGCGGCGACCGCCGATGGCCGGGAGGTGGCCGGGCGGCTCGCGGTGCGCACCGGCTCCGGCCTGCTCACCGACGTGGTTGGCCTGGACGCCGACGGGGTGGCCACCCAGTCAGTGTTCGGCGGCTCCGCGGTGGTCCGGTCGCAGGTGACGCGGGGGACCCCGATCCTCGCCATGCGGCCCAACGCGACCGCTCCGGAACCGGCCCCCACCGAGCCGCGCCGGGTGGACGTCACCGTCGAGCTCTCCGCCGCAGCCCGCGGGGCGCGGGTGGTAGACCGGCTGGTGGAGGAGAAGGGTGCCAGGCCCGACCTGGCCGAGGCGGCGATCGTCGTCTCCGGGGGCCGGGGCGTCGGCTCGGCGGAGAGCTTCGCCCTCATCGAGGAGCTCGCCGACGCCCTCGGTGCGGCCGTGGGCGCCTCCCGGGCCGCCACCGACGCCGGCTGGTACCCGCACCAGTACCAGGTCGGCCAGACCGGCAAGACCGTCGCCCCGCAGCTCTACCTTGCCGCCGGCATCTCCGGGGCGATCCAGCACCGGGCCGGCATGCAGACCTCCAAGACCATCGTGGCCGTCAACAAGGACCCCGAGGCGCCGATCTTCGAGCTGGCCGACTTCGGGGTGGTGGGGGACCTGCACCAGGTGCTGCCCCAGCTGGTCGCGGAGATCCGCCGGCGCAAGGGGTAGCCGACGCTCCGGCCTGGGCCCGCCACACCGGCCGGGCCGGCGGGGCAGCGCCTAGACTCCGGACGATGGCGACCGCCTACCTCGACCACGCGGCGACCACTCCGATGCGTCCGGAGGCGGTCGCGGCCATGACCGCCGAGTTCGCCCAGGTCGGCAACCCGTCCTCGCTGCACGCCTCGGGCCGGCGGGCCCGCCGGGTGGTCGAGGAGTCCCGGGAGCGGATCGCGCAGGCCCTGGGGGCCCGGCCCAGCGAGGTGGTGTTCCTGTCCGGGGGCACCGAGGCGGACAACCTTGCGGTGAAGGGACTGTTCTGGGCCCGCCGGGCCGAGGCGCCCCGGCGCCGCCGGATCCTGGCCAGTGCCGTGGAGCACCACGCCGTCCTCGACGCGGTGCACTGGCTCGTCGACCACGAGGGCGCCGAGGCGGAGTGGCTCCCGGTCGACGCCGACGGCCGGGTCGCGCCGGAGGTGCTGCGGGCCGCCCTCGCTCGGGACCCGGACGGGGTCGCCCTGGTCAGCGTGATGTGGGCCAACAACGAGGTGGGCACGGTGCAGCCGGTGGCCGAGCTGGCCGAGGTCGCCCACGCCGCCGGGGTGCCCATGCACACCGACGCGGTCCAGGCCGTCGGCCAGGTGCCGGTCGACTTCGCCGCCGCGGGGGTGGACGCGCTGACCGTCACCGGGCACAAGCTCGGCGGTCCCCTTGGCGTCGGGGCCTTGCTGCTGAGCCGGGCCCTGGCGCCGGTGCCGCTGCTGCACGGTGGCGGCCAGGAGCGCGACGTACGCTCCGGGACCCTGGACACCCCGGCGCTGGCCGGGTTCGCCGCCGCCGTCGAGGTGGCCGTCCGGGAGCAGCCCGAGCGGGCCGCCCAGCTCGCCGCGCTGCGCGACGCCCTCGTGGCCGGCGTCCGAGCCGCGGTGCCCGAGGCGCTGCTCAACGGGGACACCAGCGGCCGGCCCGGGCGGCGGCTGCCGGGCAACGCGCACTTCTCCTTCCCCGGCTGCGAGGGCGACTCGCTGTTGCTGCTGCTGGACGCCCGGGGCATCGAGGCGAGCACCGGCTCGGCCTGCTCGGCGGGGGTAGCCCAGCCCAGCCACGTGCTGCTGGCCATGTACGGCGACGAGGACCGAGCCCGCGGGTCGCTGCGGTTCTCCCTCGGGCACACCTCGACCCGGGACGACGTCGACGCCCTGTGCGCGGCGATCGGGCCGGTAGTGGCCCGGGCCCGCCGGGCCGGCCAGGTAGGGGCCGCCCGGTGAGGGTGCTGGCCGCGATGTCCGGCGGGGTCGACTCGGCGGTCGCCGCGGCCCGGGCGCTGTCCGCTGGGCACGAGGTGGTCGGGGTGCACCTGGCGCTGGCCGGGGCCCCGCGGGGGCGCGGACCGGGCCGGGCGCACGGGTGCTGCACGCCGGAGGACGCGCGGGACGCGCGGCGGGCCGCGGATGTGCTCGGCATCCCGTTCTACGTCTGGGACCTGGCCGCCCGGTTCCGCGCCGACGTGGTCGAGGACTTCGTCGCCGAGTACGCCGCCGGCCGCACGCCCAACCCGTGCCTGCGCTGCAACGAGCGGATCAAGTTCGCCGCCGTCCTCGACCGGGCCCTCGCCCTGGGCTTCGACGCGGTGTGCACCGGGCACTACGCGCGGCTGGTCGCCGGACCGGACGGCCCGGAGCTGCACCGGGCCGTCGACCCGGCCAAGGACCAGTCCTACGTCCTCGGCGTCCTCGAGCCGCCCCAGCTGGCGGCGGCGCTGTTCCCGCTCGGCGCCAGCCGCAAGGTCGACGTACGCCGGGAGGCCGCGGCCCGGGGGCTGGCCGTGGCCGACAAGCCGGACAGCCACGACGTGTGCTTCGTCCCCGACGGGGACACCGCCGGGTTCCTCCGCCGCCGCCTCGGCGAGCAGCCGGGGCAGGTGGTCGACGCCGGCGGCGCCGTGGTCGGCGCGCACCGGGGCGCCTACGCCTACACCGTGGGGCAGCGCCGGGGGCTGGCCCTGGACCGGCCGGCCCCGGACGGCCGGGCCCGCTACGTGCTGGCGGTGCAGCCGGCGCAGCGCCGGGTCGTCGTCGGCCCGGCCGACCGGCTCGCGGTGGACCGGCTCGTCGCCACCCGCCCACGGTGGGCGGGCCCGGCGCCGGCGGGCCCGCTGCGGTGCACCGCGCAGGTGCGGGCGCACGCCCCCGAGGTGCCGGCGTTGGCCGAGCTGGTTGGCGCCGGGCTGCACGTCGCCCTGGACACTCCGGTGCGCGGGGTGGCCGCCGGCCAGGCCGTGGTTCTCTACGCCGGCACCCGAGTCGTCGGCTCGGGCACCGTCGTCGGCACCGGGGCCGGCACC
>JBMOMH010000164.1:0-7991 GCA_049323135.1 Actinomycetota bacterium
GCGGCTGCGGCCGGCCCGCAGCCGCCCCGCGAGCGGTCCGAGCCGCTCCACCAGGCCCCGCTCCAGCGCGGTGTGCACGTCCTCGTCGTCCGGACCCGGGGTGAACGTGCCGTCCCGGACCGCCGCCTCCAGGGCGTCCAGGCCGGCCAGCAGCCGGGCCAGCTCTCCCGCGTCGAGCAGGCCGGCCCTGGCCAGCACCCGGGCGTGCGCCCGGGAGCCGGCCAGGTCGTAGGGTGCCAGCCGCCAGTCGACGTGCACCGACCGGGACAGGGCGGCCACCGCCGGGGCCGGGGCCGCGGTGAACCGGCCGCCCCACAGCCGCAGCGGCCCCCCCGGCGGCTCCTCAGCCACCGGCGGGCCCGTCCTGCAGCCGCTGGTCCCGCCGCGCGGCGATCTTGCTCGGCAGCCCCCACAGCTCGACGAAGCCCTTGGCCAGCGACTGGTCGAAGGTGTCCGCAGCGTCATAGGTGGCCAGCCCGAAGTCGTACAGAGAGGCCTCGCTGCGCCGGCCGGTGACGACCGCCCGGCCCCCGTGCAGGGTGAGGCGCACCTCACCGGACACGTGCCGCTGGGAGGTGGCCAGGAACGCGTCCAGGGCCCGCTTGAGCGGGGAGAACCACAGCCCGTCGTACACCAGCTCCGCCCAACGCTGCTCCACGGTGCGCTTGAACCGGGCCAGGTCCCGCTCCACGGTGAGGTTCTCCAGCTCCTGGTGGGCGGCGATCAGCGCGCACGCCCCCGGGGCCTCGTACACCTCCCGGCTCTTGATCCCGACCAGCCGGTCCTCGACCATGTCCAGCCGGCCGACCCCCTGGGCGCCGGCCCGCCGGTTGAGCTCCTCGACGGCCGCCCGGACGCTGACCGGCCGGCCGTCGACCGCGGTGGGCACGCCGTCGACGAAGGTGAGGACGACCTCGTCGGGGTCCCGCGGCGTCGCGGGGTCCGCGGTGTAGCTGTAGAGGTCCTCGACCGGCCCGTTCCACACGTCCTCGAGGAACCCGGTCTCGACCGCCCGACCCCACAGGTTCTGGTCGATCGAGTACGGGGAGCTGCGGGTGACGTCGATGGGCAGCGCCCGCTCCTCGGCGAAGGCGATGGCCTTGTCCCGGGTCATGCCCGAGTCGCGCACCGGCGCCAGGACCCGCAGGTCGGGGGCGAGGGCCCCGATGCCGACCTCGAAGCGCACCTGGTCGTTGCCCTTGCCGGTGCAGCCGTGGGCGACGACCGTGGCGCCGTGCTCCCGGGCGGCGGCCACCAGGTGGGTGACGATCAGCGGCCGGGACAGCGCGGACACCAGCGGGTAGCGGTCCATGTAGCGGGCGTTGGCCTGCAGGGCCGGCAGGCAGTAGTCGGTGGCGAACTCCTCGCGCGCGTCGACCACGACGGCCTCGACGGCACCGCAGGCCAGGGCCCGCTCCCGGACCACGGCCAGGTCCTCACCGCCCTGGCCGACGTCGACGGCGACAGCGACGACCTCCGCGCCGGTGGCGGCGGCGATCCAGCCGATGGCGACGGAGGTGTCCAGGCCTCCGGAGTAGGCGAGCACGACACGCTCTGACACGAGCGGTCCTCCTTGCAGGCGGCGTCCCGGGGGACGCGGGGCGGTCAGGGTCGGGGGTCAGGGTCGGGGGTCAGGGTCGGTGGTCAGGGTCGGTGGTCAGGGTCGGCGGTCAGGTCGGTGGTGGCGCATTCGGGGCGGTGCCGCTCCGCCACGGCGAGCAGCCGGCTGGCCACCGGCCCCCCACCGGCCGGCTCGCGGCAGACCAGCAGCACGGTGTCGTCCCCGGCGATGGTGCCCAGCACGTCGGGCAGGCTCGCGTGGTCGAGGGCGGAGGCCAGGAAGTGTGCGGCGCCGGGGGGCGTGCGCAGCACGACCAGGTTGGCCGAGGCCTCCGCGGAGACCAGCAGCTCCCCGGCCAGCCGGGCCAGCCGCCCGTCGTACGCCGCGGGGTCGGGGGCCGGCCGCGGGGTGCGGTCCCCGCCCTCCCCAGGCAGCGCGTAGACCAGGGAGCCGTCGGGGGCGCGGACCTTCACCGCGCCCAGCTCCTCCAGGTCCCGGGACAGCGTCGCCTGGGTCACCGGGAAGCCGTCCCGGCGCAGCAGCCGGGCCAGCTCGGCCTGGGAGCGCACCCGGGTGTGCGCCAAGGTGTCGGCGATCCGACGGTGCCGGGCGGTACGGGTGCCAGGAGCGGCCCGGGCCGGCAGCAGCTCCGTCACGGCTGCTCCAGGAGCCAGGCGAGCAGGGCCTTCTGCGCATGCAGCCGGTTCTCCGCCTCGTCCCAGACGACGCTGTGCGGGCCGTCCAGGACGCTGGCGGCGATCTCCTTGCCGCGGTACGCCGGCAGGCAGTGCAGCACCAGGGCGTCCGGGGCGGCCCGGTCGAGCGCTGCCTCGTCCACGGCGTACCGGCCGAACACGCCCTCCCGGCCCGCCGCGTCCTGCCCCATCGACACCCAGGTGTCGGTGGCCAGCACGTCGGCGCCGGCCGCGGCCGCCGCCGGGTCGCGCAGGTGGGTGGCCGACCCGCCGGTGGTGGCGGCCACCTCGCCGGCCCGGGCGAGCACCGCCGGGTCCGGGTCGAACCCCTCGGGGGAGGCCACCCGCACGTGCAGGCCGGCCGCCGCGCCGGCCAGCAGGTAGGAGTGCGCCATGTTGTTGGCACCGTCGCCGAGGTAGGTCAGGGTGAGCCCGGCCAGGCCGCCCTTGTGCTCCCGCACCGTCTGCAGGTCGGCCAGCAGCTGGCACGGGTGGAAGGCGTCGGTCAGGGCGTTGACCACCGGCACGGTGCTCGCGGCGGCGGCCTCCGCCAGCCGCTCCTGGGCGAAGGTGCGCCACACGATGGCCGCGCACTGCCGGGCCAGCACGCGCACGGTGTCCGCCACCGGCTCGCCGCGCCCCAGCTGGCTGGACTGGGCGTCGATGACCAGGGGGTAGCCGCCGAGCTCGGCGATGCCGACCGCGAAGGACACCCGGGTCCGGGTGGACGGCTTGTCGAAGACCACCGCGACGGCCCGGGGGCCGGCCAGCGGGCGGTGGGCGAAACGGGCCCGCTTCATCTCGTCGGCCAGGTCGAGCACCGCGAGCAGCTCGGCGGGCCGCAGGTCGTCGTCGCGCAGGAGGTGGCGGGTCACCGGCGCACCTCCTGGAGCAGCCCGGGCAGGGCGTCGAGGAAAGCCTGCGCCTGGGCGGCGGTGAGCACCAGCGGGGGCGCCAGGCGGACCGCGTCGGGCGCCACCGCGTTCACCAGGAAGCCGGCGGCCCGGGCGGCGGCCTCCAGGTCACCGGCGCGGGGCGCGCGCAGCACCAGGGCGAGCCACAGCCCGGCCCCCCGTACCCCGGCGAGCAGGGGGTCCCGTACGCCGGCCAGGCCGGCCCGCAGCTGCTCCCCCACCGCCCGCACCTGGGCCAGCAGGCCCTCACCGGCGATGGTGTCGAGCACCGCCAGGGCGGCGGCGCAGGCCACCGGGTTGCCGCCGAAGGTCGACCCGTGGTCGCCCTTGGCGAACACCCCCCCGTACTGCCCGAGGCCGACGCAGGCGCCAATGGGCAGCCCGCCCCCCAGGCCCTTGCCGAGGGTGAGCACGTCCGGGCGGACCCCGGCGGCCTGGTGGGCGAACCAGTGGCCGGTACGGCCGATCCCGCTCTGCACCTCGTCGAGCACCAGCAGGGCCCCGGTGGCGTCGCACCGCTCCCGGGCCAGCGCCAGGTAGCCCTCCGGCGCGGGGACCACGCCGGCCTCCCCCTGCGTCGGCTCGAGGAAGACTGCGGCGCAGCCGGGGCCGACGGCGTTCCGCAGCGCGTCGGCGTCGCCGTACGGCACGAAGCGGACCTGCGGGCCGAACGGGCCGAAGGGGTCCCGGATGGCGGCCTTGCCGGTCAGCGCTAGGGCCCCCAGCGTGCGGCCGTGGAAGCCCCCCTCGGCCGCCACCACATAGCCCCCGCCCTGGTCCCCCCCGCGCCCGGCGTGCCGGCGGACCAGCTTGTACGCCGCCTCGTTGGCCTCGGTGCCGCTGTTGGCGAAGAAGACCCGCCCGTCGCTGCCCAGCAGGTCGAGCAGCCGCTCGGCCAGCCGCACCTCCGGCTCGTGCAGGTACAGGTTGCTGGTGTGCGCGAGGGTGGACACCTGCGCGGTGACCGCGCCGACCACGGCTGGGTGGGCGTGCCCCAGGCTGGACACGGCGATGCCCGCCACCAGGTCGAGGTAGCGCCGCCCGTCGACGTCCCACACCTCGCACCCAGCGCCCCGGGCGAGGGCCAGCGGCGGTACGCCGTAGGTCCCCATCAGGGCGCGGCCGAAGCGGGCCTGCAGCCGTTCGGTCGCCGTGCCCACCGCGGTGCTCATGCGGCTCCCTCCCTTCCCGGTACGACCATGGTCCCGACGCCCTGGTCGGTGAACACCTCGAGCAGCAGCGCGTGCGGCAGCCGGCCGTCCAGCACGTGGGCGGCGGGGACCCCGCCGCGGACGGCCCGCAGACAGGCCTCCATCTTCGGGGCCATGCCGGCCGTCAGCGTCGGCAGCAGGGCGGCCAGCTCGTCGGCGGCCAGCTCGCTGACCACCCGGTCGCTGGCCGGCCAGTCGGCGTACAGCCCGGCGACGTCGGTGAGCACGACCAGCTTCTCCGCGCCCAGCGCCACGGCCAGCTCGGCCGCCGCGCTGTCCGCGTTGACGTTGTACACCTGGCCGTCCTCGCCGCGGGCGATGCTGCTCACCACCGGGATGCGCCCGTCGTCCAGCAGCGCCCGCACCGCGCTCGGGTCCACCCGGACGATGTCCCCGACCTGACCGAGGTCGACCGGTGCGCCGTCGACGAGGGCCCGCCGGCGCACGGCGGTGAACAGGTGCGCGTCCTCCCCGGACAGGCCGACGGCGAAAGGGCCGTGCGCGTTGACCAGGCCGACCACCTCCCGCTGCACCTGGCCGACCAGCACCATCCGCACCACCTGCATGGTCTCCGGGGTGGTCACCCGCAGGCCGCCGACGAACTCCGGGACCAGGCCGAGGCGGGCCAGGTGGGCGCTGATCTGCGGCCCGCCCCCGTGGACCACGACCGGGCGCAGCCCGACGTAGCGGAGGAACACCACGTCGGCGGCGAAGGACGCCCGTAGCGCCTCGTCGGCCATCGCGTGGCCGCCGTACTTCACCACCACGGTCCGACCGTGGAAGCGGCCCAGCCACGGCAACGCCTCGACCAGGGTGGCCGCCTTGGCCAGCAGCGCGGCCGGTGCCGGGCGGCCGGACGGGAGGCCGCCCTGGGCGCCGGGGTCGCTCGGGAGGCTCATGTCGAGTACGCCGAGTTCTCGTGCACGTACGCCGCGGTGAGGTCGCTGGTCCACACCGTGGCCGTCGCCCCACCGGCCCCCAGGTCCACCGTCAGGCGCACCTCCCGCCCACGCAGGTCCACCAGGGCCCGGTCCTCGCCGGCGGCCCCGTCCCGGCACACCCACACCCCGTTGATGGCCACGGCGAGCCGCTCGGGGACGAAGGCGGCCCGGGTGGTGCCGACCGCGGCGAGGACCCGCCCCCAGTTCGGGTCCTCGCCGTGCAGCGCGCACTTGAGCAGGTTGCTGCGGGCTACCGCCCGCCCGACCTCGAGCGCGTCGCCCTCGTCGGCGGCGCGGATCACCTCCACGGCAATGGTCTTCGTCGCCCCTTCGGCGTCGTCGAGCAGCTGGCGGGCCAGGTCCGCGCACACCTCCCGGACCCGGGCAGCGAACTCCTCCTCCGGCGGGGCCGCCCCGCTGGCCCCGCTGGCCAGCAGCAGCACCGTGTCGTTGGTGGACATGCAGCCGTCCGAGTCGATCCGGTCGAAGGTGGCCGCGGTGGCCGCCCGCAGCGCCCGCTCCAGGTCCGCGGCGGCCACCACCGCGTCGGTGGTGAGGACGACGAGCATGGTGGCCAGCGCCGGCGCCAGCATGCCCGCGCCCTTGGCCATCCCGCCCACCACGTACCCGTCGGCCCGCCGCGCGGCCTGCTTCGGCCTGGTGTCGGTGGTCATCACCGCGCGGGCGGCGGCGAGCCCGCCGTCGCTGGACAGCGTGGCGGCGGCCCGGTCGACGCCGTCCAGCAGCCGGGCGACGGGCAGCCGCTCCCCGATCAGGCCGGTGGAGCAGACGGCCACCTCGCCCGCGCCGACACCGAGCCGATCAGCCACCCGCTCCGCGGTGCGGTGCGTGTCCTGGAACCCGGCCGGTCCGGTACAGGCGTTCGCGCCGCCGGCGTTGAGCACCACCGCGGCCAGGCGGCCGGCGCGCAGCACCTGCTGGGACCACAGCACCGGGGCGGCCTTGACCCGGTTGCCGGTGAACACCCCGGCGGCGTCCCGGCGCGGCCCGTCGTTGACCACCAGGGCCACGTCGGGCCCGTCCCCGGTGCGCAGGCCCGCGGCCACCCCGGCGGCCCGGAAGCCGGCGGCGGCGGTGACGCTCATGGGGTCACCCTCATGGGGCCAGCCCCACAGTGGTCAGCCCAGCCGCCTCCGGCAGGCCCAGGGCCAGGTTGGCGCACTGCACCGCCTGGCCGGCGGCGCCCTTGACCAGGTTGTCCTCGGCGGCGACCGCCACCAGCCGCCCGGCCGGGCCGTCCACGGCCACGGCCACGTGCACGGTGTTGGCCCCCAGCGTCGCCGCGGTGGACGGCCAGACCCCCTCGGGCAGCAGCTGGACGAACGGCTCGGCACGGTAGGCCCGGGCGTAGGTCTCCCGGACGGCGGTGGCGGCCACGCCGGGGCGCACCCGCGCCGTGGCGGTGGCCAGCAGGCCCCGCGGCATCGGGGCCAAGGTGGGGGTGAACGACACGGTGACCGGGCCGCCGTGCAGGTCGCCGAGGACCTGCGCGATCTCCGGGGTGTGCCGGTGGGTGCCGCCGGCGGCGTACGCGCTGACCGCCCCCATCACCTCGGCGCCGTGCAGCCGGGGGGACGGCTCCCGCCCGGCACCGGAGGTGCCCGACGCGGCGACCACCACAGCGTCCGGGTCGACCAGGCCGGCCGCGTAGGCGGGGGCCAGCGCCAGGAGCGCCGCGGTCGGGTAGCAGCCTGGGACGGCGATGCGCCGGGCGCCGCGCAGCCGCTCCCGCTGGCCGGGCAGCTCGGGCAGCCCGTAGGGCCAGGAGCCGGCGTACGGGGTGCCGTAGTAGGCGGCCCAGGCCGCGGCGTCGGTCAGCCGGTGGTCCGCGCCGAGGTCCACCACGAGGGTGTCGACCGGCAGGCCGGCGGTCAGGGCCGCGGAGTGCCCGTGGGGCAGCGCCAGGAACACCACGTCATGCCCGGCCAGGGTGTCCACCGAGGTGGGCGCGAGGACGGTGTCGGCGAGCGGGACCAGCTGCGGGTGGTGCTCGCCCAGGCGGCTGCCGGCGCTGCCGCCCGCGGTGAGCGCGCCGACCTCCAGGTGCGGGTGGCCCAGCAGCAGCCGGACCAGCTCGCCACCGGCGTACCCACTCGCCCCGGCCACCGCCGCCCGCACGCCCGCCTCCTCACTGCCGCCGACTGCGTGCATCAGTATGCACTGTGCAGCATCGTTATGCAACATCAGGCGGTGGCTGCGCCGCGGCGGACTCCGCGGCCAGCCGGTCGAGGTCGTCCCGTGCGGCGTGCACGAAGCGCCCGTGCAGGCCATCCAGGCGCCCCGCAGCGAAGGCCACCGCGAGGTCCACAATCCGCGTCACCGGCTGCCACTCCTGCTCCTCCGGCGGCCCCCACATCTGCTCGGTCATGTCGGTACGCACCAGCCCCGGGCTGGCCTCGAGCACCACCACGCCGGTGCCGCGCAGCGCCGCGGCCAGGTTGTCGGTGAGCCGGCGCAGCCCGGCCTTGGACACCGAGTACGCCGACCACGACGGCTCGGCCCGGTCCCCCAGGCCGCTGCCCAGGTGCAGCAGCCGGCCACCGCCCCGAGCCAGCATCTCCGGGAGCACCGCCTGGGCGACCAGGAAGGGCCCGCGCAGGTTGGTCTGCACCACCGACCACCAGTCCGCCGGGTCGGCCGCCCACGGG
>JBMOMH010000165.1:0-7985 GCA_049323135.1 Actinomycetota bacterium
CCGCCGCTGGCCGGCGCCCACGGGCTGGGCCTGCGGGTCCACCCCTGGGCGGCGGCGACCGCCGGGCTGTCCGCCCCGCTGGTGGTCGCCACAACCCCTGCGGGGGGCACCGACCGCCTGGTGCCGGCCGTGGCCCCGGCCCCCGGGGTGCTCCTCGACGTCCTCTACCAGCCGTGGCCCACCCCGCTGGCCGCCGCCTGGGCGGCCCACGGTGGGGTGGTGGTGGGCGGGCTGGAGCTGCTCGTGCAGCAGGCGGTGCTGCAGGTACGGCGGTGGACCGGCCGGGAGGTCGAGGCCGGGGTGCTCCGGGCCGCTGGGGAGGCGGCCCGGGCGGCGGCTGGGGAGGCGGCCCAGGCGGCGGCGGAGCGGCGTACCGTCAGCGGGCCGGCGGACGCAGGTCCCCCCGACGGACGCTGCGGGTGAAGCCCTCGCCGACGGCCGCCGCCGCACGCAGGTAGGCCTCCCGGGTGGGCGGGCGCAGCGCGTCGAGGTCGACGACGCCGCCGGCCTCCAGGTGCGGGTCCCAGGGCACCCGGAACACCGCCCGGCAGCGTTCCCGGAAGTGCTCGTCCAGCGCGTCGACGTCGACCCGTCCCCCGCCGGGTCGCACCGCGCAGATCACCACCACCGCCCGCTGCACCAGCCCCTCGAGGCCGTGGGCCTCCAGCCAGTCCAGGGTGGCGCTGGCGCTCCGCGCGCCGTCCAGGCTGGGCGAGCTGACCACCACCAGGGAGTCGGCCAGGCCGAGCACCCCGCGCATCGCCGAGTGCAGCAGGCCGGTGCCGCAGTCGGTGAGCACCAGACTGTAGTACCGCTCGAGGATCTCGACGGTGCGCCGGTAGTCCTCCTCGCCGAACGCCTGGGAGGTGGCCGGGTCCACGTCGGAGGCGAGCACCTCCAGCCGGGACGGCGCCTGCGCGGTGAAGGTCCGCACGTCGGTGTACCGGGCGATCCGGTCAGCGGCGTCCAGCAGGTCCCGGACGGTGGCCCCGGGTCGGCCCACCGTGCGCTCCCCGAGCGTGCCCCGGTCGGGGTTGGCGTCGATGGCGACCACCCGGTCGCCGCGCAGGCGGGCGAAGGTGGCCCCCAGGGCGGCCGTGGTCGTGGTCTTCCCGACCCCGCCCTTGAGGCTGATGACCGCGAGGCGGTGGCAGCCGCCGATCGGGGTGGCGACGCGGGCGCGCAGCCCGGCCTGGCGCCGCTCGGCCGGCGAGGGACCGGGGTTGAGCCGGCCCCGGGTGCTCCGGTAGACGGCCCGGCGCCAGCCGGCGGCCGGCGCGGGCCCCCGGACGTGCAGCACCGTCTCCGCGGTGAGGCTGTCCGCCGTACGCCGGTGCCGGCCGCCGGACGGCTCACCGCCGCCCGGCCCGGGGGCGGTTTTCCCTGCCGCACCCGCCGACCGGACCGCTGGGGCACCCGTCGACGGCGGCGCGGGCGTCGGGGAGTGGGGGGCGGGGCGGCTCAGCCGGGTGGCCCGCTCCGTCCGGTCGGCCGCGCCGTCCAGCGAGGCGGCGCCGAGACGCTCCAGGTCGTGCAGCAGCGACCGGCGCGCCTCACCCCAGGAACGATCACCCTCCGGGTCCCGTTCGTCCACCGCGGCCTCCTCCCGTCCGGCCGGCCCCCTGCAACAGCCTGGCGGTCAGGGTAGGGGGTCCACCGGGGAACGGCCGAACCGGGCCGGTGCTCAGCTCCCTTCCCCGCGACTCCGGGCGCGCCGGTCCTGCCGACGTCCCAGGAGGACAGCGTCGGCGATGACCAGGCCGGTGGCGGCCAGCCAGACGGACAGGGCCACGGCCGCAGCACCGGGCCCATTGAGCTGCGCGACGGGGCGGCCAAACAGCGTCCGGCAGGCCGACCCCCCGGCCCCTCCGGTGCCACCCCCCGGCCCCAGGGCCACGGCGGCCGAGCACTCGAAGGGGAAGAGGAGCAGGATGCTCAGTGCGACGGCGCCGACGACGACCGCCACTCGACGGTCTCTCTTGACCTGTCGGGCAACGACCGCGGCGCCGACGACGTAGGCCACGGCGGGCAACACCAACCCGGTGACCATCAGTGGTAGGCCACCATCTCGGTCGGTCCACCCATCGGGGGCCGAAGCCACCAGTGGGGGCTGCAGGTCACGGCACGGGGGTGGGGCAGGCGGTGGCCCCACTGCTGGTGCAGCGGAGCCGGCCCTGCAGCACCGGGTCGACCGTGCCTCGGGCCCCCAGGTAGTCGATGACCACCTGGTCCAGCGGGTCCCGGCTGGCCGTGCGGCTGGCCACGTTCGGGTAGCCGTCGCCACCGGAGGCCATGAAGTCGTTGATGGCCAGCGTGTACGACGCCGCCGCCCCGAGATCGACCGCGGCTCCGGTGCAGCTGCCGTCGGTGGCCTGCCGCACCACCCCGGTCACCCGGCTCCCCGCCGGCCGGCTCACGTCGTACGTCACGCACATCCCCGACACCTGCGGGAACCGGCCGGACACCCCGGGCATGGCCGAGACGCCGTTCTCCAGGAACGACCGCAGCTCGCTGCCGGACACCCGCAGGGTCACCGCGATGTTGCCGAACGGCAGCACCGTGCGGACCTGGCCCCGGGTCACCGGGTAGGGCGGCGGCGTGTACGCCGGGCAGAAGTCGCTCGGGTTGTCGGTGGTTGGGCAGGTCAGGTCGGCGCGCAGCCCGCCCGAGTTGGTGATCGCCACGTCCGTCCCGTACGCCGTGCGCAGGGCGTCGGTGACCACGTTGCCGACCAGGGACTCGCAGGTGCGACCCTCCGGGTTGCCGCAGGCGTCGGTCCGCGGCACCGGCCGGGTGGCGTTGCCCACCACCGTCGACAGGATCGGACCGAGCTGCCGGTTCAGCTCGTCGATGCGCGCCTGGATCTGCGGGTTCGGGGTGACCCCGATGTTCCACGGGATGTGCACGTCGGCCGTCTTGTAGACCACCGCGCGCCGCTCCGGGTCGACGACCAGGCGCACCCGGGTGAACCGGACGCCCTTGCTGCGGTTCTCGATAAGCAGCACCCCGTTGGGTCGGGTGGCAAGCACCTGCAGCCCGGTGTGGTCGCCGAGGACGGCGTCCACACCCTGGACCCGGTCGGCCAGGTCGACGACCGGGCCGGCCGGCGCGGTGAGCGTCCCGGTGGTGGCGCCCAGGTGGCCGACCGCAACGACCGCGGCGACCTTCTCGGCACGCAGCCGGGCCGCCTCGGCGTTGACCGCGGCCAGCGGGTCGGTGACCCGGAACGGGCCGAGCGACCCCGGCTTGGTCAGCTCCGGGATGTCGGTGTTGGAGAAGCCGACCACGCCCAGCTTCACCCCGGCGAAGGTGAAGACCGCCGAGGGGGCCCACTCCTGCGGGGTGTGCCCGTCCGCGTCCACCACATTGGCGGACAGGTAGCGGAACCCCGCGAGGGGGACCAGCTCCTGGCGGAAGTACTGCTCGCCGCGGTCGAAGTTGTGGTTGCCCAGGCCGTCGGCGGTGAACCCCATGAGGTTCATCAGCTCGACCGTCGGCCGGTCACCGAAGAAGCTGGAGATCGGCGGCGTGGCCCCCACCGAGTCCCCGCCGGCGAGGGTCACCGACCCGTCCTTCGCCTCGGCCCGGTAGGCGTCGAACCACGGGTCGAGGAAGGCGGCACCGCCGACGGCGAACCGGGGGTTGCTGGTGCCCGCACCGGTGAGGCTGTCCGCCGCCTCCGACAACGGCACCAGCTGGCCGTGGTAGTCGCTGATGTTCAGCAGGGTCAGCTCGCGCAGCCGCGCCCCCCCGGCGACGACGTCGTAGCGGATCTGCCCGCGGGCCTGCTGCGGGCCGGGGATGCCCATGAGGAACGCCAGGGTGGGCGCGACGTCGATCGCGCGCATGCCGTCGACGTGACCGTTGCGCCGGACGCCCGGCCCGGCGGCGACGAACACCGCATGCATGTTCACGTTCGCGTCGAGGTCGACCAGGTCGGGGGTGTAGCCGTGCTGGCCGAAGAACTGGCTGAACGCGACCGTCCGGCCGGGGGTGGCCGCATCGAACTGGTAGGGCGGGCGGAGCACGACCACCACGTCACCGCTCCGCGACGGGTGCAGCGAGTCGCTGCCGTCCACGTCGCGCAGCTCCTCCTTGGTCAGGATGCGCTGCACCACCTGCTTGCCGGGGTTGGCCGGGTCGCGCAAGTCGCGGAACGCCTTGATGATGGCGTTCCGGGTGGCCTCGTAGTCCTTGGCGGGCACCACCCCGCCGGGGTCGCGTCCGGCCAGGTTGACGTAGACCTGGGCGGTGCCGCCCGCGTAGCAGGCCTTGGCCTTCGTGACCCCGGTCGGAGCCGTCCCGCAGTTGCCGCGCTGCTCGGCTCCCTGCAGCCCGGCGTCGGCGAGCACCTTGCCCGCGTTCACCGCGAACCACTGCGGGGCGAAGCCGTGGTCGCCGCTGGCGACCGTGGTGGGGTTGCCCCCGAGGAGCTGGCGGGCCCGGGCGAGCAGGGCGTCCGCCCCGGCGTACGCGCTGCGCAGGTAGCCCTCCCGCACCGCGATCCGGCCGTCCTTGACGCCGTCGCCGTTCACGTCGTCGTAGTACGGGTTCGGCGCCCCGTCCATGTCCCGGGGGGTGACCAGGCCGAGGAACTGGTGGGAGAACTCGTCGGTTGCCGGGTAGCCGACGAAGCCCAGGTCGGTGTCCGGCTGCAGCGTGCCCAGGACGTAGTCCAGGACGGCCCGCTGGTAGCGCTGCTGCACCTCCCGGCCCTGCCGGACGTAGGTGTCCTCGTCGATGACCCGCGCCTCCAGCGGCGCGTAGTCCGCGGCCGACCAGGTGGGCAGGTTGTCGGCGACGTACTTCTCCAGCCGGTCCTCCCCGGGGCCGCCAGCCGGCAGCGCAGCGCACGCGGCGGTGCGGCAGCTGGCCCGAGCCCGGACCACCGAGGTGAAGTACACCTTGAAGTTCGACGCGTCCGGGGCCAGGGACACCAGGTTCGCGTAGAAGCCTGCGGTCTGCCCGCCGCGGGGGCCGGTCAGCGCGTCGGGGCCGCGCAGCTTCACGTCCGCGAAATCCCCGACGGCCAGCCGGGCCAGCGCCTGGCCGGCGTCCTTGCCGGCGCGGGCCGGGACCAGCAGCATCCGGTCGTACGCCGCCCGCCCGTCCACCGCACTGTCGTAGAGGTATGCGTCGAACACCCGGTTCGGGTTGGCCGCGGCGAAGGTGGTCGGGACGGTCAGCGTGGTCTGCAGCGGCGGGGCCGCCGGGTCGGCCGCCGGCACCCCGGTCCAGCCGGTGGCCGGGCCGACGGCGCCGACCTGGTAGGACAGCCCGAACTGCGCGGCCCCGGCCTGCTCGGCGGGGTCGGCGACCCGGACCAGCACCCCGCGACGGGAGAAGAAGCTGGCGTAGTCGACGGTCGGCCCGGCCACCCCCGCGTTCAGGCCGCCCACGAAGTCGACCTGGGCGACCTTCTTGCCGGCCCGCTCCGCGGCGGCGGCCAGGGTGTCCGCCTGGAGGACCCCGGGAGCGCCGAAGGAGGTGCGGTCGGCGAAGCTCGCCGAACCCACCCGGAAGAACGTGTTGTTGGTCGAGCCGTGCTCGCCCGGCCAGGTTCCCGTGGCCAGCGTGTACCAGCCGACCCCGGTGTTTGGGGGGAAGCCCTGGGTCAGGCCGTTGTCGCCGACGGCGCCCCGCCGCAGCAGCTCCCGGAAGGTGGGCATCGCCCCTTCGCCGGCGTACCGCGCCACCAGGTCCGGACGCATCCCGTCAGCCCCGAACAGCAGGCCGCGCCGCGGCTGCTGGCCCTGGTCACCGGTGCCGTCGCCGCCCTCACGGCGGTCACCGCTGGTGTCCCGGCCGGGCTGCGGGTCGGCGCCGGCCGGCCCCGCCAGGGGCAGCAGCAGGGCCAGGGCGGCCAGCAGGGCCCACCAGATGCGGGCGGAGGAACGGGAACCAAACCCAGCTGCACGCGTCATTGCGCCGTCCCCCCTCGGGACTCACGGGGCGCTGCGCACCCCACCGCTGGCACCGCCGCCGGGCGACAGCCTGGCCCCCCCGGCACGGTAAGGCAAGACCTTGGTCGGTGATCAGTCGGTGAACCGTCCGTGTCCAGCAAAGGCGTCCGGCATCCGGCCCGACGTGCGCTGAGGGCCCCAGCACCCGGAGAATGGCCCGGTGAGCGACCCGCGCCCGCCGTCCCCGCTCGACCCGGCCCTGGCCGGACGGCTGCGCCGCGGCCCGGGAGGCCTGCTCCCGGTGGTGGTGCAGCAGCACGACACCGGCGAGGTCCTCATGCTGGCCTGGATGGACGACGAGGCGCTGCACCGCACCCTGACCAGCCGGCGGGCGACGTACTGGAGCCGCAGCCGGCAGGAGTACTGGCGCAAGGGCGACACCTCCGGCCACGTGCAGTGGGTGCGCTCGGTCGCCCTGGACTGCGACGGGGACGCGCTGCTGCTGCAGGTGGACCAGGTCGGCCCGGCCTGCCACACCGGGGCCCGCACCTGTTTCACCGCCGACCCGCTGCCCCTGCCGCCCAGGCCTGGGGAGCGGGGGTGACCGGCGGGGGGACCAGCCCGGACCTGGCCACCTTCCGGGACCTGGCCCGGGACCGGCGGGTCATCCCGGTCACCCGGCGGCTGCTCGCCGACGGGGAGACCCCGGTCGGGCTGTACCGCAAGCTGGCGGGGGAGCGGACCGGCACCTTCCTGCTGGAGTCCGCCGAGCACGGGGGGGTGTGGTCCCGGTACTCCTTCGTCGGCGCGCGCTCCGCCGCCACCCTCACCGAGGCCGGCGGGCACGCGGTGTGGCAGGGCCACCCACCGGCCGGGCTGCCCGCGGGCGGTGACCCGCTGGCGGCCGTGCGGGAGACCCTGCAGGCCCTGCACACCCCTCGGCTCCCGGGGCTGCCACCGCTCACCGGGGGGCTGGTCGGCTACGTCGGGTACGACGCGGTACGCCGGCTGGAGCGGCTGCCGGCGCGCACCGTAGACGACCTGCGGATCCCCGAGCTGACCCTGCTGCTGGCCACCGACCTGGCCGTCCTCGACCACGCGGACGGCTCGGTCCTGCTCATCGCGAACGCGCTCAACTGGGACGGCAGCGACGCCCGGGTCGACGAGGCGTGGGCGGACGCGGTCCGCCGGCTGGACCGGATGACCGCCGACCTGGCCGCCACCGCCCCGTCCACCGTGGCCACCCTGGGCAGCCTCCCACCCCGCCCTCCCAGCCGGCGCCGGCGCAGCGGCGCGGACTACCAGGCGGCGGTCGACCGGGCCAAGGCGGAGATCCGAGCCGGAGAGGCGTTCCAGGTGGTGGTCTCGCAGCGGTTCGAGGTGACCACCCCGGCCAGCGCGCTGGACGTCTACCGGGTGCTGCGCCTGTCCAACCCGAGCCCGTACATGTACCTGTTGCGCCTGCCTGGGTTCGACGTCGTCGGCTCCAGCCCTGAGTCGCTGGTCAAGGTGGTGGGCGGGCGGGCCATGACCCACCCGATCGCCGGCACCCGGCGGCGTGGCGCCACCCCCGAGGACGACGCGGAGCTGGCCGCGGACCTGCTGGCCGACCCCAAGGAGCGGGCCGAGCACGTGATGCTCGTCGACCTCGGACGCAACGACCTGGGCCGGGTGTGCCGGCCCGGCTCGGTGGAGGTGGTGGACTTCATGGCCGTTCGCCGCTACAGCCACGTCATGCACCTGGAGTCCACGGTCGTCGGCTGGCTGGCACCCGGCCGGACCGCCTTCGACGCGCTCACCGCCTGCTTCCCGGCCGGCACCCTCTCGGGGGCGCCCAAGCCGCGGGCGATGGAGCTCATCGAGGAGCTGGAGCCCACCCGGCGGGGCGTCTACGGGGGGGTGGTCGGCTACCTGGACTTCGCCGGGGACTGCGACACCGCCATCGCGATCCGCACCGCCGTGCTCCGGGACGGGGTCGCCTACGTGCAGGCCGGCGCGGGCATCGTCGCCGACTCCGACCCGGCGGCGGAGGACCGGGAGTGCCAGGACAAGGCGGCCGCGGTTCTGTCCGCGGTCGCCGTC
>JBMOMH010000166.1:0-825 GCA_049323135.1 Actinomycetota bacterium
CAGCAGCGGAGGGACGAGCAGGTACGGCTCGTCCTGCACCCACCGCCAGGTGGCCGAGTGCCAGCGGCCCGCGTCCGGGCCGGCCTGCAGCATGGCCACGGCCCGCAGGGTGGGGGTGAGGATGTCCGCGCTGCCCAGCACGGCCAGCGCCAGCCCGGCCAGCAGGACCGTCCCCCAGATGCCGACGGCCAGCAGCAGCGCCGCGTCGCCCGCGGCCGGCCGCCACGACCGGCCGTGGCTCACCCACAGGTACGCCGCCACCGCAGCGGCGACCACCGCCAGGGCTACGAGCTGGCTGTGCACGGCCAGGGTGAACGCCACCGCCGCCGCGGTCAGCCACCCCCGTCGGGCGCGGGGCCGGGCCTCGGGCGCGGTGGCCGCCAGGCCGAGCAGCGCCCACCCGGCGGCCAGATAGGACACCGCCGCCGCGTCGGGGTAGTCCGAGCCCCAGGCGTACAGCAGCACCGGGCTGCCGAGCAGGCCGACCACGGCGAGGGCGCCGGCCGCCGGGCCGTGCAGCCGGCGCAGCAGCAGGTAGCCAGGAACCGCGGCCACCAGGGCGAGGACGTAGCGCAGCGCGACGAAGCCGGGCACCGCCCCGAACAGCTCGTAGCTGGCCCGGGCCGGCAGCAGGAACCCGACCCGGACCCAGAAGTAGTTGCCGGTGCCGTACCGCTCGACCAGCCCCCGGCCTTGCTCCAGGAAGGCCGTGTAGAAGTGTGGGTCGATCATCGGCGCCGGGGACATCAGCGCCGGTCGCAACGCCAGGGCCACCAGCAGCGGGGCGGCCAGCAGCAGGCCCACCTCCAACCAGCGGCGGGGGCG
>JBMOMH010000166.1:835-7408 GCA_049323135.1 Actinomycetota bacterium
CTCCGGGCAGGGTCCGCGCCCGGACGGCGCGGACCCTGCCCCAGCAGCCCAGCAGGCCCCGGCATCGGCGACCCTCCTTCCCCCCGGGCGGCGGGGAAACCCCGGGGACGAACCATGCGCAAGACGGCGAAACGGACGCTCGCCGGGCTGCTCCTACCCTTCTTCGGCGGCCGCCGACCGTAGGGTGAGCCCCGGCGCCAGCGTCGACGCCCTGCGTGAGCAGCCCAGCGGCCAGTGAGGTAGGCATGACCCAGGTCGGGGTCCCCCGCGAGGTCAAGAACCATGAGTACCGGGTGGCGATGACGCCGGCCGGTGTGCACGAGCTCGTCCGGCACGGCCACGAGGTCCTCGTGGAGCGCGACGCCGGGGCCGGCTCGGCGATCCCGGACGCGGACTTCGCCGCCGCGGGCGCCCGCATCGTGCCCGCCGCGGCGGACGCCTGGGCCGCCGAGCTGGTCCTCAAGGTGAAGGAGCCGGTGCCCGAGGAGTACCCGCTGCTGCGGCCCGAGCAGACCCTGTTCACCTACCTGCACCTGGCCGCGTCCCGGTCGTGCACCGACGCGGTGCTGGCCGCGGGCACCACGGCCATCGCCTACGAGACCGTGCAGGCCCCCGACGGGTCCCTGCCGCTGCTCGCCCCCATGTCGGAGGTCGCCGGCCGGCTGGCCCCGCAGGTCGGGGCCTACCACCTGATGCGCCCCGGTGGCGGCCGGGGGGTCCTCATGGGCGGGGTCTCCGGGGTGTACGCCGCCAAGGTGGTCGTCCTCGGCGCGGGGGTCTCCGGGATGAACGCGGCGGCCATCGCGCTGGGCATGCAGGCCGAGGTGCTGCTGCTGGACCGCAACATCGACAAGCTGCGGGCGGCCGACCGGATCTACCAGGGGCACCTGCAGACGGTGGCGTCCAACACGTACGAGATCGAACGCGCCGTCCTCGACGCCGACCTGGTGATCGGGGCGGTGCTCGTCCCCGGCGCCAAGGCGCCCACCCTGGTCAGCAACGACCTGGTGGCCCGGATGAAGCCGGGCAGCGTCCTGGTCGACATCTCCATCGACCAGGGCGGCTGCTTCGAGGCGTCCCGGCCGACCACCCACGCCGACCCGACGTACCCGGTCGCCGGGTCGCTGTTCTACTGCGTGGCGAACATGCCCGGGGCGGTGCCGCACACCTCGACCTACGCGCTGACCAACGTGACCCTCCCCTACGCCGTGGAGATCGCCGACCGGGGGTGGCGGGAGGCCTGCCGCAGCGACCCGGCGCTGCGCCGCGGCCTCAACGCCCACGGGGGCCGACTCACCGTCGGCCCGGTGGGGGAGGCCCACGGTCTGCCCAGCGTCGACCCCCTGGAGGTGCTGCGCTGACCGATGTGGCGCCGGTCCCGGCGGCCAACGCGCTGCGGGACGGGCTGCGGGCCTACCTCGACCACCTGACGGTGGAGCGCGGGCTGGCCCCGAACACCCTGCGCGCCTACCGCCGGGACCTGCGGCGCTACCTGGCCCACCTGGCCGGGCGCGGCCGGTCCGCCCCCGGCGAGGTGGGGCCGGAGGACGTCACCAGCTACCTGGTCAGCCTGCGGGCGGGGGACGGGGTGCGCGCGCCGCTGGCGGCGGGCAGCGCCGCCCGGGCCGTGGTCGCGGTCCGCGGCTTGCACCGGTTCTGGCTGCGGGAGGGCCTCACCGCCGTCGACCCGTCGGCCGAGGTGCGCCCCCCGGTGCCGCCCCGGCGGCTGCCCAAGGCCATCGGGGTGGCCGAGGTGGAACGGCTGCTCGCCGCCGCGGGCGCCCCGGACACGCCCCGGGCGCTGCGGGACCGGGCCTTGCTGGAGCTGCTGTACGCCACCGGGGCGCGCATCTCCGAGGCGGTCGGCCTGGACCGGGACGACCTGCCCCCCGGCGCGGCCAGCGTCCGGTTGCACGGCAAGGGCGGCAAGGAGCGGGTCGTCCCGGTCGGCAGCTACGCCCGGCAGGCGCTGGAGGCCTACCTGGTCCGGGCCCGGCCGGTGCTCGCGGCCGCCGGCCGGGGCAGCGCCGCGCTGTTCCTCAACGCCCAGGGCGGGCGGCTGTCCCGGCAGAGCGCGTGGGCGGTGCTGCGCGCGGCCGCGGACCGCGCCGGGCTGTCCTCCCCGGTGTCCCCGCACACGCTGCGCCACTCCTTCGCCACCCACCTGCTCGACGGCGGGGCCGACGTACGCGTGGTGCAGGAGCTGCTGGGGCACGCGTCGGTCACCACCACCCAGGTCTACACGCTGGTCACGGTGGACCGGCTGCGCGAGGTCTACGCCGCCGCCCACCCGAGGGCCCGCGGGTGAGCACCGGCATGGGGGACAATCGCCGGGACCCGGCCCGACATGCCCTGGGACGCCCCGATGTCCTTGCTGCGGCCCGGGGCAGCGCCTAGAGTCCGCAGCGCGTCCACGACGCGCCCGACCAGGAGGATGAGCCGCTCGTGAGCGACCCGACGCAGGACCCGGACGTCGAGGAGGCCGCGGTGGAGACCCTCCCCGGCCCCACCGGGCGGCCCCCCCTGGTCCTGCCCGACCCGCCGCCGCTGGACCGCCACGGCCCCGCCCGGATCATCGCCATGTGCAACCAGAAGGGCGGCGTCGGCAAGACCACGACGACGATCAACCTGGGCGCGGCGCTGGCCGAGCACGGCCGGCGGGTGCTGCTGGTCGACTTCGACCCGCAGGGCTCGCTGTCCATCGGCCTGGGGGTCGCCTCGCACGAGCTCGAGCGCACGATCTACGACGTGGTGATGGGGTGGGGAGTCAGCGCCGCCGACATCCTGGTCAAGACCGGCATCCCCGGGCTGGACCTGCTGCCCAGCAACATCGACCTGTCGGCCGCCGAGGTGCAGCTGGTCAGCGAGGTGGCGCGGGAGCACGCGCTGTCCCGGGCGCTGGCCCCCGTGCTGGACGACTACGACGTGCTGCTCGTCGACTGCCAGCCCTCCCTGGGCCTGCTCACCGTGAACGCGCTCACCGCCGCACACGGGGTCATCGTCCCCCTGGAGTGCGAGTTCTTCGCCCTGCGCGGCGTGGCCCTGCTGGTGCAGACGATCGAGAAGGTCCGGGAGCGGCTCAACCCGCGGCTGCAGATCGAGGGCATCCTCGCCACCATGTACGACGGGCGCACGGTGCACGGCCGGGAGGTGCTCACCCGGGTGGTCGACGCGTTCGGCGACAAGGTCTTCCACACCGTCATCGCCCGCACGGTGCGCTTCCCCGAGACCACCGCGGCCGGCGTACCGATCATCAGCTACGCGCCCAGCTCGGTCGGGTCCCGGGCCTACCGGGACCTGGCCAAGGAGGTCCTGGCCCGGTTCGCGTCGTCCGGGCAGTGACCAGCGCGCCGCACCGGCCGCCGGAAGGCTTCCACGTCCACCTCGACGTCTTCGACGGTCCCTTCGACCTGCTCCTCGGCCTGATCGCCAAGCACCAGCTGGACGTGACCGAGGTGGCCCTGTCCCAGGTCACCGACGAGTTCATTGCCCACATCCGGGCCCGGGGGGACGCCTGGGACCTGGGCCAGGCCAGCGAGTTCCTCGTCGTCGCCGCCACCCTGCTGGATCTCAAGGCGGCCCGACTGCTGCCCGCCGCGGAGGTGGAGGACGAGGAGGACCTGGCCCTGCTGGAGGCCCGGGACCTGCTGTTCGCCCGGCTCCTGCAGTACCGCGCCTACCAGCAGGTGGCGGCGCTGCTGGCCGCCCGCTACGCCGCCGAGGGCCGCCGGTTCCCCCGGGCGGTGGGCCTGGAGCCGCGGTTCGCCGCGGCCCTGCCGGAGGTGCTGCTCGGCCTGGGCCCGGCCGAGCTGGCCCGGCTGGCCGCCCGAGCCCTGGCCCCCCGCGCGGTGCCCACGCCGGCGGTGGACCACCTGCACCACCCGCGGGTCAGTGTGCGGGAGCAGGCGGCGGTGCTCGTCGACCAGCTGCGCCGGGTTCGCCGGTCCAGCTTTCGCGCACTGACCCGCGACTGCGCCATGCTGACCGTGGTGGCCCGGTTCCTGGCCCTGCTGGAGCTGTACCGGGAGGGCGCCGTGGTGTTCGAGCAGGTGAGCCCGCTCGGCGACCTGCACGTGCGCTGGGTGGGGGCCGACGAGGGAGGCGTGGACGTGACCGACGAGTTCGACGAGGACGCGCCGTCGTGAGCGGGGTGGAGGACGCGGCCGACCGGCCGCCGCTGCGGCAGTGCCTGGAGGCGGTGCTGCTGGTCGTCGACGAGCCGGTGGCCGCCCGCACCCTGGCCAGTGCCCTGGCCGTCCCCGAGCCGGAGGTGACCGCCACCCTGGTCGAGCTGGCGGCGGAGTACACCGCGCAGGGCCGCGGCTTCGACCTGCGGGAGGTGGCCGGCGGCTGGCGGCTGTACACCCGGGCGGAGTGCGCCGAGGTCGTCGAGCGGTTCGTTCTGGACGGGCAGCAGGCCCGGCTCACCCAGGCGGCCCTGGAGACCCTCGCCGTGGTCGCCTACCGCCAGCCGGTGAGCCGGGGACGGGTCTCCGCGGTGCGAGGGGTCAACGTGGACGGGGTGATGCGCACCCTGCTGGCCCGCGGGCTGGTCGAGGAGGCGGGCACCGACGCGGACAGCGGGGCCGTGCTGTACCGGACGACGGCCTACTTCCTCGAACGGCTCGGCCTGCGCAGCCTCGACGAGCTGCCGCCACTGGCCCCGCACGTGCCGGACGTCGCCGGGCTTGAGGGGTCCCCCGAGTGAGCCCCTCCCGGACCGGTCCGGCCGAGGGCATGGGCCCCCCCGGTGCGGCCGGCCCCCCCGGCGAGCGGCTGCAGAAGGTGCTGGCCCGGCTGGGGGTCGGCAGCCGGCGCGCCTGCGAGGCGCTCATCGCGGCCGGCCGGGTCGAGGTCGACGGGGAGGTGGTGCGCGAGCAGGGCCGGCGGGTGGACCCGGAGCGCTGCGTGATCCGGGTGGACGGCAGCCGGCTGGTGACCCGCCCCGACCTGGTCTACCTGGCCGTGCACAAGCCGCGGGGCGTGGTGAGCACGATGCACGACCCGCAGGGCCGGCCGGACCTCGCCGGGCTGCTCGGGCAGCGCCGGGAGCGGCTGTTCCACGTCGGCCGGCTGGACGCGGACACCGAGGGCCTGCTGCTGCTCACCAACGACGGGGAGCTCGCCCACCGGCTGTCCCATCCCTCCTTCGGCGTCCCCAAGACCTACCTGGCCGAGGTGCCCGGCCCGGTGCCCCGCGGCATCGGCCGCCAGCTGCGCGAGGGCGTCGAGCTGGCCGACGGGCCGGTCCAGGTGGACCGGTTCCGGGTGGTCACCGGGGCCGGCGGTCGGGCCCTCGTCGAGGTGGTCGTCCACGAAGGGCGCAAGCACGTGGTCCGCCGCCTGCTCGCGGAGGTGGGGTTGCCGGTGGTCACGCTGGTGCGCACCCGCTTCGGGCCGGTCGCCCTCGGGGACCTGCGGCCGGGCCGCACCCGGCCGCTGTCCCGACAGGAGGTGGCCGACCTCTTTGCGGCGGTGGACCTGTGAGGGGGGACGGCGCGGCCGCGGTCTAGGGTTGGCCCCCGCCGGCGGGCAGGAAGGAGCGTGACGGTGGCGGTACGGGCGGTGCGCGGCGCGACCCAGGTGCCCGCCGACGAGCGGGAGCAGCTGCTCAGCGCGGTGGCCGAGCTGGTCAGCGAGCTGCTGGCGCGCAACGGGCTGTCCACCGACGACCTGATCAGCATGGTGTTCACCGCCACCCCCGACCTGCACGCGGAGTTCCCCGCGTACGCCGCCCGGCAGCTGGGCATCACCGACGTGCCGCTGCTGTGCGCCCGGGAGCTGGACGTGCCCGGGGCCCTGCCCCGGGTGGTCCGGGTCCTGGCCCACGTGGAGACCGACCGGCCCCGCGCGGCGCTGCGGCACGTCTACCTGCGGGGTGCGGCGGCGCTGCGCACGGACCTGCCCCAATGAGTGGCCCCGTGAGTAGGCCAACGCCGGCCTTGGGCTCGGTGCTCGTGGTGGGCACCGGGCTGGTCGGCACCTCCGTGGGGCTGGCCCTGCGGGCCGCCGGGGTCCAGGTCTACCTGCAGGACCGGCAACCGGGGCGGGCGGCGACGGCCGCCGCGCTGGGGGCGGGGGAGGCCGGCCCGCCCGGGGAGCCGGTGGACCTGGCCGTGCTCGCGGTGCCCCCCCAGGAGCTGGCCGCGGCGTACGCCGGGCTGGTCCGACCGCCGGGGGCTCGACCGGGACCGGCCGGACCGGGGCCGGCCCGGGGGTACACCGACGTGACCAGCGTCAAGGCGGCCCCGGTGCGCGCGCTGCGCGCCACCGGCCTGCCGCTGGACCGGTTCGCCGGCGGCCATCCGCTGGCCGGCGGTGAGCGGTCGGGGCCCGGGGCGGCCCGGGCCGACCTGTTCCGGGGCCGACCCTGGGTGCTCACCCCGCTGCCGGAGACCGAGCCGGCCGTCCTGGCCCGGGTCGAGGAGCTCGCCCGCCGGTGCGGCGCGGCGCCGGTCGTCCTGGGCCCGGAGGAGCACGACGCGGCCGTCGCCCTGGTCTCCCACGCGCCGCACCTGGTGGCCAGCCTGGTAGCTGCCCGGCTGGCCGACGCCGCCCCCGAGCAGGTGGCCC
>JBMOMH010000166.1:7418-7974 GCA_049323135.1 Actinomycetota bacterium
GGGATCACCGACGTGCCTCGGGTCGCCGCCGCCGACCCCCGACTCTGGCTGGAGATTCTCACCGCGAACGCGGCCGCCGTGGCCGCGGTGCTGCGGCCCCTGCGGGACGACCTGGCCGCCGCGCTGGCCTGCCTGGAGGCGCTGGCCGCGGCCGCGGAGGGCCGGTTCGGTCCGGCCGACCCGCCCGCGGGGGCCGCCGACCGGCTGCTCGGGCTCCTGGCCCGGGGCCGGGAGGGACGCCGCCGGCTGCCCGGCAAGCACGGGGCCGCCGCGGCGGCCTACGCCGCGGTCCCCGTGGTGGTCGAGGACCGCCCGGGCGAGCTGGCCCGGCTGCTGGTCGCCGCCGGCGAGGCCGGGGTCAACATCGAGGACGTGACCATCGAGCACGCCCCCGGGGCCCCCCTCGGCCTGGTCGAGCTCGCCGTCCGCCCCGAGCTGGCCGACCGGCTCGCCGCGGACCTGGCCCGGGCCGGCTGGTCGGTGCAGCCCGGTGCCGTCCCGGCGCCGCCCGCGGCACCGGAGCCGGCGGAGGCACCAGAGCCGCCGGAGCCGCCGG
>JBMOMH010000167.1:0-1709 GCA_049323135.1 Actinomycetota bacterium
CCCTGGCCGACCTGGTCGACGTGGACCGGCAGGAGGCGGCCGGTGAGCTGCCGCCGGAGGTGGCCGACCGGCTGCGGGCCCAGTACGAGGCCGTCGCGGCCGCCGCGATCACCGCGCTGCGGGAGGAGCGGGAGGGGCCGGCGGAGGGCGAGCCGTCAGGGGCGGGGCCCGGTCCCGGCGTGCCACCGGCGGCGCGGGGACGGCGCTGGCGGCTGGCCCTGTACGCCGCCACGGCGGCCGGCGCCCTAGTCGCCGCCGCCGTGCTGCTCCCCGGCTACCTGGGCACCCGGCCGCCCGGTGGCTTCGTCAGCGGCAACGAGCCACTGGCCCAGGCCTCCGCCACCGCGACCCCCCGGGACCTGTCCACGGTGAGCACCGCGGAGATGGAGGCGGTGGTCCGGCAGAACCCGGACGTCCTCGGCATGCGGTTGGCGCTGGCCGCCCGCTACGTGCAGGACGGGCAGTACGACAAGGCCACCCAGCACTATGCGGAGGTCCTCAACAGGGACCCGGGCAACGCCGAGGCGCTGGCCCACCTGGGGTGGATCCTGCTGCAGCTGGGCGACCCCACCCGGGCCGCCGACTTCGTCCGCCGGGCCCGGGCGGCCGACCCCTCGCTGGTCGACGCCATGTGGTTCCAGGCCAACATCCGCCTGTACGGCCTGAAGGACCCCGCGGGGGCGCTGGACGTGCTGGACCAGATGAGCCGGCGCACCGACCTGTCCCCCCAGGTCCGCCAGCAGGTGGCCGAGCTGACCCGCGCCGCCCAGCAGCAGGCCGGTCGATGACCGGCCGGGGGGTACGCCGGGCCGCCCTCGGCGTCGTGGTGGCCGCCCTGCTCGTCGGCGCCGCCTTCGGCAGCCGGCTCAACCGGGACCCCACCCTGGTCAAGAGCCCCCTGATCGGCACCCCCGCCGCCACCCGGGCGCTGCCCTACCTCGAGCAGCCCGGGCAGCTGTCGCTGGCCGACCTGCGGGGGCGGGTGGTCGTGGTGAACTTCTGGGCGTCCTGGTGCGTGGCCTGCCGGCAGGAGCATCCCACCCTGATGGCCGCCGCGGCCGCCTACGCCGCCGCGGGGGTGACCTTCGTCGGGGTGGTCTACCAGGACCGGACCGCCTCGGCCCGGGCCTTCCTCGACGAGCTGGGCCGCGGCCAGGGATACCAGTACGTGACCGACCCCGGCTCCCGGCTGGCCCTGGACTTCGGGGTGTTCGGCGTCCCCGAGACGTTCCTCGTGGATCGCGACGGGGTCATCGTCGGGAAGATCACCGGGGCGTCGACGTACCCGGTGCTGGCCGGGGCGATCGAGGCCGTGCTGGCCGGGCAGCGCCCGGGCAGCACGGTCAACGGCCCGGTGCAGCCGAACCCGACCCCCTGACCGTCCCTGCCGGCCCCCACCTGGTGCCCGGGGTCAGATCGGCGGCCAGCCCAGCCGGGCGTACCAGCGCAGCATGCCGCTCATGACGGCGGTCCAGCCGCCGCTGGCCACCGCTACCCCCATCACCACCAGCAGCAGGCCGCCGGCCACCTCGATCCGCCGACCCTGCCGGCGCAGCCAGGTCCACCGGCCCCGGCCGCGGGCCAACCCGTCGGCGAGGAGCAGGAACGGCACGCCGAGCCCCAGGGAGTAGCCGACCAGCAGCAGCGCGCCGCGGCCCACGGTTGGCGTACCCGCGGCGGTGGCGAGGATCGCCGCGAGCACCGGGCCC
>JBMOMH010000167.1:1719-6959 GCA_049323135.1 Actinomycetota bacterium
GCGTCCACCCCGCGGCGAAGGCCGCGCCCAGCGGCAGCGCCCCCCCGGGCCCCCGGCCCCAGCGCGCGGACATCCCCCAGCGCAGCGGAAAGCCCGGCAGGGTCCAGCTCAGCATCCCGGCGGTCACCAGCCCCATCACCACGATGACCGCCCCGCCCACCAGGTTGACCACGGCCAGGTTGCGGACCAGCAGCAGCCCCAGGGCCGAGGCCGAGGCTCCCAGGGCGGTGAACACCAGGGTGAAGCCGAGCACGAAGAGCCCGGCCCCCAGCCGGACCCGGCGGCGGTCGGCCGGAGCCAGCCGCGCGCCCTCGCCCCACGGGTCGGACAGCCCCGACACGTAGGAGACGTAGCCGGGCAGCAGCGGCAGCGTGCACGGCGAGGTGAAGGACACCCCACCGGCGACCACGGCCAGGCTGAACAGCGCGAAGAGGTCCACGTCAACGAAGGACAGTAGTAGCCAGCGACGGTCAGGACGCAGCCGGTCGGCTACAACGGCGAGGGAACCGGGCAGTAGGCCAGCGTCCAGGCGCTCACGGCCGGTGCGGCGGCCAGCGCAAACGGGACGACCAGTCCGCCAGCGAGGGCCAGCGCCGCGGCGACGAGGGGCAGCGAGCCCACCGGTGGGGCGGGGGCGAGCAGGCGCTGCACCCGGGCCGGCGTACCCGGGCCGCCCGCACCCAGCGCTGTCGCCGGCACGCCGGCCTCAGCGAGGGCCAACAGGGCTGCCGCAACGACCGGACGGGACCATCGGCGGGCCGCCGCGTCGTCTGCGGCCAGCTCCACCAGCCGAGCCGTCTCCGCTTGGGCCCACCCGAACGCGGGCACGAACGGGAAGGCTCGGGACAGCACGACGGGCAGGGCCAGTGCAAGGTCGTGGCGGGCCCGCAGGTGGGCACGCTCGTGCGCCAGGACCGCCCCCAGCTGGGATGCGTCGAGCAGCCGTAGCGCCCCGCGGGTCAGCACCACCCTCGCACGCCACCCGGGCAGGCAGTAGGCCGCGACGGCGTCGTGGTCGATGACGAACGCGTCCAGGCCCGCGTCACGCCGGCCCACCAGAGCCAGCATCCGGCGCTGCGCGTGGCGCTGCCGAACATTGGCCACACAAGCCACGACCAGGGCTTGGGTCAGCCGCACGGTGACGGCGACGGCGAGGGCTGCACCGACGCTACCGGCCACCGCGCCACCGGGCGTCGCGTAGCGGGCACGCAGTACCAGGGCACAGGTGCGGAGCAGGACGGCCAGGTCGGCGGTCACGTGCGCGGTAGGCACGACGAGGACCAGCGCGCCGAGCAGGACGGCGAGCACGGTGGCCAGGGACAACCCCTGCCAGTCGACCTGAGCAGCACCACCGGCGCGGAGAAGTGGCTCGGGGGGCCCTACCCCGCCGCCGCCGTTCTGGCCCGGGGGGACTGGGTCGACAAGAACGAGGACACCGTGCAGCGCGTGGTCAACGCCCTCGTCGCCACCATGCGCTACATCAGCACGCACAGTGCCGCGGACATCGCCAACAACCTGCCGGCCGACTTCGTCTCCAACAGCCTGGTGACCAAGGCCGACTACATCAAGGCCCTGGAGCAGGACAAGGGACAGTTCCTGCCCGACGGGATGATGCCGGCGAACGGGCCGCAGACCGTGCTGGCCATCCAGAAGTTCGTGGGGAAGGCCAAGGGCACCGAGGACCTGTCCAAGACCTACACCAACGAGTTCGCCATCGCAGCCAACAAGCTGGAGGGGTACACGAAGTAGGTCGGGCTCCCCTGCGCCGCCCCGCTGCCCGGGCCGCCCCCACCGGAGGTTGCCCGGGCAGCGGCGGTGGGGCCCGACGGCTACCCTGCCCCCAGCTCGTGCCCGGTACGGCTGAGCTCCCACCTGGAAGGTCCGCCGCCGCGCCCACCTCTGCTGGTGACCCGGGCGATCGCGTTCGCCGCCAGCATGGGGGCGCCCTACACGGGAGCGTGCATGGGCATGCCGTACGCCGTACACGCCATCTCGGCCCGCCGGGCGTTGGCCCTGATGGCCCCGTTGCGGGTGCCGACCTCGACCATCCAGATCCTGGTGCTCACCCTTGCCGGCGCTGGGCTGGCCGCCCGCCCGAGCTACCTGCTCACCCGTGCGCTGGACCGGCTGCCCGCCATCCGCGTGGCGGCCTCCCCGGGCGACCCGGTGGCCGCGGGGAGGCGGACCGGTGCGGGCCACGCACCCTAGGCGCAGGCCCAGTGCTGCACCGCCACCCGGGCACCGGCCGACCCGCGGCACCACCAGCTCACCGGGCGGTGAGGGCGACCCGGACCCCGAGGCCCACCAGCACCGTCCCGCCAGCGCCCTCCAGCACGCGGCGGAAGCTGGGCCGACGGAACCAGCGAGATGCCCGGCCGACGGCCAGGGCCAGCCCCAGATACAGCACCGACTCGACGGCCACCTGTACGAGAGCCAGGCCCGCCGTCCACCCCAGCACCGGCCCGCTGTGCGGCACGAACTGGGGATAGAGGGCCAGCAGGAACACCGCGGCCTTCGGGTTCACCAGCTGCACGAGCAGCCCGCTGGCCGAGATGAGCAGCACGACGAGCAGGAAGGCCGGCAGCACGGCGAGGATGTCCACCGCGACAGGTTGGCACGGAACGACCCGGCCGGCATCCGGGTTTCCCGACCGTCCCGGGCGCGTGTCGGCAGACCCGCTGATGCGGGACACCATGCGGCAACCGTTCGACGTGGACCCCCGTGGGCCTGGCGCTTCTGGCAGCCCGGTACCGAGGACGCTGCGGCGGGAGGTCGATTCACCCGCGTCATGGCCAGTGTCTGGTCCCGCTTTCGCCCTCTGCAGGATCTCTACCTGGAGACCAGCACCGCGGCGGTACACCAGGCGTCGCAGGCGTCGCCCGACGTCGTCGTACAGACGCAGGGCCATCGGTTAACAGTTGCTAACCTACTCGTCACGCTGGTGGTGGAGGCGGGGGTGCACCACCTGGACCTGGCCGCCGAACTCGACCGACCGGGGCCGAGCGTTCCCACGCTCGGCGCGGTTCGGCATATGCCAGGGCCGGCACCGGCCGGATACCCCCTGACCCCAGCGGAGTGCGACGCGTTGGGCCCAGATGCGCAACGCTTCCCGCTCTTCGGCTGACGGTATCGGCACTGCGGGCGAAGCACGCAACGCCTCAGCCGGCGGCGCCCCCGTGGGCCACGACGAAGAGGCGGCGGAACGGGAAGACGGTGCCGAAACGCTGGCGCGGGTAGGCCGGGCGCAGCAGGGCGGCGTACTCGTCGACGAACTCCGCCCGCTCGTCCTCGTCGAGCCGGGCGAGCACGGGGCGCAGCGTGGTTCCCAGCGTCCAGTCCAGCACCGCATCGGTGCCGTCCAGCACGTGCAGGAACGTTGTCTCCCACGCGTCCACGGTCAGGCCGAGGCCGGCCAGGACGGACAGGTACGTCGCCGGTTCGTGTACCGCCGCCTCGGCGACGCCCGCGCCGAGCCGGTCCCGCCAGCGGGCGCTGCCGCGCAGCTGTGCCAGCAGCCGGTGGCTGGGCTGGTCGTAGTTGCCCGGCACCTGGAAGGCCAGCCAGCCGTCCGGGGCCAGGTGGCCGGCCAGCGCGGGCAGCAGGTCCAGGTGGCCGGGCACCCACTGCAGCGTGGCGTTGGCGACGAGCACGTCGACCGGGTGTTCCGGCCGCCAGGTGCGCAGGTCGTCGTGCACGAACGTCAGCCGGGGGTCGGGGGACCGCGCCCGCGCCGCGGCGACCATCTCCGCCGAGCTGTCCACCCCGACCACCGAGGCGGCCGGCCACCGGTCCAGCAGCGTCACCGTCTGCGTCCCCGGTCCGCAACCCAGGTCGACCACCCGCGTCGGGGCCACTGCGGGCACCCGGGCGAGCAGCTCGTCGAACGGTCGGCCCCGCTCCTCGGTGAACCGCTGGTAGCTGACCGGGTCCCACACGCCTACCGCCCGGAGCGCTGCACCACGCCGCGCAGGAACGCCGCCTGCCCGGCGTGCTGCAGGTCGTCGGTGAGGACGCTGACCAGCCGTACGCCGAGGGACACCGGCGGGTCCCAGGCCTCGTCGACGACCCGGTCCAGGGCGGCGTCGGTGAGCCCGGACACGTAGCCGACGGTCGCCTGGTGGACGGCGTCGTGGTAGCCGGTGAGCAGTGCCGCCGAGGACACGCGGACCGCGGCCACCTCGGCGCTGCCGTGCCCGTATCCCGTCGCCGCCGCGTCGAATGGCAGCGCGAACCGTTGCGCCCATCCCTGCGACGTCCACACCTGGGGGACGCCTGCGACGTCGGCGACGTGGTCGTCCTGGATGCGGGTGAGGTGCCACACCAGCCAGGCGATGCTGTTCGCGTCGGCGTCCACCCGGTACGACAGCTGTTCGGGGGTCAGTTCGTCCACCGCGTCGTGGACCGCCTCCCGGATCCTGCCGAACGCGTCGACGAGAAGGTCAGCGCTGCTCGCCATGGTGGTCCTCCGTCCCCTCGGCCGGGCTCGTCGCCTCCACCAACCCGAGCGCCTGGGCCAGCAGCCGGCCCGGCAGCTGGCGGTCGTCCACGTGGACGCGCGGGATGCCCCGGACCCAGGTGTGCTCGGTCAGGCCCGGGTTGTGCACTGTGGACCCGTCAGGCCAGAACACCTGGGGGCTGCCCTGGATCGGCAGCCGGGCGCTGCGCTCGTAGTCGGCGAACACGTCGGCCCGGACTGGCTCGCTGCGCCACACCCGCAGCACCTCCTCGGCGTCGAACCCGGGCGTCGGGGAGACCAGCTCCAGCGCGCGGGCCAGCCCCGCCGCGACGCTGACGTCCACCCCGTGCCGGAAGAACGCCCGGCGCAGCGCCCAGTCGACCTCCTCTGCGCCGGGGACGCCGTACAGGCGTCGCGCCGCGGCCACCAGCTCGAAGGCCGGGAGGAACGTCGACGGCCACGAGGCGTTCCGGTAGGCGCTGAACAGGTCCGGCTCGTGGTTGGCCAGCACCGCCGCCTCGGTGGTGACGATGGCGCGCGGCGTGCCCTGCCGGTTCACCAGCTCCAACGGCCACGGCCGCGGGTCGAAGCGTACGTCGAGGCCGCGCGCCTCCCGGGCCGCGCGCAGGCGGTGCACGGTCACCGTCGCCCACGGGCAGTGGATGTCCGACCAGACCGTCACCAGGACCACGACGTCACCGTACCGAGCCGACCGGATAGCGTCGCCCCGTGCTCGGAGCGCTGCTCACCCACCCCGCGCTGGACCGCCTCGACCTGCTGGCCG
>JBMOMH010000167.1:6969-7958 GCA_049323135.1 Actinomycetota bacterium
GGCCGCCCTGCCGGAGTGGGCGACCCGGGTGCCCGCCGACCAGCTGCAGGTGGCCGAGATCGACCCGGCCGTGGCGGACACCGCGGCGTTCTGCGCCCGCTACGGGGTGCGGCCGGAGGAGTCGGCCAACTGCGTGCTGGTCACCGGCCGGCGCGGCGAGCAGACCCGCTGGGCCGCCTGCGTGGTGCTGGCGACCACCCGGGCCGACGTCAACGGGCTGGTCCGCCGCCGGCTGGACGCGCGCAAGGCGTCCTTCGCGGCCATGGACCTGGCCGTGCGCGAGTCCGGCATGGAGTACGGCGGGATCACCCCGGTCGGCCTGCCCCCCGGCTGGCTGGTGCTGGTCGACGCCGCGGTCGCCGCGACGCCGTACGTCGTCATCGGCGCCGGCCTGCGCCGCGCCAAGCTCGTCGTCCCCGGTGCCGCCCTGGCCGCCCTCCCCGGCGCGGAGGTCCAGCCGATCACGCTGGGCGGTCCCACCACAGGGTGACGACCGGGTCCTCCCGGTGCTGCGCGGCGGGGTCGAGCAGCGCCGCCACCTCCGGCTCCCGCTCCGCCGGCAGGCACAGCCGCCGGCGGGTCCAGGACACGTACGCCGGCCAGGGCAGCGCGGCGCTACGCGCCGGGCGCGCCCACCGGGCCACCTGCACCGGGGGCAGGCCCGCCTCGGCGAAGACCTCCCGCAGCAGGTCCACGGCCGGGCCGGCCGGACGGGGCTGCCCGTGGAAGTGCTCCCACAGCGGGCCCAGCGGGGCCCAGGGATGCCGCTCGGTCACCTCCAGGACGACCCGCCCGCGGGCGTGGGCGTCCAACGCCCGGGCGAAGGCGGCCAGGTCGGGGACGTTGTAGGCAACGTGGCTGCACACCACGACGTCGACGACGTCCACGTCGTCGCCCACGTCCGGCCAGCGGCCCTCCACGGCGCTCGCCGCCACCCCCCGGTCCTGGGCGCCGGCGAGGAACAGCTCCAGCATCGCCGGCCGCTCGTC
>JBMOMH010000168.1:0-7946 GCA_049323135.1 Actinomycetota bacterium
CAGCGTCGCCCCCCACCACAGCAGCGGGGTGCCCAGGGCCAGCACCTCCCGCGAGCACGGTGCGACCGGGCAGCCCGGGCTGCCCGCCGGCGGGGTCTCGTAGAAGAACGAGGTGGGCCGGGCCATCACCAGCCAGCCCCAAGGGTTGGACTGGTAGGGGTGCGGCTCGCGCAGGTTCACGTTGAACCGCAGCATCTCGGCGTGGTAGTGCCACAGGCTGCGCAGCGCCGCCGGCACGAACGGCCACGAGGTCGCCTGGCCGGCCGCCCACTGCCGGCCCCACCCGCCGGAGGTGGCCAGCCACCCGGTCCACGACGCCAGGTAGACCCCGACCGGCAGCAGGCCGAGGGTCAGCGCCGCGGGCGGCAGGTCGCGGCGCAGCACGCCCCTCAGCGGCCGGCGTACCCCCAGGGACCGGCGCGCCCCCACGTCCCACAGCAGCGCCAGCACGGGGAACGCGGCGGCGTACCAGGCCCCGCTCCACTTCGTGGCCACGGCCAGCCCCAGGCACACCCCGGCGGCCACCCGCCACGGCCGGCCGCCCAGGCGGGGTCCTGGCCCGGTGCCGTCGCCGAGGGCCGCCAGCCGAGCCCGGGCCCGGTCCCGGTCGACCACCAGGCAGCCGAAGGCGGCGAGCACCCAGAAGGCGAGCAGCGGGTCCAGCAGCGCGGTACGGCTCTCCACCAGGCTCAGCCCGTCGACGGCGAGCAGCAGCCCGGCGGTGCTGCCCAGCAGCGTCGAGCCGGTCATCCGCCGGGTGGTGCGGGCCAGGACGAGCACCGCCAGGGTGCCGAGCAGCGCGGTCATGAAGCGCCAGCCGAACGGCGTCATGCCGAACAGCCACTCGCCGACGGCGATGACCCACTTGCCCGCCGGCGGGTGGACCACGAACGACCCGCCGCCGGTGAAGACGTTCGTGTCCCCGGCCAGCAGTCGCTCGTTCGCCTTGTCGACGAACTGGTGCTCGTAGCCGTACCGCAGCAGCGCGAACGCGTCTTTGGCGTAGTAGGTCTCGTCGAAGACCAGCGTCCGCGGCTCGTCCAGCCGCACGAAGCGCAGCACCCCGGCCACGAGGGTCACCGCCAGCGGCCACAGCCACCCGGCCACCCGGTCGGTGGGCGGCTGGGGGACCAGGCGGGCGTGGGCGCCGCCCGGGGCGGCCCCCGCGCCGGCGTCGGCGGCCCAGGTGGCCGGCACGGCGGTCGTCGTCACCGCGCCATGCTAGGCGGCCACGGTAGGTGCGCCAGGGTAGGCGGCACCGCTTGCGAGGATGGCGGGCATGAGCGGACTGCTGGTGCTCGCCGCCACCCCCATCGGCGACGTCGCCGACGCGCCGCCCCGGCTGGCCGCGGAGCTGCGGGCCGCCGACGTGGTCGCCGCGGAGGACACCCGGCGGCTGCGCCGGCTGTGCGCGGCGCTGGGTGTCGGGGTGCCCCGGCGGGTGGTGTCCTACTTCGACGGCAACGAGGTGGCCCGCACCGGGGAGCTGCTCGACGTGCTCGCCGGGGACGGCCGGGTGCTGCTGCTCACCGATGCCGGCACGCCGAGCGTGTCCGACCCGGGTTACCGGCTGGTCGCCGCGGCGGTCGCCGCCGGGGTGCGGGTCACCGTCGTCCCCGGGCCGTCCGCGGTCCTCGCCGCGCTGGCCGTGTCCGGCCTGCCGGTGGACCGCTTCTGCTTCGAGGGGTTCCTGCCCCGGCGGGCCGGGGAGCGGGCCGCCCGGCTGGGCGAGCTCGCCGGCGAGCGGCGTACCCTCGTCGTCTTCGAGGCCCCGCACCGGCTCGCGGCCACCCTGGCCGCGCTGGCCGCCGCCTTCGGCCCGGACCGGCCCGCGGCGGTGTGCCGGGAGCTGACCAAGACCCACGAGGAGGTCCGCCGCGGCGGGCTGGGCGAGCTGGCCGGCTGGGCGGCGCAGGGGGTCCGGGGCGAGGTGACCGTGGTGGTCGCCGGGGCCCCCGACCGCCCCGTGGCGGTGGCGGGACCCGAGCTGGCCCGGCGGGTCGGCGTACGCCGGGACGCCGGCGAGGACCCGAAGGCGGCGATGGCCGCGGTCGCCGCCGAGGCCGGGGTGCCCCGGCGGGTCGTCTTCGACGCGGTGGTGGCCGCCAAGGGCCGGCAAGGGTGAGGCGGCCGCGCCCGTAGGATCGCGGGTATGCCCGGCAGCGAGGACACCACCGAGGGGGCGGCGCGGGCGTTCTACGTGACCACCCCCATCTACTACGTCAACGACGCCCCGCACATCGGGCACGCCTACACCACCGTCGCCGGGGACGTGCTCAGCCGCTGGCATCGGCAGCGCGGCGAGCCGGTGTGGTACCTCACCGGCACCGACGAGCACGGGCAGAAGGTGCTGCGGTCCGCCGAGGCGCACGGCGCCACCCCCCAGGAGTGGACCGACCGGCTCGTCGAGACCGCGTGGAAGCCGGTGTGGCGGCTGCTGGACATCGCCAACGACGACTTCATCCGCACCACGGAGAAGCGGCACACCGTGCGGGTGCAGGAGTTCTGGCAGCAGCTGTACGACGCCGGCGAGGTCTACCAGGGGTCCTACGCCGGTCCCTACTGCGTGGGCTGCGAGGAGTTCAAGCTGCCCGCGGAGCTGCTGGCCGGCCCCGAGGGGGAGCGGCTGTGCCCCATCCACAAGCGCCCGGTGGAGATGATCGAGGAGGAGAACTACTTCTTCCGGCTGTCGGCGTACGCCGACCGGCTGCTGGCCCTCTACCGGGAGCACCCCGAGTTCGTCGAACCGGCCAGCGCCCGCAACGAGGTGGTGCGCTTCGTCGAGCAGGGCCTGCAGGACCTGTCCATCTCCCGGTCCAGCTTCGACTGGGGGATCCCGATCCCCTGGGACGACAAGCATGTCCTCTACGTGTGGATCGACGCGCTGCTCAACTATGTGACCGCGGTGGGCTTCGGGTCCGACGAGGAGCGGTTCGCCCGGACCTGGCCGGCCGACGTGCACCTGGTCGGCAAGGACATCCTCCGCTTCCACGCGGTCATCTGGCCGGCGATGCTCATGGCCGCCGGGCTGCCGCTGCCCCGGAAGGTGTTCGCCAACGGGTGGCTGCTGGTCGGCGGGGAGAAGATGAGCAAGTCCAACCTGACCGGCATCTCCCCGGCCCAGCTCACCGACCATTTCGGCGTCGACGCCTTCCGCTACTACTTCTTGCGCGCCATCCCGTTCGGGCAGGACGGCTCGTTCTCCTGGGAGGACATGGCCGCCCGCTACACCAGCGAGCTGGCCAACGACCTGGGCAACCTAGCCGCCCGGTGCACGGCGATGGTGGAGCGCTACCGGGGCGGGCTGCTGCCCGCGCCGGCGGCGGAGCCGGCCCTGGCCGAGGCGCTCGCCGCGGCGGCCCGGACCGCCGACGAGCGGATGCTGGCCCTGGACTTCCAGGGCGGCATCGAGGCGGTCATGGGCTTCGTGAAGCTGGTCAACGGCTACGTCACCGACCGGCAGCCCTGGCAGCTGGCGAAGGACCCGGCGCGGGCCGAGGAGCTGGACCGGGTGCTGTACGCCACCGCCGAGGGGCTGCGCGCCGTCGCGGTGCTGCTGCACCCGGTGATGCCCGGCGCGTGCGCCCGGCTCTGGGCGGACCTGGGGGCGGCCGAGGCGCTGGGGCCGCTGGCCGACCAGCGGGTGGCGCAGGCGGGGGAGTGGGGCCGGCTGCCCGGTGGGGCGCGGGTACGCAAGGGGGAGGCGCTGTTCCCCCGGCTGCCCGAGCCGGCCCCGTGAGCCGGGAGGGTCCGCCCCCGCCGCCGCCCGAACCGCTGGCCGAACCCGTGGTGGACACCCACTGCCACCTCGACCTGGCCGGCGTGCCGGTGGCCGCGGCGCTGGCCGCCGCCGCGGCGGTCGGCGTACCCCGCGTGGTGCAGGTGGGCGTGGACCTGGCCTCCTCCCGGTGGGGGGTGGCCCTCGCCGAGGCGCACCCCCAGGTGCGGGCCGCGGTGGCCGTGCACCCCAACGACGCCCCCCGGACGGCGGAGCTGCCCCGGGTGCTCGACGAGATCGACCGGCTGGCCGCCCACCCTCGGGTCACCGCGGTGGGGGAGACCGGGCTGGACCGCTACCGCACCGGGCCAGACGGCTGGGCGGTGCAGGAGGAGGCCTTCCGCCGGCACGTGGACATCGCCCGCCGGCACGGCCGGACGCTGGTCATCCACGACCGCGACGCGCACACCGAGGTGCTCCGGGTGCTCGACGCGGAGGGGGCGCCGGACCGGGTGGTCATGCACTGCTTCTCCGGGGACGCCGCCTTCGCCCGGGCCTGCGCGGAGCGGGGCTACGGGATGTCCTTCGCCGGGAACGTCACCTTCGCCAGCGCCGGCGCGCTGCGCGAGGCGGCCCAGGCGGTCCCGGCGGACCTGCTGCTGGTGGAGACCGACGCCCCGTTCCTCACCCCGGTGCCGTACCGGGGCCGGCCCAACGCCTCCTACCTGGTGCCGCTGACGGTGCGGGCCCTGGCCGCCACCCGCGGCGAGGCCGAGGCGGAGGTGGCCGCCGCCGTACGCGCCAACGCAGAACGCTTCTTCTGGACGCAGTGAGACGCCAGGGTCGGATGGGGCGACTCGGGGTTGCGGCCGGTTGGCCCCGAGGTTGGCCGCGGGGGGGCCCGGCTGCTACGGTCCTGGGCCGACGGCCGGGGTCGGGGAAGCCCCGGGCGGCAGCAGGGCGTGCGCCGGTCCGGCCGCGCCGCTGGTGCGGCCCGAGGGGCACCGGTGCCCGGGGACGACGAGCCCTGGAGTGACGTGCGGGTACCCCCCCTCGCCCTGGCGCTGCAGGCCACCACGGTGGCCGCCCTCGTCGGCGGCACCGCCGCGTTCGTGGCCCTCGACAAGCAAGTCAGCCTGTCCGTGGACGGGCACACCCGGCAGGTCCGCACCTTCGGCTCCACCGTCGCCGACGTGCTGGCCCGCAGCGGCGTACAGGTGGGCCCGCACGACACCGTCGCCCCCGCCCCGGACACCCGGCTCACCGACGGCGCGCTGGTCGCCGTACGCACCGGCCGACTGCTCACCCTCACCGTGGACGGGGTGCCGCGCCAGGTGTGGGTGACCGCGCAGAACGTCGACGAGGCGCTGGCCCAGCTCGGGCTGCGCGCCGAGGGCGCCTACCTGTCGGCCTCCCGGTCCCGAGCCATCCCCCGGGACGGGCTGCTCCTCGAGCTGCGGCTGCCCAAGCAGGTCACCGTGGTCGCCGACGGGCAGCAGCGCAGCCTGGTCACCACCGCGGCGACCGTCGGCGGGGCCCTCGCCGAGGCCGGGGTGGCCCTCGGCGGTGACGACCGCACCGACGTGCCGGTCGGGGCGGACCTGCGCGACGGCATGACCATCACCGTCACCCGGATCAGCGGGACCACGTCCAGCGCCGAGGCCCCCGTACCCTTCGCCACCGTGACCCGGGACGACCCGGGGCTGCCGCAGGGGCAGCGCCAGGTGGTGCAGCGCGGGCAGCAGGGCCGCAAGGTGCAGACCTTCCGGGACCTGTTCGTCGACGGCAAGCTGACCGAGCGGGTGCTGCTCGCCGAGTCGGTCACCCAGCCGCCGGTCGACCAGGTCGTCGCCGTGGGCAGCGGCGCCCCCGCACCCGCCCCGGCGGCCGCCGCCGACGGCCTGAACTGGGCCGCGCTGGCCCGCTGCGAGTCCGGCGGCAACCCCCGGGCGGTCAACGGCGCCGGCTACTACGGGCTGTACCAGTTCTCCCTGTCCACCTGGCGGTCGGTGGGCGGCACGGGTAACCCCATCGACGCCTCCCCGGCCGAGCAGACGGCCCGGGCCCAGGCCCTGTACGCCCGCTCCGGGCGCTCCCCCTGGCCGGTGTGCGGCCGGCTCCTCTGAACCACCCGGCCGGGCCGGCTGGGCCGGCCGCCCCCGCCGGGGTCGCGCTCCTCGGGCCCGGGGAGGTCACCGCGCTGGCCGCCCGCCTGGGCCGGCGGCCCACCAAGCAGCTGGGCCAGAACTTCGTCATCGACCCCAACACGGTGCGCCGCATCGTCCGCACCGCCGCCCTGGACCCCGACGACGTGGTCCTCGAGGTGGGCCCCGGGTTGGGCTCGCTGACCCTTGGGCTGCTGCCCGCGGCGGCTGCCGTCCTCGCCGTCGAGGTCGACCCGGTGCTGGCCGGTGCGCTGCCGGGCACGGTCGCCGCCCGCGCGTCGGCGTACGCCGGACGGCTCACCGTGCTCGGGGTGGACGCGCTGGCCCTCACCGCGGCCGACGTACGGGCGACCGGGTCCCGCTCCCCCACGGCCCTGGTGGCCAACCTCCCGTACAACGTCGCCGTCCCCGTCGTCCTGCGCCTGCTCGAGGCGCTGCCGACGCTGCGGCACGGCCTGGTCATGGTGCAGGCCGAGGTGGCCGAGCGGCTGGCGGCGGCCCCGGGGTCGCGCGCCTACGGGGTGCCGTCGGTGAAGCTGGCCTGGTACGCCGACGTGCGCCGGGCCGGGGCGGTGGGGCGTCGGGTGTTCTGGCCCGAGCCGCGGGTGGACTCGGGACTGGTGGCCTGGCGCCGGCGCCCGCCGCCGGCGACCGGGGCGGACCGCGCCGCCGTCTTCGCGGTGGTGGACGCCGCGTTCGCGCAGCGCCGCAAGACCCTGCGGGCCGCGCTGGCCGGCTGGGCCGGGTCCGCGGCGGCCGCGGAGGCGGCCCTGCGGGCCGCCCGGCTGGACCCGGGGTCCCGCGGCGAGGCGCTGGGCGTCGCGGACTTCGCCCGGCTCGCCGAGCATCGGCCGCCTCGCGGCGCGGCCGGCCCGTAGCATCGCTGCCACCATGTCTCCGTCGGCTCCCGGGCGCCCGCCCGACCGTTCCGTGTCCGAACGTGCCGGATGGACGGTGACCGTCCGGGCGCCGGCGAAGGTCAACCTGCAGCTCGCCGTCGGTGCCCGCCGGCCCGACGGGTACCACGACCTGGCGACCGTGTACCAGGCGGTGGACCTCTACGACGAAGTCACCGCCGAACCGGCGCTGGGCGTGGTTGTCGAGGTCGCGGGAACCACGGCCGCCGGGACGCCCGCCGACGAGAGCAACCTCGCCGTGCGTGCGGCGTACGCGCTAGCCGAGCACGCCGGGGTGGCCCCCAACGTGCGGCTGCGCCTGGCCAAGTCGATCCCGGTGGCCGCCGGCATGGCCGGTGGCAGCGCGGACGCGGCCGCCGCCCTGCTCGCCTGTGACGCGCTGTGGGGGCTGCGCACCGAGCGGGAGGACCTGCTGCAGGTCGCCGCGACCCTCGGTAGCGACGTCCCGTTCGCCCTCGTCGGGGGGACCGCGGTGGGCCACGGCCGGGGGGAGCGGCTTACTCCGGCCCTGGCCCGGGGTGAGTACCACTGGGCGCTGGCCCTGGCCGAGGTGGGGCTGGCCACGCCCACCGTGTACGCCGAGTGTGACCGGCTGCGGATCGGACGCTACGTTCCCGAGCCCCGGGTGTCCGACTCGGTGATGGCTGCGCTGCGCGCTGCCGACCCGGTGGCCCTGGGGCGGGCCCTGCGAAACGACCTGCAGCCGGCGGCCTGCAGCCTGCGGCCCGGGCTGCGGCTCACCCTGGACGTGGGCGAGCAGTACGGGGCTCTCGGCGCGGTGGTCTGCGGGTCCGGCCCGACGTGCGCGTTCCTCGCGCGCAGCGAGGACCACGCCCTGGACCTGGTGGCGGCGCTGTCGGCCTCGGGGGCGTGCCGGACGGTACGCCGGGCGCGGGGCCCGGTGCCCGGGGCCCGGCTGGTCGAGCCTCCTAGCTGACGCCCAGGGCGGGGCTGGCGTGCGGCGTGCCCCGGCGGACCCGGCTTCCTGTGTCGTCGTATCACTTCCTGGGTGGTGGTATCGCCTTATGGGTGTTCGACCGCCCAGGAAGGCGGACGACGATCAGGAAACCTGATCATCGTCCGCCCGGGGGTGGAGGTCAGGAGCCGCCGGAGGCGATGAGGGGGGGCTGCGCCCGGGCTGGGACG
>JBMOMH010000169.1:0-7932 GCA_049323135.1 Actinomycetota bacterium
GGTGGCCCGCAGCTCGTCGGCCTCCCGCTTGGCCAGGGCGCGCAGCTCCGCGGCGTCGGTCTCCGCGCCCGCGCGCAGCTCGGCCGCGTCCACCCGGGCGCCGGCCACCAGCTGGGCGGCCTCGGCACGGGCCTGCGCGACCAGCTCGGAAGCCTGCTCCTCGGCCAGGCGCAGCAGCTGCTCGATACGCGCCCCCAGCCCGGAGTACGACGGCCGCTCGGCCTCCTGCAGCAGGCGGTGCGCCTGGGCCAGCTCGGCTCGCAGCGCGCCCACCTGCGCCTCCAGGTCGCCGAGCTGGGCGGTGGCCTGCCGGACCGCCCCCTCCAGCCCTGCCACGTGCCGGTCCACTTGGCCGCGGTCGTAGCCGCGCAGGACCACGTCGAAGGCGGGGTGGGCGCTGTCGAACAGCGCGGTGAGCCGGGTGTCGTCGTCGGCCATGCGGGGTCCTCGGGGCAGGTGGATCCGGGTGGGCACGAGGGTAGCCCCGGGTCACACCTCGCGGAAGCGCTGCAGCTGGGGCAGGTACGCCGCGCGCCGCTCCGGGTCCCGGACCCCCAGGCCCTCCTCGGGGGCCAGGCACAGCACCCCGACCTTGCCCTGGTGCAGGTTGCGGTGGACGTCGTACGCGGCCTCGCCGGTCTGCTCGAGGGCGTAGGTGCGGGACAGGGTGGGGTGGATGGCGCCCCGGGCGATGAGCCGGTTGGCCGCCCACGCCTCCCGGTAGTTGGCGAAGTGCGACCCGATGATCCGCTTGACGTTCATCCACAGGTAGCGGTTGTCGTACTGGTGCAGGAACCCGGTGGTGGACGCGCAGGTGACCACGGTCCCCCCGCGGCGGGCGACGTACACGCTGGCCCCGAAGGTGTCCCGGCCCGGGTGCTCGAAGACGATGTCCGGGTCCTCCCCCCCGGTCAGCGCCCGGATCTGCGCGCCGAACCGCTGCCACTCCTTCGGGTCGGGGGTCTGCTCGTCCCGCCAGAAGCGGTAGCCCTCCGCCTCCCGGTCGATGACCAGCTCAGCCCCCATCCGGCGGACGATCTCCGCCTTCTGGGGCGAGGAGACCACGCAGACCGGGATGCCGCCCCCGTTGAGGACCAGCTGGGTGGCGTAGGAGCCCAGCCCCCCGGAGGCCCCCCAGACCAGCACCACGTCGCCCTGCTTCATCGCCGCACCGTTGCGGGAGACCAGCTGCCGGTAGGCGGTGGAGTTCACCAGGCCCGGGCAGGCCGCCTCCTCCCAGGTCAGGTGCGCCGGCTTGGGCATCAGCTGGTTGGCCTTCACCAGGGCCAGCTCGGCGAGGCCGCCGAAGTTCGTCTCGAAGCCCCAGATCCGCTGCTCGGGGTCCAGCAGCGTGTCGTCGTGCCCCGCCGGGTGCTCGAGCTCGACCGACAGGCAGTGCGCGACCACCTCGTCCCCGGGCGCCCAGGCCTGGACGCCGGGCCCGGTGCGCAGCACCACGCCGGCCAGGTCCGAGCCGACCACGTGGTAGGGCAGGTCGTGGCGGGCGGCGAGCGGGGAGCGCCGCCCGTACCGCTGCAGGAAGGTGAACGTGGACACCGGCTCGAAGATCGACGTCCACACGGTGTTGTAGTTCACCGCGCTGGCCATCACCGCGACCAGCGCCTCGCCCGGCCCCAGCTCCGGGGTGGGCACCGGCTCGACGTGCAAGCTGCGGCGCGGGTCCCTCTCCCGGGTCGGCAGCCCGTCGAACAGGCCGGTCTCGTCCCGGTGGACGGTCACTGCCCGGTAGGTGTCCGGCACCGGGAGCGCCGCGAAGGCCTCCCGGGGGGTGTCGCCGGCCAGGATCGCGTCGAGGATCTCCTGCACCAGACCTCCTGGGGGACGCCGCCGGCCGGGCCGCGCCGGCGCGGGGCTGCCGAGGTGCGCCGGATATTACCTGCGGGTAGGCGGGGGCCGGCTAGCGGGGGGGCGCCTGGACCAGCTCGGTGAGCACGCCGGCCAGGTCCTTCGGGTGCAGGAAGGCGATGGCCGCGCCCAGGGACCCGTGCCGCGGCCGCTGGTCGACCAGTCGGATGCCGGTGCCGGCCAGCCGGTCCAGTGCCGCGGCCACGTCCACCACGCCGTACCCGACGTGGTGCAGCCCCTCGCCGCGGGTGGCGAGGAACCGGCCCACCGGGGAGTCCTCCCGGGTCGGCTCAAGCAGCTGCACGTAGGAGCCGCCCAGGGCGGCGGGCGCCGCGCCCGGGTCGGTCACCTGCAGCATCGCCTCGTGCACCCCCTGGTCCTCGTGGGTCTCCTCGGCGACCACGCGGAGCCCGAAGACCGACTGGTAGCGCTCCACGGCGGCGGCCAGGTCGCGTACGGCGATCCCCACGTGGTCGATGCGGGTGAACAGGGGGTGCGGCACCGGTCCTCCAACCGTGGGCGGGCATCCTCGCCTGGGTATGGTGGCAGCAACCTCGGCACCTCTCGGGAGGCACCCATGTCCGCCACGCGTCGCTCGGTCATCGTCTCCGGGGCGCGGACCCCGATCGGCCGGCTCCTCGGGGCGTTCCGGGACCTGCCCGCCGTCCACCTCGGCGGGGTCGCCATCCGGGCCGCCCTGGAGCGGGCCGGGCTGTCCGGCGACCAGGTCGACTACGTGATCATGGGCCAGGTGCTGCAGGCCGGGGCGGGGCAGATCACCGCCCGCCAGGCGGCGGTGCGGGCCGGCATCCCGATGACCGTGCCGGCGCTGACGGTGAACAAGGTGTGCCTGTCCGGGCTGGACGCCATCGCGCTGGCCGACCAGCTGATCCGGGCCGGCGAGTTCGAGGTGGTGGTCGCCGGCGGCATGGAGTCGATGACGCAGGCCCCGCACCTGCTGCCCGGGGCGCGGGCCGGCTACCGGTACGGCGACGGCACGCTGGTCGACTCCATGGCCTACGACGGGCTGTTCTGCGCGTTCGACCAGTGCGCCATGGGGGAGTCCACCGAGCGGTACAACCGCCGGCTGGGCATCACCCGCGCCGAGCAGGACGAGTTCGCGGCCCGCTCCCACGAGCTGGCCGCCGCGGCGATCAAGGCGGGCCGGTTCGACGAGGAGATCGTCCCGGTGGAGGCCCCGGCCGGGCGGGGCGACCCGGTCCTGGTCCGCGAGGACGAGGGGGTGCGCCCGGGGACCACGGCCGAGGCCCTGGGCCGGCTGCGCCCCGCCTTCGCCCCGGACGGGACGATCACCGCCGGCTCGGCCTCGCAGATCTCCGACGGCGCCGCCGCGGTCGTCGTCATGTCCGCCGACCGCGCCGCCGGGCTCGGGCTGCCGGTCCTGGCCGAGATCGGCGCGCATGGTGTCGTCGCCGGCCCCGACCCGAGCCTGCAGGCGCAGCCGGCCAACGCGATCCGCGCCGCCCTGGCCAAGCAGGGGGCGACGGTCGGCGACCTGGACCTGGTGGAGATCAACGAGGCGTTCGCGGCGGTGGCCATCCACTCCACCCGGGAGCTGGGCCTGGACCCCGACCGGGTCAACGTCAACGGCGGGGCCATCGCCCTGGGCCACCCGATCGGGATGTCCGGGGCCCGGCTGGCGCTCACCCTGGCCCTGGAGCTGCGCCGGCGCGGCGGCGGGAGCGGGGCCGCCGCGCTGTGCGGCGGTGGCGGCCAGGGCGACGCCCTGCTGCTGCGGGTGCCCGCCTGACCCGGTCCGGCGCGGCCGTGGGTCGACCGGCCCCCCGCGGCCGGGCCGGCGACGTGGACGTCCCCGGCCTGGTGGGCGCCGCCCGGGACGGCGAGCCGCGCGCCGTCGCCCGGCTGATCTCCCTGGTCGAGGACGCCGCGCCGCAGCTGCGCGAGGTCGTCGAGGCCCTGGCGCCGTACACCGGCCGCGCCCACGTGGTCGGCCTCACCGGGGCGCCGGGGGTGGGCAAGTCGACGGTCACCGCCGCCCTGGTCCGCGCCTACCGGGCGCGCGGGGACCGGGTGGGCGTCCTCGCCGTCGACCCCTCCTCCCCGTTCACCGGCGGCGCCCTGCTCGGCGACCGCATCCGGATGCAGGAGCACGCCCTCGACGCGCAGGTGTACATCCGGTCGATGGCCAGCCGCGGCCACCTCGGCGGCCTGGCCTGGGCCACCCCGCAGGCGCTGCGGGTGCTCGACGCCGCGGGCTGCGACGTCGTACTCGTCGAGACCGTGGGCGTGGGCCAGTCGGAGGTCGAGGTGGCCGCCACCGCGGACACCACGGTGGTACTGCTGGCCCCCGGTATGGGCGACGGCGTGCAGGCGGCGAAGGCCGGCATCCTCGAGGTCGCCGACCTGCTCGTGGTCAACAAGGCCGACCGCGAGGGGGTCGAGCAGACGGTGCGCGAGCTGGGCCACATGCTGTCGCTGGCCGGTCGCCGGCGACCGGGGGACTGGCGTCCCCCGGTGCTGCGCACCGTCGCGGTCCGGGACGAGGGCATCGCGGAGACCGTCGCCGCGCTGGACCGGCATCGGGCGTGGCTGGCCAGCAGCGGCACGCTGGCCCGCCGCCGGCAGCGGCGGGCCGCCGAGGAGGTGGAGGCGATCGCGGTCACCGCGCTGCGGGAGCGGATGGCCGCGCTGCACGGCGACGCCCGGCTGGACCGGCTGGCCGCCCGGGTGGTGGCCGGCGAGCTGGACCCGTACGCCGCGGCAGACGAGCTGCTCGCCGGGCTCGGCGCCGGAGGGGACGCCGCGGCGACCCTGGGCCCGGCCTACTAGGACCCGGGGCGCCGATCGGGTAGAACAGGTGCCGTGAAGAAGGTCCTGATGTGGCTGGTGATCGCCTTCGCGGTGTTCTACGTGCTCTCCCAGCCCCAGCAGGCCGGGGCCGCGGTCCGCAGCGCCGGCACCGGGCTGACCCAGGCGGCCAACCAGGTCGTCGTGTTCGTCTCCTCGATGTTCGGCTGATGCCCTGGCCCGGCCGTGCCCCGGGCGAGCGTTACCTGCTGACCAGCGAGCAGCGGGTGATCTCGGTCCGCCGGCACGCCGCGCTGCTGGCCCGCCCGTTCGCCGAGCTGGCCGTCGCGCTGCTGGTCGCCGGGTGGGTCACCGCCCAGGTACCGGCGGCCAACCTGTTCGTCGACCTGGTGTGGTGGGCGGTGCTGGCCGTGCTGGCCCGCACCCTGTGGCAGGTGCTGGAGTGGGCCAACGACCGGTTGATCGTCACCGATCGGCGGATCCTGCTGGTCAGCGGCCTGCTGACCCGTCGGGTGGCGATGATGCCGCTGCGGAAGGTCACCGACATGACCTACGAGCGGCCGCTGGTCGGGCGGCTGCTCGGGTACGGCGAGTTCGTGCTCGAGTCGGCCGGGCAGGACCAGGCCCTGCACCGCATCGGGTACCTGCCCTCCCCGGACGGGCTGTACCGGGAGATCTCCCAGCTGCTGTTCGGGCCGGACGGTGTACCGCCCGACCTGGACGACGGCGACCTCCCGCTGTCCCCCGCCGGCCGGCCCCCCCCGGCGTACGACCCCGACCTCACCCAGCCGATCCCCGTGGTCTCCCCGAAGGCCGTTCCCCGGGAGGACCGGCCCGGCCCGGCCCGCCGCTAGCGTGACCGCGTGCGCCGACCCTTGGACCTCCCGTTCGACCCGATCGAGGCAGCTGCGCAGCGCTGGCAGGAGCGGTTCGGCCCAGCGACGGCGATGGCCGCGGTGACCTCGGTGATGCGGGCCCAACAGATCCTGCTGGGCCGGCTGGACGGCCTGCTCGCCCGTCACGAGCTCACCTTCGCCCGGTACGAGGCCCTGGTGCTGCTCGGCTTCAGCCGGACTGGGGCGCTGCCGCTGTCGAAGCTGGGGGAACGGCTGATGGTGCACCCGACGAGCGTGACCAACACCGTGGACCGGTTGGAGCGGGCCGGCTTCGTGGCCCGGGAGCCCAACCCGAGGGACGGCCGGGGCACCCTCGCCCGGCTCACCCCGGCCGGCCGGGCGGTGGCCGAGGCGGCCACCGCGGATCTGCTCGGGGCCGAGTTTGGCCTGGGCGGCCTGGCGGAGGCCGAGCAGGCCGAGCTGACCCGGCTGCTGCGCCAGGTACGGCTGGCCGCTGGCGACTTCCGGCCACCGGAGGATCCGGCCGACGGGTAGTCGTCCCGCTAGGTCGACAGGTAGTAGGACGTCCACGTACCTTGGCCGGTAGTGGGGGGCCGGTCGCGGGACCGGAGGCATCGCCAGCGCCGAGGAGGACCGGATGGGTCAGCCCCAGGTCGAGGACGCCGGGGAGGTGGCGGGTCGGACGGCGCGGGAGCGGTGGGCCGCGCGGTACGCCGCGTCCCGGCTGCGCGAAGCCGACTTCACCACGCTGTCCGGGCTGGCCGTCGACCCGGTGTACGGGCCCGCCCCGGGCGAGGAGCCGGCCGGCTTCGACCGGATCGGCTGGCCCGGCGAGTACCCCTTCACCCGCGGCCTGTACGCCAGCGGCTACCGGGGCCGGGCCTGGACGATCCGGCAGTTCGCCGGGTTCGGCAACGCCCGGCAGACCAACGAGCGCTACCGGGCCATCCTCGCCGCCGGCGGCGGCGGCCTGTCGGTGGCCTTCGACATGCCGACCCTGATGGGCCGGGACTCCGACGACCCCCGGGCGCTTGGTGAGGTCGGCCACTGCGGCGTGGCCGTGGACAGCGCCGCGGACATGGAGGTGCTCTTCGACGGCATCCCGCTGGGCGAGGTCACCACGTCGATGACCATCAGCGGGCCCGCCGTACCGATGTTCTGCCTGTACGTCGTCGCTGCCGAGCGCCAGGGGGTGCCGCTGGCCGCGCTGGACGGGACGCTGCAGACGGACATCTTCAAGGAGTACATCGCGCAGAAGGAGTGGCTGTTCCCGCCCGAGCCACACCTGCGGCTCATCGGGGACCTGATGGAGTTCTGCGCCGCCGAGGTCCCGGCGTACAAGCCGCTGTCGGTCTCCGGCTACCACATCCGGGAGGCCGGGTCGACGGCGGCGCAGGAGCTGGCCTTCACCCTCGCCGACGGGTTCGGCTACGTCGAGCTGGGGCTGTCCCGGGGCCTGGACCTGGACACCTTCGCGCCGAGGCTGACCTTCTTCTTCGACGCGCACATCGACTTCTTCGAGGAGGTCGCCAAGTTCCGGGCGGCCCGCCGCATCTGGGCCCGGTGGCTGCGCGACGTCTACGGCGCCCGCAGCGAGCGGGCGCAGTGGCTGCGCTTCCACACCCAGACCGCGGGGGTGTCCCTCACCGCGCAGCAGCCGGAGAACAACGTGGTCCGCACCGCGGTCGAGGCGCTTGCGGCGGTGCTCGGGGGCACGAACTCGCTGCACACCAACGCCCTGGACGAGGTGCTCGCCCTGCCCAGCGCCAAGGCCGCCGAGGTGGCCCTGCGCACCCAGCAGGTGCTGCTGGAGGAGACCGGGGTGGCCAACGTTGCCGACCCGCTGGGCGGCTCCTGGTACGTCGAGGCGCTGACCGACCGGCTGGAGGCAGAGGCGGAGGCGCTGTTCGAGCGGATCCGGGGCCTGGGCAGCGACGGGTCGATGACCGCCGGCATCCTGCGGGGGATCGAGACCGGCTGGTTCCTCAGCGAGATCGCCGAGGCGGCGTTCACCTATCAGCAGCAGCTGGAGAAGGGGGTGAAGAAGGTCGTCGGGGTCAACGTGCACACCGAGACCGTCGAGCAGCCCCTGGAGATCCTGCGGATCTCCCCGGAGGTGGAGCGCGAGCAGCGCCGCGTGCTGGCCGAGCGCCGGGCCGGCCGCTCGGCGTCGGCGGTGGAGGCCGCCCTGTCCCGGCTGGTGACCGAGGCCCGGGGGACCGGCAACCTGGTCCCGCCCCTGCTGGAGGCGGCTCGGGCCGAGGCCACCCTGGGGGAGATGTGCGGGGCGCTGCGCGAGGTGTGGGGCGACTACGCGGAGCCGGCGCGCTTCTAGGGCCCCGCCCTCGTCCGGCCGTCCCGGTGGTCCGGGGGCTGACGGTCGTGGGGTGCGGTCGGGCTCGGGTCGCCGACCCTGGTT
>JBMOMH010000170.1:0-7847 GCA_049323135.1 Actinomycetota bacterium
GGTCGCGCCGGGCGGGGCGCGGACGGCGGCACCGCCGCCCGGGCAGACCAGGAGCGCCGCGGCGGCCCCTGACCGTTGGACCCGGGGAGGGGGCAGGTCGTGGTCCTGGGGTCCGGTGAGCGGGTGCCCGGCGTACGGCGGGTGGCGGTGCTGCGGGCCAACGCCCTCGGCGACTACCTGGTGGCCGTCCCCGCGCTGGAGGCGTTGCGTGCGGCGTACCCGGACGCGGAGGTCGTGCTGCTGGGGACCCCGCTGCACGCCGAGCTGCTGGCCGGCCGGCCCGGTCCGGTGGACCGGGTGGCCGTCGTGCCTCCGTCCCCTGGCGTCCGCGACCCGGGGGCCGACGCCGAGGCCGACCGGTGGGCGCTGGAGGCGTTCTTCGCCGCGATGGTCGCCGAGCGGTTCGACCTGGCCGTGCAGCTGCACGGGGGCGGCCGGTGGTCCAACCCGTTTCTCCGGCGGCTCGGCGCCCGCCTCACCGTGGGGCTGCGCACCCCGGACGCGGCGCTCCTGGACCGCTGGGTCCCCTACGTCTACTACCAGCACGAGGTGCTGCGCTTCCTCGAGGTCGTCGCCCTGGTCGGTGCGGCACCGGTCGGCCTCGATCCGCGGCTGACCGTGACCGCGGCGGACCGGGCGGCCGCGACCGCGGCGCTGACCGGGGCCGGCGCCGGGGCGGGGGCCGGAGCGGGGGTTGGGGCGGGGGTTGGGGCGGGGGCCGGAGGCGTGCCGCTAGTGGCGCTGCACCCGGGGGCCACCGACCCGCGGCGGCGCTGGCCGGTGGACCGCTTCGCGGCGGTCGGCGACGCGCTGGCCGACGCCGGGGCGGCCGTGCTGGTCACCGGTGGCGCCGGGGAACGCGACCTCGTCGACGGGGTCCGGTCGCGGATGCGGCGGCCGGCCGCCGGCCTGGCCGGGGCGTTGTCCTTGTCCGCGCTGGTCGGCGTGCTGGAGCGCTGTGCGGTCGTCGTCGCCAACGACACCGGGCCACGCCACCTGGCCGCCGCGGTGGGTACCGCGACGGTGAGCGTCTACTGGTGCGGCAACCTCGTCAACGCCGGCCCGCTGACCCGCACCCGGCACCGGCCGCACGTGTCGTGGCGGACCCGGTGCCCGGTGTGCGGGGTCGACGCGACCGAGCCGGACGAGCCGCCGCGGGAGCCCGCCGGCTGCGAGCACACCGACTCGTTCGTCGCCGACGTGCCCGTCGGACCGGTGCGGGACGACGCGCTGGACCTGCTGGGGTCCGGGGTCGCCGCGGTCGCCCAAAGACCCCGGCGACACCCTCCGGCTCCCACTCCGCGGAGAGCCTACGTGCGCGCCGGGTCGACGCCGAACACCCTGGCGATGTCGTCGATGACCTGCGCGGCCCCCTGGAGGCTCACCGACTCGATCCAGACCTCCGCGGAGACGTCGTAGACACGGTCGTTCTGCACCGCCTTCAGCTGACCCCAGAGCGGGTTGCGCCTGAACCGTTCCTGCGCGTTCTGGCCACCGGTACTGGACGCGATGAAGACGACGTCTGCGTCCGCCTGCCGGATCTGCTCCTCGCCGATCTCGGCAGCGAAGTCGGCGACGTCCTGGCTGGGCGGGCGCGCCAGGCCCATGTCCTGCAAGATCTTCCCGCTGAAGGAGGCCTTCCGGTAGAGCCGGGTCGGGCCATTCCGGAAGTTGACGACGGAGATGGTCGGCTGGTTGGCCTTGGCGTTGACCGCCGCACCGACCGCGGCCGCCCGCTGCCGGTAGTCACTTAGCGTCTTGGCGGCCTTGTCTTCTGCGCCGAGGACGTCCCCGATCGTGGTGATGTTCTCCTGCCACTGCGGACCGGTGGTCTTCACGAAGACGGTCGGTGCGATCTTGCTGAGCTCGTCGTAGAGGGCGTCGTGGCGAACGGTCGCCGAGACGATGGCGTCGGGCTGCAGCGCGGCGATGGCCTCAAGGTTCGGACTGGTCAAGGGGCCCACGTCCGTGACGCCCTTTACCGCGTCACCCAGATAGGAGGGGCCGGTGCGTCCCGTGTAGTTGGGGATGCCTCCGACCAGCGGGCCGTCGACCACGAGCACGGCCGCGACCAGGCTCGGGTCGAGCGCCACGACGCGGCGCGGCTTCGCCGGCAGGACCGTGGTCCCCTTGTCATGCATGATCGTCTTGGGAAAGCCGCCCTGGCCCTGGCTCGGGGGGGCACCGGTCGCGGCCGGCTGGGTCGCCGCGCCGCTGCCGCAGCCGGCCGCCAGCACGGCCGTGGCGACCAACAGGCCGGTCAGTGCCAGGAGTCGTGGGGATCGCATCGTCCGCCCTTCAGGGAAAAAGTTAGGTAAGGCATACCTTACCTGCGGCGCTGGTACCGGTCTACTCCGGTCCGCTCCGGTTCTCAGCCGGGACGCCGGACGCCTGCGGCCATCTCCCCGGCGGCCTCCTACGGCGCCGAAGCGCGAGCCAGCGGTACGACAAACGGCACGCCGTCGGCGCCGTCCACCACCTGGCAGGTGACCTCGAAGACCTCCTCCATCAGCCGCCGGGTGACGACCTGGGCCGGGGTGCCCTGGGCCAACACGCGGCCGTCCTTCATGGCGACGATGTGCGTGGCGTAGCGGGCCGCCTGGTTGATGTCGTGCAGCACCATGACGACCGTGCTTCCGTGTCTGGCGTTCAGGTCTCGCACCAGGTCCAGGACGTCGAGCTGGTGGGCCAGGTCGAGGTAGGTGGTCGGCTCGTCGAGCAGGAGTACCCGAGTCTGTTGGGCCACGACCAGGGCAAGCCAGGCTCGCTGGCGCTGCCCACCGGACAGGGTGTCGACCGGGGCTTCGGCGAGCCCGGTGAGCCCCGTCGCCACCAAGGCCTCCTGCACGGCGGCTTCGTCGGCCGGGGACCACTGCCGCCAGGGCGAGGTGTAGGGGATCCGGCCCCGGCGTACCAGCTCCCGGACGGTCAGTCCCGCAGGGGTGACCGCGCCCTGGGGTAGCAGGCCGAGGCGACGGGCCACGGTTCGGGTGGGTAGCCGGTGCAGGGGTTCGCCGTCGAGCAGCACCTGACCCGTCTGGGGCGCGAGCAGTCGGGCCAAGGCGCGCAGCAGGGTGGACTTGCCGCAGCCGTTGGGCCCGATGATCGCGGACACGCGGCCCTGCGGCAGGTCCAGGTCGAGGTTCTCCGTCACCGGCTGGCCTGGTCGGTAGCCCACCGACAACCGGTCGGCGCGCAGCGCGGCGGCGACGGGTTGGCGGTCCCGCCCGCCGGTGACGCCGTCCCCCGTCACCGGGCCACCGGCCGGAGGACCAGTGCCAGCAGCAGGGGGGCCCCGACCAGGGCGGTCACGGCGCCGGCGGGGAGCTCGGTGCCCGGGATCACGAAGCGCGCCACCAGGTCGGCGGCGAGCAGCAGGGCGGCCCCGACCAGGGCCGGCGCGAGCAGCGCCGTTCCCGCCGTACCAGTCAGCCGTCGGGCCACCTGGGGAGCGAGCAGGGCCACGTAGGACACGGGTCCGACCGCCGCGACGGCCACGCCCACCAGAGAGAAGGCCACGGCGAACAGGGCCAGCCGGACCCGGCGTAGCGAGACGCCCAGTGTCACCGCCGCCTCCTCGCCCAGCGCCAGGACGTCCAGGGGCCGGCGGAAGGCCAGCGCGGCCGGGAGCAGCACCGCCAGGGACGCGGTCAAGGCCAGCGTCTGCTCCCAGCCGCGTCCGTTGAGGCTGCCGGTGAGGTAGACCGCAGCCTTGGCCGCCTGGTCGACGTCGCCGACGGTCAGGCCCCACTGCACAAGGGCCAGGAACACGGCGTTGGCCAGGATGCCGACGAGCACGACGCGCTGCATCTCCGGGATACCGCCGATCCGCCGGGCGCTCAGGGTGAGCACCAGTGCGGCCGAGAGGAGGGCACCCGCGAGGGCGCCGAGGGGCACCCCGAGCCGGGACAGCTCGGCGGCCGGTCCGGCGTACCCGACATAGGCGCCGCCAGCGGCCAGGAGCACGGCCACCGCTCCCGCGCTGGCCCCACTCGTGACACCCAGCACGTCCGGGGAGGCCAGTGGATTCCGGGTGACCGCCTGGGTGAGCGAGCCGGCCAGTCCCAGCGCCATCCCGGCCTCCACCGCTACCACCGTCCGGGGCAGCCGGAACTGCTGCACGGTCAGCGTCACCGTCCGGCTCGCGCTGCCGAGCAGGCCGGATAGCACCTCAGCTGGCGCCAGGGCGACAGTTCCCAGCGCCGTGCCCAGCAGAGCCAGTCCCACCACGAGGGCGACGAGTGCCAAGATGAGCGGAACGGTTCGCCGCCGCAGCATCACCTGGATCCGGCCACCAGCCAGGGAAACCATCAGATCTCCGCCGCAGCGGATGCCCGTCACCCGGTCGCCCCTCCCCTGGGTCACAGGCCCTCCCGTGTCCGGATCCGCTCCCGGCGCAGCAGCAGGAAGGCGACGGGGGCTCCCACGAGCGCCGTCACCACACCCGCCGGCAACTCGCTCGGCCGCACCACGACCCGGCCGACCACGTCCGCGGTGACCAGCAGGCCTGCGCCGAGCCCGGCTGACTGGGCCAGCAGCCACGCCGTCCGGGGTCCAGCGAGCGCCCGGGCGGCATGCGGCACGGCCAAGCCAACAAAGCCGATGGGGCCGGCGGCGGCCACTGCCGCGCCGGTCAGGAGGATGACGGCTCCGCCGGCGAACAGCCGGGCCCGCCGGAGGCGGATGCCGAGTCCTCGTGCGACGTCGTCTCCGAGCGCCAAGGCGTCCAGCGTGCGGGCGGCCAGCAGGGCCAGGGCGGCCCCCAGCAGCACGGCCGGCGCGAGGACCGGCAGGGCCGAGCGACCTCGTCCGGCGAGCGACCCGACGATCCAGAAGCGGTACTCGTCCAGGGTCTGGGCGTCCAGGAGCACGAGCGTGGCGGAGACCGACACGAGGACCGAGGCAGTCGCGACACCAACGAGGGCCAGGCCTTGTGGGGTGACTGCCACGGTCGCTCGGGTGCCGAGCGCCAGCACCGCGGCGCCGGCCAGTCCCGCGCCGAGCCCGCCCAGCAGCAGCTGGGGGGCCAGCGTCGTGATCCCGAACAGAAAGCTGCCGCCGACGATGGCCAGGGCCGCGCCGGCGGACACACCGAGCAGCCCGGGGTCGGCAAGTGGGTTGCGGGTCAGCGACTGGGCCACCGCCCCTCCGATGCCCAACGCAGCCCCCACGAGCAAACCGAGAAGCGTACGAGGCACCCGCTGGCCCCACACGATGATGGACGCGTCGCCGGCGTCCTGTCCTAGCAGTGCCGCGAGCACGTCCGTCAGGGGCAGGGGCCGGCTGCCGAGGCCAAGGCTGGCCAGGGCGGCGGCCGTGACGACCAGCAGGAGGACGACCAGGCTCGCCCACGCCTGCCGGGTCTTCGGCGGAGGGCCTCCCCGGCGGGCGGCGCAACGCTCCCGCGGGTCAGCCTGGGGAACATGGGCGGTAGCGGTCATTAGGTTAGGCTAACCTAAGGGGTGGCTCGCCCGTCGATCGACCGGGAAGGCCGAGCGAGGCGATCCGGTCTTCGGCGTCGGCGACCCGCCGCCGGCTCAGCCCCCCAGGGCGTCGGCGTTGCGCAGGTTCTGCAGCCGGACCTGGCCACGGGCCACCAGCTGGGCCCGCTCGTCGACGATCTCGACGAGCCACAGCTGCTGGCTGCGCCCCCGGTGCACCGGGACGGCGGTCGCCGTGAGCTCCCCGTCGCGCACCGCCCGGAGGAAGTCGGTTTGGTTGGCGACCCCGACGACCTGGCCGGCCTCGCCGAGCCACAGCGCGCCGGCGACGCTGGCCGCCGTCTCGACCACCGCGCAGTGCACCCCGCCGTGCAGGATCCCGTACGGCTGGTGCAGCTCCGGCCGTACCCGCCAGCGGATGACGACCCGGTCGCCGGTGGCCTCCAGGAACTCCAGCCCGAGCAGGCCAGCGAACCCCTTGTGCACGTCCAGATCGATCACGGGTCTCCTTCGGCGCTGCGGGTTGGCGCTGCGGGTTGGCGGTTCCCCGGGACCTTGCACGGTTTCCGGGGCCCTTGCACGGCGCGCGGGCCAGGCAAGGTCGACGGTGACCATGTCTACATGGTCATCCGGGCGGGGGCGGGGGCGGGGGCGGGGCGGCGGGGGGCGGCCACCCGGAAGTCGGCCTCGATGCGGGCGGCGGTGGCCAACAGCGGGGGCACCAGGTCCCGGCGCACCGACTCCAGCGGCCACCGGCTGGCGTGCCCGGACACGTTCACCGCGGCGACCACCTGCCCGGCCCGGTCCCGGATCGGTGCGGCCACCGCGCGCAGACCCTCCTCCAGCTCCTGGTCGACCAGCGCCCAGCCCTGGGCGCGCACCCGCCGCAGCTCGGTGCGCAGCGCCGCCGCCGAGGTCACCGTCCGCGGGGTGAGCCGGTCCAGGCTGGCCCGGGCCAGGTACGCCTCCAGCGCGTCGTCGGGCAGGCCGGCCAGCAGCACCCGGCCCATCGACGTCGCGTACGCCGGGAACCGGGTGCCCACGCTGATCGACACCGCCATGATCCGGGACGTGGGCACCCGGGCGACGTACACCACGTCGTTCCCGTCCAGCACCGACACCGAGGAGGACTCGTGCACCTCGGCGACCAGCCGTTCCAGGTGCGGCTCGGCCACCTCCGGCAGGCTGAGGCTGGACAGGTAGGCGTAGCCCAGGTCGAGCACCCGCGGGCTGAGCGAGAACAGCCGCCCGTCGGTGCGCACGTACCCCAGGTCGGCGAGGGTGAGCAGGAACCGCCGGGCCGCCGCCCGGGTCAGCCCGGTGGCCCGGGCCACGTCGCTGAGGGTCAGCTCGGGATGCTCGGCGTCGAAGGCCCGGACCACGGCCAGCCCGCGTTCCAGGGACTGCACGAAGTGCGCCCCCCGGGGCGTCCCGGCCATCGGCACCTCCGCCCCTCCTCCCGCGGCCCCCTGCGGCCGCCGGCTGCCCGGCACCCTAGCCGCCCGCCGGCCCCGGCGCCTCCGTAGCGACCCCGGGCCGGGCCTCGGGCACCCCCTCCTCGGCCAGGGTGCGTACGGCGACGCCGTACGCCGCGTTCGCGGCCGGCACGCCCGCGTAGACCGCGGTGTGCAGCAGCACCTCGCCGATCTCCGCCGGCGTCAGCCCGTTGCGCAGCGCCGCCCGCACGTGCATGGCGATCTCCCCCTCGGCGCGCAGCGCGGTGAGCACGGCAAGGGTGATGGCGCTGCGGGTGCGCCGGTCCAGCCCGGGCCGGGTCCACACCTCGCCCCAGGCGTAGCGGGTGATGAAGTCCTGGAACGGGGCGCTGACCGGTGTCGTGGCGGCCACCGTGGCGTCGACGTGGGCGTCGCCGAGCACCTCCCGGCGTACGGCCATCCCGGCGTCCCGTCGCGGGTCGCTCGTCACGTCGCCTCCGGAGGGTGGGCGGTCAGGTGGTCCCGGAGCAGCCGGGTGGCCGCGTCGGCCTGCTCGACGGTGGCCAGGTGCGCCGCCGGGTCGAGGACGGCCAGCCGGGCCGCGGGGATGCCCGCCACCAGCCGCTGCGCGTGCTCCAGCGGGGTGGACGGGTCCTGCGCGCCGGCGACCACGAGCGTCGGCGCGCGGACCCGGGCCAGCGCGGGGGTGAGGTCCATCGCGGCGACCGCCTCGCAGCACCCGGCGTACCCCTCGCGCGGGGTCGCCGCCCCCGTCGCCCGCATCCGGGCGACGGTGTCCGGGTGCGCCGCGGCGTACCCGGGGGTGAACCAGCGGCCAACCACCGCCTCCGCCACCGCCCCGGCCCCCTCGGCGCGCACCGTGGCGGCCCGGGCCAGCCAGTCCTCGGGGGGGCCCAGCCGGGCCGACGTGCAGCACAGCACCAGCCGGTCCACCCGGTCAGGGGCGTGC
>JBMOMH010000171.1:0-7835 GCA_049323135.1 Actinomycetota bacterium
TCGGCATCCGGGCCGCGATCGCCATCCCCACCTACCTGGAGCAGCGGCGCAAGGGCTGGGAGGCGCAGGCGAAGTCCGACGCGCGCAACGTGGCCGCGCTGGAGGAGACCTACCTCATCGACTCCGCGCCCCCCTCGTACGTCGACTTCGACTCCACCAGCGCCACCAACCCCGCCCCGTTCGACGCCTTCCGACCCACCCCTCAGGTCGTCACCAAGGCGGCGGCCAACGGCGCCACCGGCTACTGCATCGTCACTCGGGCCCGGGGCGGCAGCTACCTCGTCTACGACTCCGACGCCGGCGGCCTGCAGGCCCCGGTGCGGGGCTGGCCGACCGCGTGGCCGGCCGGCGGGTCCTGCGCCACCCGGTCCCCGACGGCGTTCTGACCGGGGATGCCGATGACCGCGCCGCACCCCAGGACCGGCGAGGAGGGCTTCAGCCTCGTCGAGCTGATGGTCGCCATCGTCGTCTTCGGGCTGCTCGCCGCGGCCGCGTTGACGACCCTGAACTACGCCGTCGGGACGACGCGCAGCGACCGCAACCGGGTCGGCGCGGCCAACCTGGCCGCCCGGGAGCTGGAGATCGTGCGGGACCAGTTCGTCAACCCCAACCTCGGTCCCAACTCCATCACCCTGAACACGGTCGTCAACCCGGACCCGCTGCCCGGCGGCACTCCGGGAGCGCCCTTGGTGCTCGACAACGTCGCCTACACCGTGACCCGCACGGCCCAGTGGACGTCGGTCGGCCCCAGCGCCCCGGCCAGCCCCTGCGACAACGGCAGCAGCGCCGAGCTGTCCTCGCTGAAGGTGAGCGTCACCGTCACCTGGCCCGGGATGGGCACCATCCCGGCGGTGCGGTCGGACACCATCCTCACCCCACCGAAGGGCACCTACAGCAGCACCACCGGGCACATCGGGGTCAAGGTGCTCGACCGGGACGGCAGGCCGGCGGGCGGGCACACGGTCACCATCTCCGGGGGACCCAGCGGCACCCGCAGCGGGGTGAGCGCCCCGGACGGGTGCGTGCTGTTCGCTTTCCTGCTCCCCGGCTCCTACCAGGTCGGTGTCGCCGACCCCGGCTACGTCGACCGGGCCGGCAACGCGACCCCCGTGCAGACCGCCAGCGTGCAGCCCGCCCTGATGTGGAAGGGCTCCTTCGACTACGACCGCGCGGCCACGATCAGCGCGACCCTGCAGCCGCCCAGCGGCTACGCCCTGCCGCAGACGCTGGACTTCCCCGTCTCCCTGGGCAACAACGGACTTCCCCTCGGGTCGATCAGCCGTGCCGGCAGCGGAGCCTCCCGCAGCCTCGATGCGCTGTGGCCGTTCGCCAGCGGATACACGCTGTGGGCCGGAGACTGCCTCGGTAACGACCCGCAGTACACCGGCCGGACGCGCGCCGCCGCCGTCGCCGTCACCCCCGGGGCGACGAGCAGCGCGGCCGTCGACCTCGGCGGGCTGGCGGTCACGGTCACCTCCGGGGGGTTCCCCGTCGTGGGCGCGACGGTCCTCGCGGTGCAGGCCGCCGACTCCAGCTGCGCGGCCGGCCGGACCGTCACCCTGGGGAACACCGACGGCACCGGGACGGTCCGGTCCGCGCTGCCCTGGGGCACCTGGCAGCTGCAGGTCGCCAGCCGCGTCCCCGCCGGGGGGACCTGGCCGGACGCGACGCTGCTGCGCGGCGACCCGCCGGGCATGGCCACCGTGGCGGTGAGTTGATGGCGCCGGCCGGGCCCCGCCGGGGCGATGACCGGGGCATCAGCCTGGTCGAGACCCTGGTCGTGGTCGTGCTCACCAGCCTGGTGCTGGGCATCACCCTGTCCACCCTCATCCTCGGCCAGCGGCAGAGCGGCAGCAGCGCGATCCGGCTGGACAACACCGCGCAGACCCGGGTGGCGATGGAGGCCGTCGCCAAGGAGCTGCGCACCGCCGTGCTGCCCAGCCAGCTGCAGGCGCAAGGCCAGTCCTGCGCCAGCTGCGCGGCCAGCGCGGTGACGGTGGCCGGCGCGACCACCGTGAGCTTCTACGCCAACCTCAACAACGACGTGGCCCTCGGCGGCAGCGGTCTGGGGCCCAGCAAGGTCTCCTTCACCCTGGTCCAGGACCCGGCCACCGGGCTCGGCAACCTGGTGGAGACGGTGCAGCCGCCGATCCCCACCGGCACCCCCGGCCAGTACACCTACTGCGCGCCCGGACCGGGCTGCCAGGTTCGGACCCGGGTGCTCGGCCGGGGCCTGCTGTGGCCCTCGCCACCGCTGTTCACCTACTACGCCGCCGACGGGGCCACGCTCACGCCGCTGCCGCTCACCGCTAACGACCTCGCGAAGATCAACAGCATCGACGTGACGCTCACCGCCCGGACCAGCACGGCGTATGGCACGCCCGGGACGACGGTGGTGCAGCGAGTCGCCCTGCCCAACTCCGAGGTGAACATCGTCGTCACCCCGACCCCGACTCCATGATGGGGGGCCGCAGCATGCTCCGCACCCTGCGTCGCCGGCGCGACGAGTCGGGATACGCCCTGCTCACCGTGCTGCTCGCCATGTTCGTGCTCACCACGGTGGTCACCGGCGCCCTCGGCTACGCCATCCAGACCCAGGTAGGGTCACGGCGCGACCAGGACTACAACGCGGCGCTCGCCGCGGCCCGGGCCGGGGTCGACGACCTGCTGGCCCGGATGAACAAGAACGACACCTACTGGCAGACCTACCCCGGCTACTCGAGCACCCCGTCGAACTGGGACTGCACCAACCCGGCCTGGCAGCGCCCCTGGCCGACCAGCCCGGTGCCCTGCGGCTGGGGAGCCGGCACGCCGGTGGGGTGGGTGCCGGTACCGGGGTCGAGCGCCGCCTCGTTCCACTACGACCTGGACCTGAGCAGCACACCAGTCGACGGCGTGGTGCTCATCACCTCCACCGGGAGGGTGGGCAAGGTGACGCGGACGGTCCAAGTGTCGCTGCGCCATGGCGGTTTCGGGGAGTTCCTGTACTTCACCGACTTCGAGACCGTCGACCCCTCCAACGAGGCCGTCTACGGCTACAACAACAGCACCGCACAGGCCCGGTGCTCCAAGCACTACTGGGACGGTCGGGACACCAGCTACTGCTCCGACATCAACTTCATCGGTGGCGACACCCTCAACGGGCCGGTACACAGCAACGACGCGATGCTCATGCTGGGCGACCCAGGCCCGGTGTTCAAGGGCCCCGTCACCACCTCCTGGCCGGCCTGCAACGGGGTCACGACCCCGTCCCGGTGGCCGAACCGCTGCTACCGTCCCAACGGCTCCACCTCGCCCACCTTCGAGAAGGGCCTGAACTTCCGCGACGTCATCACCTTGCCCAGCAGCATCGGCAGCCTGCGCCAGTATGTCGACCCAGCCCAGACCGCCACCCCGGGGTGCCTCTACACCGGTCCCACCCGGCTCGTCTTCAACCCCGACGGGACCATGAAGGTGTGGAGCACCTGGAGCACCTCGCTCAACCTGGGCTGCGGGAACCCGAGCGCCCCCTGGCCGCAGACCCTCAGCGTCCCGCAGAACAACGTCATCTACGTGCAGGACGTCCCCGCCACCCAGACCAACCCCCGGTCCGGAGCCTGCCCGGTGGGCAGCATCGGGGACGGCCTGCCGGTGGCCAACGACTTCAACAGCACGCTGCGCGAGTCCGACTGCCGGTCGGGCACCGTGTACGTCGAGGGGACCCTGCGGGGCAAGGTGACGCTGTCCGCCGACAACAACGTCGTCGTCACCGGCAACCTCACCTATGCCGGAGGGCCCTCCGGTATCGACACCCTGGGGCTGATCGCCAACAACAGCGTGAAGGTCTACCACCCGGTGAAGTGCACCCGCACGTCTGGCGGGGTGTGCACGGCCGGGCAGAACCTCAACCGGCCCAACGGCACCGTGTTCCGGGACCCGGTCATCAACGCGGCGATCCTCACCCTGCAGCACAGCTTCACCGTGCAGATGTACCAGATCGGCTCATCGCTGGGCACACTGTCCCTGTTCGGTTCCTTCTCCCAGCGCTACCGGGGACCAGTGGGCACGACGGCTCCCAGCGGCTACTACAAGGACTACGTGTACGACACCCGGCTGCGGTACGCGCCCCCGCCGTACTTCCTCGACCCGGTCAGCTCCACCTGGGGACCGAAGACCTTCGGTGAGATCAAGCCGGCCTACCCCGGCTGAGCCGGCTGGCTAGCCTGCCCCCGTGTCCATCGCCCTGGTCGCCGGCGGCGCCGTCCTCGGCCTGCTCGTGGGGTCGTTCGTCAACGTGGTCGCCCACCGGGTGCCCCGCGGCGAGTCGGTGGTCCGGCCCCGTTCCCGCTGCCCGGCGTGTGGACACCAGATCCGGGCGCGGGACAACCTGCCCGTGCTCGGCTGGCTGCTGCTGCGGGGCCGCTGCCGGGACTGCCGGGCGCCGGTCAGCCCCCGCTACCCGCTGGTGGAGCTGCTCACCGCGGCCGTGTACGCACTGCTGGCCGCCGCCCTCGGGCCGGTCCCGGCGCTGCCGGCGTACCTCGTCCTCGGCGCCGTGGGGGTGGCCCTGGCCGTCATCGACCTGGACGTCCGGCGGCTGCCCGACGTGCTGACGCTGCCGACGTACGTCGTGGGGCTGGTGCTGCTGGGCGCCGCGGCGCTGTGGCAGCACGACCTCGGTGCCCTGCTGCGCGCCCTGGCCGGGATGGTCGCCCTCTTCGCGTTCTACCTGCTGCTCGTCCTGGTCTACCCGGCCGGGATGGGCCTCGGCGACGTGAAGCTCGCCGGTGTCCTCGGCCTGTACCTGGGCTGGCTCGGCTACGGCGTCCTCGTCGTCGGTGCGCTCGCCGGCGTCGGCCTGCTGCTGGTCGGGCGGGCGCACCGGCGTACCGCCATCCCGTTCGGCCCGTTCATGCTGCTCGGCGCCCTGCTCGCCGTCGTCACCGGCCAGCGGCTGGTCGACCTCTACCTCGCCGCGCTGAGCTGAGCGGCCCGACCGGTGGGTCAACCGGTGGCCTGACCGGGTGACGCCCGGGAACTCGGGGCTCAAGGCGGGCTGCCGCCGAGCCGATGCCCACCGGTGACATCGCCCGTAGGGGTGCTGCTCGCGGCATCTGGCCGCTCGGCGAGGGGAAGGCGACGTGGCAGGACGTCCCGCCATCGGTCTCGACATCGGGACCTCCGGCGTGCGCGCCGCAGAGCTGTCATTCGGCAAGGGCCGGGTCACCCTGGAGAAGTTCGGCCAGGTCGCGCTGCCCGCGGGCGCTGTCCGCGACGGCGAGGTCGTCGACCCCGACGCGGTGGCCGAGGCGCTGCGCGAGCTGTGGTCGGCGACCCGGCTGTCGACGAAGAAGGTCGTGCTCGGCGTGGCCAACGGCCGGGTCATCGTGCGCCAGGTCGACCTGCCCTGGCTGCCGCCGGACGAGCTGCGCGCCGCCCTGGGCTTCCAGGTGCAGGACTTCATCCCGCTGCCCGTCGAGGAGGCGGTGCTGGACTTCCACCCGCTGCAGGAGTTCACCGCCGAGGGTGGCGCCCGGATGCTGCGGGGCCTGCTCGTCGCCGCCTCCCGGGAGATGGTGCTCGGGGCGGTCGCCGCGGTGCGCCAGGCCGGGCTGCGCCCGGTGATGGTCGACCTCACCTCCTTCGCGGTGCTCCGCTCGGTGGGCGAGTCCAGTGCCCTCGGGCTCTCCCAGCGCGTGGAGGCGCTGGTCGACGTCGGGGCCCGGGTGACCAACATCATCGTCCACCAGGGCGGCGTGCCGCGGTTCGTCCGCATCCTGCTGATGGGCGGGCAGGACGTCACCGACGCCGTCGCCGAGCGGCTGGGGATCCCGCACGCCGAGGCCGAGGCCCTCAAGCAGCAGCTCGCGCTGGGCACCCCGGACGTCGCCGGCGTGGACCTGCCCGCCGCGCTGCGCGTCGTGGAGTCGACGGCGGCGGCCTTCGTCGACGAGGTCCGGGGCTCGCTGGACTACTACACCGCCTCCACCGGGTCCCCGCCGATCGAGCGGCTGGTCCTCACCGGTGGCGGGGCCCGGCTGGCCGGCCTGGCCGACCGCCTCGGCGCGGCCACCCGGACCCCGGTGCAGGTCGGCAACCCGCTGCAGTCGCTCCGGCTGGGCCGGACCGGCCTGCGCCCCGAGCAGATCGCGTACGTCGAGCCGCTGGCCGCCGTCCCGGTGGGCCTGGCGCTGGGAGCCGCCTCGTGAGCACGCCCACCACCGACCTGGCTCCGCCGACGCTGCTCGGCGGGGTGGCGCGGGTCAACCTGCTGCCGCCCGAGATCGCCGAGCAGGCTCGCTTCCGCCGCACCCAGGCGGTGCTGGGCGCGGCCGTCCTGGTCGCTGTCGTCGCCGTCGGGGGCGGGTGGAGCCTCGCCGCGGCCGACGCCCGCGGCGCGGCGACCCGCCTAGCGGACGCCCAGGCCCAGGGCGCCCGGCTGCAGGCGCAGAAGGCGCAGTACGCGCAGGTGCCCGCGGTGCAGCGCCAGGTCGCCGCCGCCGACGCCCAGCTGACCTTGGCCATGGGCCGGGAGGTGCTGTGGTCGCAGGTGCTGAACAACCTGGGCCTGTCCATCCCGCAGCGGGTCTGGCTCACCCAGCTGCAGGTCACCGAGAACGTGGACGTCAGCACCCGGACCACCGGCCCCAGCGCGGCCCCGCAGAACCCCCTGCAGCCGGCCGGCGCGATCGGCCAGGTGCAGTTCAGTGGCGTCGGCCTGGCGCACGACGACGTGGCCGCCTGGCTGGAGTCGCTGAAGACCGAGAACGGCTACGCCGCCGCTTACTTCAGCAGCTCCACCAAGGCGAAGATCGGCACCCAGGACGTCGTCAACTTCACCTCGACGGCGGTGCTCACCGAGAAGAACCTCTCGCACCGCTTCGACCCGGCGGGGAGCCCCCGATGACCCGAACCCGTACCTGGACCGTGGGCGCGGCGGTGCTCGTCGTCCTGCTCCTGCTCGCCGGGTGGTTCCTCCTGGTGGCCCCGCAGCGGGCCAAGGCCGCCGAGCTGCGGGCGCAGACCACCCAGCAGCAGCAGGCCAACCGGCAGGCGGTGGCCGACCTGGCCACGCTCAAGGCGCAGGCCGCGCGGCTGCCTGAGCTTGCGGCCCGGCTGAGCAAGGTGCAGACCCTGCTGCCGGACAACCCCTCCCTGCCCGCCCTGGTCCGCGCGCTGTCGGCGGCCGCAGCCACCGCCGGGGTGGACCTGGTCTCCCTCGCCCCGGCCAGCCCGGTGTCCCTGGCCGCGCCGGCCGCGCCTGCGGCCCAGCCGGGGGCTACCGCGGCCCCGACGCCGGGTGCGCCGGCCGGCTCGGCGGCCTCCGGTCCCACGGCGGGGTCGGCCGGCGGGGGGCCCCTGTACGGCATCCCGGTCACCGTGCAGGTCCGTGGCAGCTACGCGCAGCTCAAGCTGTTCTTCGCCCAGCTGGAGGGGCTGCCCCGGGCCCTGCTGGTGACCGGGTTCCAGCTGGCCCCCGACGCTGGGTCCCCCGGGGCGGGGGGGTCCAGCGCCGCGCCCGCGGCGCCGGCCGGGGAGACCCGCCTCGCCGCGACGATCAACACCCGCGTCTTCATGGCCCCCGCGCTCACCGGCGCTCCCACCGGAACCGGCGCTGCCCCAGTGCCGACCCCCGCCGGCGGTGGGGCGGCCACCCCGCCGCCCGCGACCGCCCCGCTGAGCTAGCCGACAGCTAGCCGCTAGCCGTGAGGATGACCCGATGACCGACACCACGACCACCTGGGCGGCGCCACCGCTGGGCCCGCCGCCGACCCCGTCCCCCCGGGGGCGGACCGGCCGGCCCCGCCGGACCGGGTCGCGCCGCACCGCGGTCCTCGGCGCCGTGGTGGCTGCGG
>JBMOMH010000172.1:0-7827 GCA_049323135.1 Actinomycetota bacterium
CCGGTGGTCGGCCTGCTGGCCGTCGGCCTGGCGCTGGCCGCGGCGCTGCTCAACGCGGCGTTCGGGCTGTGCCTGGGCTGCGAGGTGTACCTGCTGCTGCGCCGGGCCGGCGTGCTGCGGCCGCAGGAGGGCCAGCCCGCCCGCTGAGCCGTCCGGGACGTTCCGGCCGCTCCCGCCGCGCCGGGCGTCAGGCGCGGGAGACCAGGGCGAGCCGGCCCGCGCCGTACCCGGCCAGCGTCACGGCCAGGTCCACCCGGCGGCCCACGGTGCGGGCCAGCACGCTCACGTCGGCCGGCGGCAGCTCGCCGGGGGCGAACACCTGGTGCAGCCGCAGGTGGGGCGCGCCGGGCAGGTTGAACAGCGCGCCGAGCACGTTGGCCACCTCGGCCACGTTCTCCGCCAGGTCGCCGCGCAGCTGCCCGGCGTCCACCCGCTCCCGGGCTACCGGGGCGGGGACCAGGCCGAGGGCGGCGCCGGCGTACGCTGCCAGCGCCAGGTCCAGCACGCCGACCGCGGCCAGCCGGTGCCGGTCGTCGAGGTACACGGTGAGCACGTGCGGCTCGTCCGGGGCGGGGACCAGTGGGACGTCGACGGCCACCTCCACCGGGCGGCCGAGCAGGGCGGCGAGCAGGTCCCGGATCCGCGGCGGGGCCGGGACGGGTGGGTGCGCCGGCCAGCCGGCGGGGCCGGGCATCAGCCGAGCACGGGGGCCAGGGCGTCGCGGAACGCCTCGGCGTCGAACGGCTTGGCGATGAGGAACAGCGCCCCCGCCGCCTCGGCCTCCTCCCGGGTCTGTGCGGACCCTTCGGAGGTGACGAACCCGAAGGGCACCTGGTCCCCGGTGGCGCGCAGCTCGCGCAGCAGGTCCAGCCCGCTCATCCCGGGCATGTTCCAGTCCGACAGCACCAGCTCGGGCCGCTCGTCCTGGATCAGGTTCCACGCCTCGGTCCCGTCGCCGGCCTCCACCAGGCTCAGGTGGCCGTAGCCGGCCTGGCGCAGCGTGCGGACCACGATCCGGCGCATCGCCCGGCTGTCGTCCACGATGAGCACCTTCACCGCCCCGCTGCTCCTCCCCGTCGCGACCGGCCGTTCCCGGTTCCCACCGGTCGTCCCGTTCATCGGCCGGCCGGGCCCGGCCTTGAGGCGGTGCGGGGCGGGGCACCAGCGGTCGACCGGACAGGTGTCCGCGGTTGGCCGCGGCGCGGCCCGTCCGGGTCTTCCGGCGGCTAGCGGCCGGCTATGACGGTGACGGTGCAGCCGTCCGGCGGGCACCGGGTGCTCCCGGTACGGGACGGCCGGGGCGCGGCCGCCCGCGAGTCCGCCGCGGTGCGCCGGGACCTGGCCCTGTCCTTGGCCGAGGTGGGCTGACCCCCTCCCTGCATGAAGGCGTCCTTCTGACCGCTAGCTAGAGAGGAGTGAAGGACGCCTTCATGCGGAGCGGGGGGCGTTAGGGTGGCCGGGTGACGGCAACGGAGCCGGCGCCGCACCAGGGCGGGCCGCTGGCGGCTGCCCGGGACCGCTCCTTCGGCGAGGAGGGAGCCCGGCTCACCTACGGCAGCTACCTACGGCTGCCGGAGCTGCTGGCGCTGCAGGTCCCCCGCAGCGACCCGGTGGTGCACGACGAGCTGTTGTTCGTCACCGTGCACCAGGTGTACGAGTTGTGGTTCGCCCAGCTGCTGCACGAGCTCACCGCGGCGCGCGACGCGATGCTGGCCGGAGAGCTGGCCCAGGCGCGCCGGCTGCTGCACCGGGTGCACGTCGTGCAGCGCGTCCTGGTTGAGCAGATCGCCGTGCTGGAGACGATGACCCCGCAGGACTTCCTCCGGTTCCGGGAGCACCTGGCCCCGGCCAGCGGCTTTCAGTCTGCCCAGTTCCGGGAGGTCGAGTTCCTCTCCGGGGCGAAGGACCCCGGCTTCCTCGACCGGTTCCGGGGGCTGTCCGCCGCCGAGCGGGCCCGACTGGCCCGACGCCTCGCCGAGCCCAGTCTGTGGGACGCCTTCTGCCAGGTGCTGGCCGCCCGCGGCCTGCCCGTCAAGGACGGTGAAGGGGACGGGGAGGTTCTGCTCCAGGCGCTGCTGACCGTGGCCCGGGACACCGACACGTACGGCGACGTGTGGGACCTCGCCGAGGCGCTGCTGGACCACGACGAGATGTCGGCGCTGTGGCGGTCCCGGCACGTGGCCATGGTGGAACGCCAGATCGGCACCAAGTCGGGCACCGGCGGCTCCACTGGGGCGCCGTACCTCCGCAGCCGCCTGGGCCTGCACTACTACCCGCTGCTGTGGGAGCTGCGGAGCCACCTGTGACGGGAGCGCGACCGGTCATGCGGAGCAGGTTGGACGAGGCCAAGGAGGCGCTGCTGGCCCGGGCAGCCGAGGTGGGGGCGCGCAGCGGCCGGGAGCCCCGCGAGGTCCTCGCGCTGCTCCGCCACTACTACCGCCACGTGGCCCCCGAGGACGTGCTCGACCGCGACCCGGCCGACGTGTTCGGTGCGGCGGTGTCCCAGCTGCAGCTGGCGCAGCAGCGGCCGCAGGGCCGGGCCAACGTCCGGGCGTTCACCCCGACCGTCGACGAGCACGGCTGGTCCTCTGGGCACACCGTGGTCGAGGTGGTCACCGACGACATGCCGTTCCTCGTCGACAGCATCACCAACGAGCTGACCCGTCAGGACCGGGCCATCCACCTGGTCATCCACCCGCAGCTGCACGTCGTCCGGGACATCACCGGGACGCTGCAGCAGGTGTGCGAGGCCGTCGGTGAGGTGCCGCCGGAGGCGACGGTCGAGTCGTGGATGCACTTCGAGATCGACCGGGAGACCGACCGGTCCCACCTGGCCGACATCGAGGCCGCCCTGCACCGGGTGCTTCGCGACGTGCGGGAGGTGGTCGAGGACTGGCCCAAGATGCGTGCGACGGTGCTGCGGGTCGCCGACGAGCTGGCCGCCCAGCCGCCGCCGCTGCCCGACGCGGAGGTGGCAGACGCCTGGGAGCTGCTGCGCTGGTTGGCCGACGAGCACTTCACGTTCCTCGGCTACCGCGAGTATGACCTGCAGACCGTCGACGGCGAGGACCGGCTGCGCCCGGTGCCCGGGTCCGGGCTGGGCATCCTGCGCGCCGACCAGGAGGTGTCGCGCAGCTTCGAGAAGCTGCCGCCGGCGGTGCGCGCCCGCGCCCGGGACAAGACGCTGCTGGTGCTCACCAAGGCCAACTCGCGGGCCACCGTGCATCGTGCCGCGTACCTGGACTACGTGGGGGTGAAACGCTTCGACGCGGCGGGCAACGTCGTCGGGGAGCGGCGCATCCTCGGGCTGTTCACGACGGCCGCGTACACCGAGAGCGTGCTGCGCGTCCCGGTGCTGCGGCGCAAGGTCGCCGAGGTGCTGGACGCCGCCGGGTTCACCCCGCAGTCGCACAGTGGCAAGGACCTGCTGGAGATCCTGGAGACCTACCCGCGCGACGAGCTGTTCCAGACCAGCACCGACGAGCTGGTTCCCATCGTCCTGGCCGTGCTGCACCTGCAGGAGCGCCGGCAGCTGCGGCTGTTCCTGCGCCGGGACGACTACGGGCGCTTCCTGTCCTGCCTGGTCTACCTGCCCCGGGACCGGTACACCACCGACGTTCGGCTGCGCATGCAGCAGATCCTGCTCGACGCGCTCGGTGGGGACACCGTCGACTACACCGCCCGGGTCACCGAGTCGGTGCTCGCCCGGCTGCACTTCGTCGTCCGCATGCCGCCGGGCCGGCCGCTGCCGGAGGTCGACGCGGCCGAGGTGGAGCGCCGGCTGGTCGAGGCGACCCGGTCGTGGACCGACGACTTCGCCGAGGCGCTGGTCGACCAGTGCGGCGAGGAGAGCGCGGCCCGGCTGCTGCGCCGCTACGGGTCGGCGTTCCCCGAGGCGTACAAGGAGGACTTCCCGGCCCGGGTGGCGGTTGCCGACCTGCGCCGGCTGGAGGCGCTGGCCGACGGCGAGCTGGCGATGAACCTGTACGAGCCGTTCGGGGCCCTGCCCGGGCAGCGCCGGTTCAAGCTCTACCGGCTCGGCGAGCCGATCACCCTCACGCAGGTGCTCCCGCTGCTGCAGCGGATGGGCGTCGACGTGGTCGACGAGCGACCGTACGGCGTGGAGCGCGCCGACGGCAGCCACGCCTGGATCTACGACTTCGGCCTGCACTACCCGGTGACCGAGGACGGCGGCGCCGCGGTGGACGGGGTGAAGGAGAAGTTCCAGGACGCGTTCGCCGCCGCGTGGCGGGGCGACGCCGAGTCTGACGGCTTCAACGCCCTGGTGCTGCGGGCCGGCCTGGACTGGCGGCAGGTCACTGTGCTGCGCGCGTACGCGAAGTACCTCCGGCAGGCCGGGACGACGTTCAGCCAGGAGTACATCGAGCAGTGCCTCGCGTCGAACGTGCCCATCGTGCGGCTGCTGGTACGGCTGTTCGAGGCCCGGCTGTCCCCGGCGTACCAGGAGGCCGCCGACGAGGTCAGCGACGGCATCGTCGAGGCGCTGCGCGGCGCCCTCGACGAGGTGGCCAGCCTCGACCAGGACCGGATCCTGCGCAGCTACCTCGCCTTGGTCGAGGCGACGCTGCGGACCAACGCGTTCCAGGTGGACGGGCAGGGCCGGCCCAAGGCGTACCTGGCGGTGAAGCTCGACCCGCAGCGGCTGGCCGACCTGCTGCCCGCCCCCCGGCCCCGGTTCGAGGTCTGGGTGTACAGCCCGCGGGTCGAGGGGGTGCACCTGCGGTTCGGCCCGGTGGCCCGGGGCGGGTTGCGCTGGTCGGACCGCCGGGAGGACTTCCGCACCGAGGTGCTCGGCCTGGTCAAGGCGCAGGCGGTGAAGAACGCGGTCATCGTCCCGGTCGGCGCCAAGGGCGGGTTCGTGGTGAAGCGGCCGCCCGCCGACCCCGCGGACCGGGAGGCAGTTCTCGCCGAGGGGGTGGCCTGCTACACCACCTTCGTTCGCGCGCTGCTCGACGTCACCGACAACCTGGTCGGGGGCAAGGTGGTGCCGCCTCCGCAGGTGGTGCGGCACGACGGGGACGACCCCTACCTGGTGGTGGCCGCCGACAAGGGCACCGCCACCTTCTCCGACATCGCTAACGCGGTGTCGGCGGAGTACGGCTTCTGGCTCGGCGACGCCTTCGCCTCGGGCGGTTCGGCCGGGTACGACCACAAGGCGATGGGCATCACCGCCCGCGGGGCCTGGGTGTCGGTGCAGCGGCACTTCCGGGAGATGGGCCTGGACACCCAGCGCGACGACGTCACCGTGGTCGGCATCGGCGACATGTCCGGCGACGTGTTCGGGAACGGCATGCTGCTGTCCCGGCACCTGAAGCTGGTGGCCGCGTTCGACCACCGTCACGTGTTCCTCGACCCCGATCCCGACCCGGAGGCGTCGTACGCCGAGCGGCGGCGCCTGTTCGACCTGCCGCGCTCCTCGTGGGACGACTACGACCGGTCACGGATCTCCGCGGGGGGCGGGGTGTGGCCGCGCAGCGCGAAGTCGGTGCTGGTGCACCCGGCGGTGCGCGACCGGCTGGGCCTGCCCGAGGGCACCACGCGGCTGACCCCGGCGGAGCTGATCCGCGGCATCCTGCGGGCCCCGGTGGACCTGCTGTGGAACGGCGGCATCGGCACCTACGTCAAGGGGTCCACCGAGTCGCACGCGGAGGTGGGGGACAAGGCCAACGACGCGGTGCGGGTGGACGGTGCCGAGCTGCGCTGCCGGGTGGTCGGCGAGGGCGGCAACCTGGGGCTGACCCAGCGGGGCCGCATCGAGTACGCCCGCGGCGGGGGCCGCCTCAACACCGACTTCATCGACAACTCCGCCGGGGTGGACACCTCCGACCACGAGGTGAACATCAAGGTGCTGCTCGACCGGGTGGTGCAGGACGGGGACCTGACCGAGAAGCAGCGCAACCAGCTGCTGGTGGAGATGACCGACGAGGTCGCCGCGCACGTGCTCGACGACAACTACGGGCAGAACGTGGGGCTGGCCTGCGCCCTGGCCCAGGCGCCCAGCCTGCTGCACGCGCACGCCCGGTTCATCCGCACCCTGGAGCGGCGGGGGCTGCTGGACCGGAACCTGGAGTTCCTCCCGTCGGACAAGGAGATCGCGGCCCGGCTGGCCGCGGGGCAGGGGCTGACCTCCCCGGAGCTGTGCGTGCTGCTGGCCTACACCAAGATCGCGCTGGCGGCGGAGCTGCTGGAGTCGGACCTGCCCGAGGACCCCTACCTGCGGATGGAGCTCTACCGCTACTTCCCCTCCGCGGTGCGGGACCGCTACCGGGCGCAGATCGACGACCATCCGCTGCGCCGGGAGATCGTGGTCACCGGCGTGGTGAACAACCTGGTGAACAACGCGGGGACCACGTTCTGGCAGCGGCTGGGGGAGGAGACCGGCGCCTCGGCCGAGGAGCTGGCCCGGGCGCACACGGTGGCCCGCGTCGTCTACGGCATGGAGGAGCTGTGGGCGGCCATCCGGGCCCTGGAGGACCGGGTGGACGCGGCCACCTGCACCCGGATGCGGCTGGAGTGCCGCACGGTGGTGGAGCGGGCCACCCGGTGGCTGGTGACCAACCGGCGCCCGCCGATCGACATCGCCGCCGCGGTGGAGTTCTTCCGGGACGGCGTGGCCGAGGTGATGCGCCTGCTGCCCGAGGCGCTGACCGGGCGGGAGCGCGACCTGATGGTGGCCCGGCGGGACCGGCTGGTGTCCGCCGGGGTGCCGGCGGACCTGGCGCTGCGGGTGGCCGTGCTGGCGCCGTCGTACGCCGCCCTGGGCCTGGTCGAGACGGTACGCCGCACCGGGCGCCCGGCCGCCGAGGTGGCGGGGCTGCACTACGCGCTGGGCGAGCACCTGCGGCTGGGCCGGCTGCTGGAGGCGATCGTCGCGCTGCCGCGGGCGGACCGGTGGAGCACCATGGCCCGGGCCGCGCTGCGTGACGAGCTGGGCGGCCTGCACGCCGCGCTCACCGCCGAGCTGCTGCTGTCCACGGCGGAAGCGGACCCGGCGGAGCGAGTCGCCGCGTGGGAGGCGCAGGACCCGATCGTGGTGGCCCGCGCCCGGGCGACGCTGGGGGACATCCTGGACGGGGACACGGTGGACCTGGCCCGGATCTCGGTGGCGCTGCGGGTGGTGCGCACCCTGCTGCGCCAGCGCGGCTGACCCGGGACCGCCAGGGTCGGGGGTGGCCCGCCGGGCCGGGCCGATGGGACTCGCGGGCCGGGACCAACGGCCCTGGGCGGGTCGGCGGCGGCGGGTGAGGCTGGTCGGTGTGCCCGGCGACGGCCCGGGCGAGGGCCGGCCGGGCCGCGGGCCCGGCGGTGGCCGGGACGGAAGGGACCAGGGCATGTGTGACCACTGCGGGTGCCGGCAGGGCGCGATCGGCCGGCTGATGGACCAGCACGACCGGATCAGCGACCTGGCCGGCCAGGTCCGCCAGCGGCTGGCTGCCGGGGAGGAGCCGGCGGCGCGGGCCACGTTCGCCACCCTGCGGGGGGTCCTCGACCGGCACGTCACCTGGGAGGAGCGCGGCCTGTTCGCCCGGATGACCGCCCAGGGCGAGTTCGCCGACCACGTGGCCGACCTGGAGGCCGACCACGGCTGGCTGAACCAGGCGATCAGCGCGGCGGACCTCAGCCCCACCGGGTGGGGCGGGGCCGTGACGGGGATCCTCGACCGGCTGGCCGAGCACATCTACCGGGAGGACTACGGCCTGTTCCCGGCCGCCGTCTCGGTGCTCGACGCGGAGGACTGGGCGGCCATCGACGCGGTGGCCCCCGGCAGCTGCGGCTGCGGGGGCTGCGGTGAGCCGGCGGCCGCCG
>JBMOMH010000173.1:0-7793 GCA_049323135.1 Actinomycetota bacterium
GCCGGGCCGAGCGCAGCGCCGCCCGCCGGGCGCGCAGCCGCATCCGCAGGTTCAGGGTCAGGGCCAACAGCACGGCGGTGGCGCCGAGGAGCGCCAGCGGCGCGGACCAGGGCACGTCGGGCAGCGCCCCACCGGTGCGCGCCTCGTACACCCGCAGCCCCGCCCAGGCCGCCGCCCCGGCCAGCAGCAGGACGGCGAGCAGGGTGCGCACCCGGGTCGGCCTCATGCCGGCAGCTCCAGGACGACCCCGGTACGCCGCACGCCGGCCCGGTCCGCGGCCGCGGCCAGGTCGGCGACCCGGCCGTACCCGGGCAGCTCGTCCTGCGGGGCCACGTCGCACCAGGGCAGCAGCACGAAGGCCCGCTCCTGGGCGCGCGGATGCGGCAGGGTCAGCTCCGGGTCGGCGCGCACCTGGTCACCGACGACGAGCAGGTCGACGTCAAGGGTGCGGGCGCCCCAGCGTTCCCCCCGGACCCGGCCGAAGGCGTCCTCCGTGGCCCGGGCCCGGTCCAGGAGCACCTCGGGGGCCAGCACCGTGTCCACGACCAGGACCGCGTTGAGGTAGTTCGGCTGCGGTGGCCCCCCCACCGGGGCGGTCTCGTAGACCGGTGACACCGCCACCGGGGTGATGCCCGGCGCGTCGGCCAGCGCGTCGACGGCGCCCTGCAGGGTGGCCGCCCGGTCGCCGAGGTTGCTGCCCAGCGCGAACACCGCCCGGGCCGGCCGGGGGGTGAGGCTCATTCCCGCCCCCGGGTCACGGTGACGGTCACGTCGTCGAACGGCACGGTCAGCGGCGCCTGCGGCTTGTGCACGGTCACCTCCACCTCGACCACCCGGGGGTCGGCCAGCGCGGCCTCGGCCACCCGGGCGGCGAGGGTCTCCAGCAGGGCGACCGGCTCCCCCTCCACCAGGGCGACCACCCGGCCGGCCAGGTCCCCGTAGTCCACGGTGTCGGCCAGGTCGTCGGTCCGTGCGGCCCGGCGGGTGTCCAGGGCGACGACCACGTCGACCCGAAACTCCTGGCCGGTGGCCCGTTCGGCGGGCAGCACCCCGTGCCGGCCGTGCCCGCGCAGGCCGCGCAGCGCGATCCGGTCCGGCCCGCTCATCCCGGCCCGCCCCCGGTCGGGCCGGCCCCCTCCCCCTGGGGGGCGAGCACCGGGGAGCCGTGGTGCACCCACAGCCGCCAGCCCACCGGCGTACGGCGGAACACGTTCGTGGCCACCACCCGGCCCCCACCCAGCCGCTCGTCCACCCCGGTGAGCAGGTTCTCCGTGCAGGTGACCACGGCGACCTCCCCGGCCACCTCCACCGCGACGTCGGTGAGCACGAACTGGATGTACGCCGTGTTCGCCATGATCACCGCCCAGGAGCGCAGGACCGCGCCGCGGCCCCGCACCGGGGGCCACCCGGGGTGCACGCAGGTGGCGGTGTCCGCCCACGGGGCGTCGACCCACAGCGCGGACATTCGGTCCAGGTCGGCGGACTCGAACGCGGCGTACAGCTCCTGGTTGGCCTGGGCCACCGCGGCCGCGACGGTGCCGGTCACCGGGCCCGCGCCCCCACCACCGGCGGCCCGGCCGGCTGGTGGGCCCGCCACGCCGCGGCCACCCGCACCGCGTCCAGGCTGCCCGCCACGTCGTGCACCCGCACGCACCAGGCCCCGGCGGCGGCGGCCAGCGCGGACACCGCGTCGGTGGCCGCGTCCCGCCCGCCCACCGGCCGGGGCTCCCCGGTGCCCGGGTCGGCCAGCAGCTGGCCCAGGAACCGCTTGCGGGAGGCGCCGACGGTCACCGGCCGGCCCAGGGCGAGCAGCCGGTCCAGCCCGGCGAGCAGCGCCCAGTTGTGCTCGGCGGTCTTGGCGAAGCCCAGCCCTGGGTCCAGCACCAACGCCTCCCGGCGGACGCCGGCCGCCAGCGCCGCGGCGACCCGCTGGTCCAGCTCGGCGACCACGTCGGTCACCACGTCGTCGTACACGGCCAGCCGGTCCATCCCGGCGCTGGGCCCACGCCAGTGCATGGCCAGGTAGGGCGCCCCGGCCGTGGCGACGAACGGCAGCATCCCCGGGTCGGCCAGGCCGCCGCTGACGTCGTTGACCAGCACCGCGCCGGCGTCCAGCGCCGCGGCGGCCACCTCCGCGCGGACGGTGTCGACGCTGACCGCACCCCCGGCCCGGGCCAGCCCGCAGACCACCGGCAGCACCCGCCGCAGCTCCTCCTCCACCGGGACCCGGCCGGCCCCGGGGCGGGTGGACTCCCCACCGACGTCGACCAGGTCGGCCCCCTGGGCGAACAGCTCCTCGCCGCGGCCCAAGGCGGCGGCCGGGTCCAGCCAGCGGCCCCCGTCGGAGAAGGAGTCCGGGGTGACGTTCAGCACGCCCATGACCAGGCAGCGGCCGGCCGCCGCCAGCCGGGCGGGCAGGCCCTCGGGTCCCCGCGGTGCGTCCATCGCGTCGAGCCTAGACGGCGGCCAGGTCGCTGGGTTCGCGGTCGGTACGCCGGCGACGGCGGCGCAGCAGCGAGGGCACCACCAGGAACGCCTCGGCCTCCAGCGCGGCCACCGCGATCCGCGGCAGGTCGCCGGCGTCGGGGTAGACCACGAACCGGGGCAGCCACCGGGGCTGGAACTTGGCGTTGAACCGGTACAGCGACTCGATCTGGAACCACCGGGACAGGAACAGCAGCACCCGGCGCCAGGCGCGCACCACCGGCCCGGCGCCCAGCCGTTCCCCGCGTTCGAAGGCGCTGCGGAAGGCGGCGAAGTTCAGCGACAGCCGGCGTACGCCGAGCTCGGGGGCCTGTCGCAGGGCGGCGACGATGAGCAGCTCGTTCAGGCCCGGCTCGGCGGTGGCGTCGCGGCGCATCAGGTCCAGGGACAGCCCGTCCTCCCCCCAGGGGACGAAGTGCAGCAGCCCGCGCAGGGTCTCCTGGTGGACCGCGGTCACCGCGACGCAGTCGCCGTCGGCCGGGTCGCCGAACCGCCCCAGGGCCATGGAGAAGCCCCGCTCGGTCTCGCTGTGCCGCCACGCGGCGGCCTGGCGGCGCAGCAGGTCCCGCTCGGCCGGGGGGATGTCCCGCAGCCGGCGTACCTGGCAGGCGTAGCCCGCCCGCTCGACCCGGTTGACCATCTGGCGGACGTTGCGCATCGCCCGTCCCTCGAGGCTGAACTCAGCGACGTCGACCACGGCCTCGTCGCCGATATCCAGGGCCTGCAGACCCGCCTCACGCACCCACACCTGCCCGCCGAGCTCGCTGCAGCCCATCACCGCGGGCACCCAGGCGTGCCGGTCGGCCTGCGCGCAGAACTCGGCGATCGCCCCCGGCCAGGCCTCCGGGTCGCCCAGCGGGTCCCCGCTGGCCAGCATCACCCCGGACACCACCCGGTAGGCGATGGCGGACTTGCGGGTCGGCGACCACAGCACGCTCTTGTCCCGCCGCAGCGCGAAGTAGCCCAGCGAGTCGCGCCAGCCGTGCGCGGCGAGCAGCGCGCGCATCGCCGCCTCGTCCTCGGCGGACAGGTGCGGGGCGGGCTCCGGTGGGCGCAGCACCAGGTAGGCGGTGACCAGCAGGGTGAGCAGCCCGAGGGCGAGCAGGGAGGTGGACACCACCTCGGCGACCCGCGGACTGTGGAAGCGCAGCGGGCCGGTGACCCCGACCAGACCCTGCAGGACGTGGCTGAGCCGCTCGGCGAGACCCGGCGCCCCGAGCAGCTGGCGAGGGCGGACCGACACGATGGCCAGGCCCAGCACCACGTCGGCGACGGCCAGGCCCAGGAACACCCACAGCGCCCGCCAGCGGGTCCGCGGGTCGCCCTGGGCGTAGAACTCCCGGCGGAGCAGCAGCAGGACGACGAGCAGCGCCGCGGAGACGGAGGCCTCCCCGAGGTCGAGCCCCTTCACCACGTGGGCGGCGACGGAGAAGCCGAGCAGGCCGACCACGGCCCGCCAGGCGCGCCGCTTGCGGCGGGACAGGGCGTGGGCCAGCAGCACCAGCAGGATGCCGATGACCAGGGTGGCCGCGGTCGCCGTGGTGCTGAGGATGCCGGGCAGCAGCTCGGCGAGCTCCCGGATGCGGCGCAGCACCGGCGGGGACACCGCGCTGGCCACGTCCATGAGGCCGACGGCGAGACAGAGCAGACCGGCCAGGCGGGGCACCCACGGCCGGGCCCGGCGCCGGTCGGTCTCCCTTCCGGGCGCAGGAGGGCGGGTCACGGGAGGCCAGCGTAGGGGTCGACGCCGCCCCTGCTCAGCGGTGCATGATGAGGCTCATCGCCTCGGCCCGGGTGGCCGGGTCGCGCAGCTGCCCGCGGACCGCCGAGGTGACCGTCCGCGAACCGGGCTTGCGGATCCCTCGCACGCTCATGCACAGGTGCTCCGCCTCGATCACGACGATGACCCCCCGGGGGCCCAGGATGCGGACCAGCGCGTCGGCGATCTGCGCGGTCATCCGCTCCTGCACCTGCGGCCGGCGGGCGTACACGTCGACCAGCCGGGCCAGCTTGGACAGCCCGGTGATCCGCCCGTCAGGGCCGGGGACGTAGCCGACGTGGGCGACCCCGTGGAAGGGCACCAGGTGGTGCTCGCAGGTGCTGTACACCTCGATGTCCTTGACGAGCACCATCTCGTCGTGGCCGACGTCGAAGGTGGTGGTGAGCACGTCCTCCGGCCGCTGCCACAGCCCGGCGAACATCTCGGCGTACGCCCGGGCCACCCGGGCCGGGGTCTGCAGCAGGCCCTCCCGGTCCGGGTCCTCCCCGATCGCCAGCAGCAGCTCCCGGACCGCCCGCTCCACCCGCGGCCCGTCGTAGGGCCGGCGGGCCCGCCCGTCCCCGGGCAGGCTGACCGGTTGCACCACCGGGGCCGCCGTCAGCCGCCGGGGCCCGGGCGGGGCACGTCCTCGGGGACGTCGGTCGGCCCGGGCAGGCCCATGCTGCGCTCCTCGTCGGGGCCGGACCCGTTGCCGTTGACCGCGGCCAGCTCCTTGGGGGTCAGCACCGGCGGCCGGGTGGGGACCTGGCGCCGGCTGGAACCGACCCACGCCGGGCGGTTGGGCCGGCGCCGCACCCCCTGGAAGATCTCGGCGACCTCGGCCTTGTCCAGGGTCTCCTTGTCCAGCAGGGCCACCACGAGGTTGTCCAGGATGTCCCGGTTCTCCACCAGGATCTCCCACGCCTCGTCGTGCGCGGCGGAGATCAGCCGCTTGACCTCCTCGTCGACCACCGCGGCGACCTCCTCGGAGTAGTCCCGCTGGTGGCCCATGTCCCGGCCGAGGAACACCTCGCCGTTGTCCCGGCCGAACTTGATCGGGCCCAGCCGCTCGGTCATGCCGTACTGGGTGACCATCGCCCGGGCCACGCTGGTGGCCTTCTCGATGTCGTTGGCCGCACCGGTGGTGGGGTCGTGGAAGACCAGCTCCTCGGCGGCCCGACCGCCGAGCATGTAGGCGAGCTGGTCGAGCATCTCGGCCCGGGTGGTGGAGTACCTGTCCTCGTCCGGGAGAACCATCGTGTAGCCCAGGGCCCGGCCCCGGGACAGGATCGTGATCTTGTGCACCGGGTCGGTGTTGGGCAGGGCGGCGGCGACCAGGGCGTGGCCGCCCTCGTGGTACGCGGTGATCTTCTTTTCCTTCTCGCTCATGATCCGGCTGCGCTTCTGCGGGCCGGCCACCACCCGGTCGATGGCCTCGTCGAGCGCCGGGTTGTCGACCAGCTTGCGGTCCGACCGGGCGGTGAGCAGGGCCGCCTCGTTGAGCACGTTGGCCAGGTCCGCCCCGGTGAACCCGGGCGTGCGCCGGGCCACGGCCATCAGGTCGACGCTGGGGTCGATCGGCTTGCCCCGGGCGTGCACCTGCAGGATGCGCAGCCGGCCCTGCAGGTCGGGCCGGTCCACCGCGATCTGCCGGTCGAAGCGGCCGGGGCGCAGCAGCGCCGGGTCGAGGATGTCGGGCCGGTTGGTGGCGGCGATGAGGATGACCCCGCCCTTGACGTCGAAGCCGTCCATCTCGACCAGCAGCTGGTTGAGGGTCTGCTCGCGCTCGTCGTGGCCGCCACCGAGCCCAGCGCCCCGGTGCCGGCCCACCGCGTCGATCTCGTCGACGAACACGATCGCCGGGGCGTTGGCCTTGGCCTGCTCGAACAGGTCGCGCACCCGGGACGCCCCGACGCCGACGAACATCTCCACGAAGTCCGAGCCGGAGATCGAGTAGAACGGCACGCCCGCCTCGCCGGCCACCGCCCGGGCGAGCAGCGTCTTGCCGGTGCCCGGTGGGCCGTACAGCAGCACCCCCTTGGGGATCTTGGCGCCCATCGCCTGGAACTTCGCCGGGTTCTGCAGGAACTCCTTGATCTCCTGCAGCTCCTCCACCGCCTCGTCGGCCCCGGCCACGTCGGAGAAGGTGGTCTTCGGGGTGTCCTTGGTGATGAGCTTCGCGCGGGACTTGCCGAAGTTCATCACCCGCGAGCCGCCGCCCTGCATCTGGTTCATGAAGAACAGGAAGACCAGCACGATGATCAGGATCGGCAGCAGGGTGAACAGCAGGTTGACGAAGAAGTTCTGCTGCGGCACCTGGACGTCGTAGCCCTTGGGCGGCGGGTTCTGCTGGAGATCCTGGATGATCGCCGCCCCCTGGGTCGCCAGGAACTGGGTCTGCACCCGGTCCCCGGTCACCCCGGGCAGGGTCTCGCCCGGCTTGAGGGTCAGCTGCAGCCGCTGCTCCTTGTCGATGACCTTGGCGGACTCGACCTGCCCCTTGGTGATGGCGGTCACGGCGGTGGAGGTGTCGACCTTCTTGAACCCGCTCGTGGACGACCACATCTGGCTGCCCACGAGCAGCACCAGGAAGACCACGGCGATCCAGAAGACCGGCCCGCGGAGATAGCGCTTGATGTCCATGACCCGGGGCGGCTGGCGCCCCGTCCCTCCTGCCGTGATCCGTTCTCGGGGCGCCGGCCGGCGCTCCCGAGGCGAAACTACCCCGCCTGCCCAGGGGGACGCGCCGCCCGGGAGGGCACCTTCGACGGTACACCGCGCCACCGACGGCGCGCCGCCCCGCGACCCCTGCCCTCGGGCAACGCCCGGGCGCGAGCCCCTGTTCCGTCCGGCGGTCCGGCGGGCGCGGCGGGTCGCCCCGAGTGGTCAGCGGGCGGCGTACACGTGCGGGGCGAGGGTCCCGACGAAGGGCAGGTTGCGGTAGCGCTCGGCGTAGTCCAGCCCGTAGCCGACTACGAACTCGTTGGGGATGTCGAAGCCGACGTACCGCACGTCCACCGCCACCTGCGCGGCGTCCGGCTTGCGCAACAGGGCGCACACCTCGACGCTGGCCGGGCCCCGGGAGCGCAGGTTACGCAGCAACCAGGACAGGGTCAGCCCCGAGTCGATGACGTCCTCCACCACCAGCACGTGCCGGCCGGAGATGTCCCCGTCGAGGTCCTTCAGGATGCGGACCACGCCGGAGGACTTGGTGCCCGAGCCGTAGGAGGACACCGCCATCCAGTCCATTTCGGCCGGGGCGTGCAGGGCCCGGGCCAGGTCGGCCATCACCATGACCGCCCCCTTGAGGACCCCGACGAGGAGCACGTCCCGGCCCTCGTAGTCGCGGTCGATCTCGCCGGCCAGCTCGACCAGCCGCGCCTGGATGCGGTCCTCGGTGACGAGGATGCGGGCCAGGTCCGGGCCCATGTCCTTCTCGTCCAAGCGGCGCTCTCTTCCTCGTGGGGCCCGGATAGGGCTCGGGTGGGGCCCGGGTGGGGCGCCTTCAGGGGGGACCGGGCCGGTGCAGGAGCAGCCTGCCACAGCGGCG